>JAFMMO010000030.1 GCA_017859655.1 Pseudomonadota bacterium | reverse complement strand
CAGGACGTTCGCGCCGGCCTCGACGGCAACGCGATGCGCCTCTTCATGCAGCGGCTCCTCGCGGACCTCCGGGCGCTCGAGCGGATGATCGAGCGGGGCGACCTCGCCCTCGATCGACGGAGGATCGGGGCGGAGCAGGAGCTGTTCCTCGTCGATGACGCCTGGCGACCGGCCTGCCTCTCCGAGCGGCTCGTCGATGAGATCGGTGACGAGCGCTTCACGACGGAGCTCGCCCGGTTCAACCTCGAGTTCAATCTCGACCCCCTCGAGTTCGGCGGCCGATGCCTCTCCCGCCTGGAGGAGCAGATCGGCGCGATGCTGGAGGTCTGCCGGGAGGCCGCCGCCCGGCACGACGCCCATGTCCTCATGACGGGGATCCTCCCCACGCTCCAGAAGTCGGACCTCGACCTCGAGAACATGACCGATCGCCCCCGCTACGCCGCCCTGAACGACGCGATGACGGGACTCCGCGGCGCCGCCTACGAGTTCAAGATTCAGGGGATCGACGAGGTCAGCTTCAAGCACTACTCGGTCATGCTGGAGGCGTGCAACACGAGCTTCCAGGTGCACTTCCAGGTGGGGGCGGACGAGTTCGCGAAGCTCTACAACCTCGCGCAGGTCGTCACCGGGCCCGTGCTCGCCGCGGCCACGAATTCTCCTCTCCTCTTCGGGCGACGCCTCTGGCGGGAGACGCGGATCGCGCTCTTCCAGCAGTCGGTGGACACCCGGGTCAGCGGACCGCATCTCCGGGAGGTCAGTCCCCGGGTCCGCTTCGGAGATGGCTGGGTGAGGGAGTCGGTGACCGAGATCTTCCAGGAGGACCTCGCGAAGTTCCGCGTGATCCTCGGCACCGACATCGAGGAGGACAGCCTCGCCATGGTCGAGGCGGGCGAGGTCCCGCGCCTCGCGGCCCTGCTCCTGCACAACTCCACCGTCTACCGCTGGAACCGCCCCTGCTACGGGATCTCGAACGGCCGGCCTCATCTCAGGATCGAGAACCGGGTCCTCCCCGCCGGTCCCACCCCGGCGGATGAGGTGGCGAACGCCGCGCTCTGGTTCGGCCTCCTCGCCGGACTCGCGGCGGAGGAGGATGTGACCCGCCGCATCTCCTTCGAGGCGACGAAGTCGAACTTCCTCTCCGCCGCCCGTGAGGGGCTCTCCGCGCAGTTCACCTGGCTCGACGGCCGGGAGCACTCCGCCCGGCGGCTCCTCCTCGACCAGCTCCTCCCCCTCGCGGAGTCGGGGCTGCGGGCCTCCGGAGTGGAGCCATCCGAGGTCGATCAGTACCTCGGCCTCCTGCGGGAGCGGATCGACTCTGGTCGGACGGGCGCGAGCTGGCAGCTGGAGTCCCTCTCCCGGATGCAGGCGAGCGGATCGCGCGGCGAGCGCCTCGGGGCGATCACCGCGGCGACGATCGAGCGTCAGCGCGAGGGCCTCCCGGGCCACCTCTGGAAGCCGGCGCGGATCCAGGAGGCGGGGGGCTGGCAGCACAACTACCAGCGGGTCGAGCAGTACATGACGACCGATCTCATCACCGTCGATCAGGAGGAGCTCATCGACCTGGTCGCGAACCTCATGGACTGGAACCGCATTCGCCATGTCCCCGTCGAGGACAGCGAGAGTCGGCTCGTCGGGCTGATCTCCTATCGCTCGGTGCTGCGCTATCTCGCCCGGCGCGCGGTCGAGGAGAGGCGGGAGCCGATCCCCGTGAGGGAGGTGATGCGAAAGCACGTCATCACCGTGACCCCGGAGACGCCGACCCTCGAGGCGATCGAGCGAATGCGTCAGCACCGCGTCGCATGCCTCCCCGTGGTGAAGGAGGGGAGGCTCGTGGGGATCATCACGGAGAACGACTTCCTGGATGTGGCCCGGGACCTGCTCGAGGAGCTCCTCGAGGGATGAGTCGGGAGGTGACTTCCAGGTCCGGTCCCGAGGCGGGGGGGCTCCCGCCCGGCGATCCTCGTGCCCGCCACGGGCGGGGGCGCCACGAGGGAGAAGCGCCGGGACCGACCGTGATCGTCGTCGGCGGGATGCACGGCAACGAGCCCGGAGGCCTCGCGGCGATGGACCGTCTCACCGACCGGATCGACCGCGGAGAGCTCAAGCTCCGGGGCCGGCTCGTGATGCTCACCGGGAACGTGGAGGCCTGCGCGCGCGGAGTTCGGCTCATCGATGAGGACATGAACCGGCTCTGGACCCGGACCCGCATCGACCGCCTCCGCTCGATCTCCCTCGACGCCTGCGCATCGGCGGAGGAGCGGGAGGTCTGGAGCCTGAGCCGGGAGCTCGATCGAGCCCTCGACGAGGCGACCTGGAACCCCCTCCCCGTCGTCATCGACCTCCACACCGCCTCCGCCCCATCCGTTCCCTTCGCGGTCGCCCGGAACACCCTCGATCACGCTGCGCTCTTCCGCGGGCTGCCCATCCCGATCATCGCCGGACTGGAGGAGGCCCTGGGAGGGCTGCTCCTCGGCCACGCGTTCGACCGGGGGGCGAGGACCCTCGCGATCGAGACCGGACCCCACGAGAGCGAGACCGCCGCGGAGGACCTGGAGAGCGTCGTGCTCTGGATCCTCATTCGTTCCGGCCTGATCACGGGAGGGGAGCTCTCGAGCGTGCGGGACTCCTTCGCGAGCCTCCGCGAGAGATGCGCCGGGATCCCCCCCATCGTCGAGGTGATTCACCGACACCCGGTGGTCGATCGGGAGCGGTTCGTCATGGAGGACGGCTTCCGCAGCTTCGATCGGGTCGCGGCCCAGCAGGTCCTCGCGGTCGACCACGGGCTCCCGGTGCGCGCGCCCTGCCGGTCCCGTCTCCTCATGCCGCTCTATCAGGATCAGGGGGAGGACGGCTTCTTCATCGGACTCGAGCGGGATCGGCCCTACCTGTGGCTCTCCGAGTGGTTCCGCAGGCTGCGACTGCAGTGGCTGCTGGGGTTCTTCCCGTCGGTGCGACGGGAGCCGGGGGGAGGGGATGTCTGGCGGGTCGACCGCCCCGACCATCGGTGGGTCCGGGAGGCGCTGCGGTTCTTCGGGTATCGGGAGCAGGTCGAGCTGAAGAGCGGGACGCTCCTCGCGAGCCGCTCCCGACCCTGAGGGGGAGGCCCACCCCCGCCGGCGGGAGCGGGGCCCGCCTCACTCGTCCTTCGGGGGCTCGGGCTTCGGCTCGAGGCTCAGCACGAACGCGATGATCTGGTTCATCTCGTTCTTGTTCAGGATCTGCGGCGTCATCTTCGCCTGCCCGTTGTCGAAGGTGGGCTTCACCAGATAGCTCTGGAGCCAGAGGACCAGCTTCTGGTAGCGGTCCTTCTCATCGACGATCTTGTCGATCTTCGCCTTGGATGCCTGGTAGCGGGGCGGGTCGGTCTTCTTCAGCGCCTCGACATGCTTGTCGTAGGTGGTCATCGACTTGAAGCGCTTCGCGACCACTTCCTCCATGGGCGGGGAGAGCACGCCCCCCTTCCCGTCGATCTTGTGGCAGATGACGCAGCGCTTCTTCGCGAGCATCTTCCCGAGCTTGGCGCGGCTCTGCCAGACCGGGTCTTCGAGGGGGTTCTTGTCCGCCTTCTCCCCGGCATCACCGCTCTCCACCTCACCGCCGTCCGTGGAGGCGGGGGGAGAGGGAGTGCCGTCCTGCCCGGACCCCGACAGGGTCGTGACCGCCAGGAGGCTGATGATCAGGCCGATGACGAGCAGGGAGCGGGAATGCAGCATGGTGATGTCCTTCGGGTCGGAACGGACCGGGCCTCTCGCGGAGAGCGAACGCATCGAGTGTAAGGGACCACCCGGTTCGTCGGTAGGGGACTTTCCACGGCTCTCTCCGCTTCCTATTCTGAGAGCGATCCGGAGCGCCCGCGGGACCGGCCGTCGCGGAGCCCGGGAGCCCGATCCGCGGGGTCGGGGTTCGTGCCAGGGAATGGAGGAGGTGTCGATGTTCATCACACGAAGTCGAGGGTCCGCGAGGAGGACGACGGTGGGTGGGAGCCCCGGGCTCTCCCCGCTCCGCGGGGCGATGCTCGCGGCGCTGCTCGCGACCGGAGTGGCGCCCGCCGCCTCCGGAGAGCTCGCCGAGCTCGAGGCGAAGCATGAGGCGGCGATCGAGGAGCTGGGCCAGAGAGGCGCCTACGACGCGCTCCGCAAGGATTTCGAGGCGCTCGCGAAGAGCGGGGCCGGGACGGAGGAGGGGCTGGGCGCGGAGCTCTGGCTCCTGCGGATGCACTGGTGGCAGCGCCCGGACGGGACGATGGAGTCGGGAGCGGCGACGCTCGCTCGTCGCCTCCTGGATGAGTACCCCACCAGCGCCTCCCTGAAGCGGATCCCCGAGTTCGATTACCTCTTCGACGCTGCGGACTTCGAGAACATCTGCGGGCGCCTCACCCAGGTGACGCCCCACACGGAGGTCAAGGCGTGGTGCCTCTTCTCGACGGGGAAGAAGCTCGTCCGCTCCGCTCCCGAGCGCGCCCCCGAGTTCTTCCGGATCCTGCGCGAGAAGTACGGGGAGGTCCCCTATCGGGCGACGACCTTCGGGGAGATCGCGGCGGCCTACCTCGATCGTCACGACCCCGCGGACCTCGAGCCGGGGAAGCTGGCGCCCGAGATCATCGGCGTCGACACGAGCGGTCAGCCGATGCGGCTCTCCGACTACAGGGGGAAGGTCGTCGTCCTCGACTTCTGGGGGGACTGGTGAGGGCCCTGCCGGGCCATGTACCCGCACGAGCGGTCGCTCGTGAAGAAGCTCGCCAATGCGCCCTTCGCGCTGATCGGTGTCAACTCGGACCGGGATCTTCCCAAGCTGCGCAAGGCGATGGAGAAGGAGAAGATCACGTGGCGCTCCTTCTACGACGGAGGGGGCACGGGGGGGCCGATCGCCACTCGCTGGCGCGTCTCCGGCTGGCCGACCCTGTATGTCATCGACGCGGAGGGCCGCATCCGCTTCGCGGACATCCGGGCGGGGGAGCTCGACCAGGCCCTGATGACCTTCTTCCCCGACCTCCTCGGCGAGGAGTCCGAGGGTGAGGAGAAGGGGGACGCCGGCCGCGATCTCTGAAGCCCGTCCTCCCCAGCCGGACCGCCCCCCAAGAGAAAGACCCCCCGCCACGGTCGGACCGTGACGGGGGGTCTTGTCTTGGGATCTCTTCGCCGGGAGCCCCGGATCAGCGGATCAGCGCATCAGGCGCGCGGCCGCCTTCGGGATGCTGAACCGCTCGACCGCCTTGCCGGTGTCGAGGGAGTAGTCGTAGTGAATGGCGACGTGCTCGATCCCATCCTTGAAGGAGTTCTTCTCACCCTTGCTGCCCTCGCTGACCGCTCCCCGGACACCGGTGAGGATGGTGAGGGTGAAGGCGCGCGGGAGGCGCGACTCGGGGTCGAGGTCGATGTCGAGGAGTCCCTTGGCAACGGTCCTGTCCGCACGGGACAGGAATTCGGAGATGCATCAGCCCCCTTCGAGGCAGCCGGAGTTCTGAACCTCGGTGAACACCTGCACCGCGACCTCGTTCGGGAGGTGGAGGCGCATGCGATGGTACACCTGGTCCTGAGTCTGCTTCCGCGCGACGCTCGTGCGTCCCTGCTTCTCCTCCGTCACGACCGGATCCGGGGTCGGAGCGGTCGACTCGAGCCACTCCGCGTCGCTTGCCTTGCCGAGGGCGGTGGAGAGCACCTGCAGGGGGAACATGAAGAGGCGGTCGAGCTCCTTGCCCTCCTTGCGGGCCTGCAGCATCGACCAGCGCTCTCCGTCGAAGAGCGCGCCCTTGTCCGCCTTCCGGAAGACCTGCATCGCCGGCACGTGCATCACCGCGCCGAGGATGTCTCCCTGGTAGTCCTGACTGATGGAGACATCGCGGAGATGGTGGTCCGCCTTGACCGAGGTGCCGCCGCGGATCGAGACGCTGGCGGAGTAACCGTCACTCCTCGCCCGCTTCGCGAGCTGGCGGACCGACTCCTTCAGCTCCTTCAGCGGATTCGGAGCGTCGTCGCCCAGAGCGAGGACGGAGCCGGTGAGGAGAAGAGGGGCGATGGCCGCAAGGGCGAGGCCTCGACCCGGTGCGCTTCGAAACATCCTCCGTGGTCCTTTCCAAGGGGGTCCACTTTCGGTGGGCGATCGATCGCCCGTCTCCCCGCGGCTCGATTCCGTGAGAATCGCTCGGACGGCCGGGAAACGGCGGGCATTCGATTGCCCTTCAGACTATCCTCCGAGGTTCGATCCCGCGACCCGGAATCCCCCGGATCGGGATGCGAGCCCCCGATCCGACCCGCCTGAACAGCCCTGGAGGCTCTTTGCAGGAGCGCAGAAGCCGGGGAGGACGCCCTTCCTTCGGGGAAAGGCGGCGGATTCCCTCCTTGAAGCCAGATTCTCGCAGAGCCCCACCCAAGGGTGCCCGACTCCGCTGGAGAGGGGGGCGCTCCGCCGTCGCCGGGGTCCGGCGCGTCGGCTCGGCACGCTCCGTGGGCTGGGTCCAGCGCGGGCGAGGTGCCTCCCTCTGGGGGGATGGTCTTCCCCCGAGCCGAGTGATCGTGGCGGGGCCGCGTCCGGCCGCCGGGCCGCGAGGCTGGGGGAGGTGGGGTCGCGCGGCGCGCCGCCCCCTCGTCATCCTGACGCTCGGCGCGCTGCTTCTGGCCCCCGCGCTCCTGCCCCGACTCCTCGTGCCGCTGCTGCCGATGGTCGTCTCCCAGAAGTGGGGAGGCTCCTGCCGGATCGGGCGGGTCGAGTTCGGGCGAGGGGACGGCGGCACCCTCATCGTGGAGCTTCATCGCCTCGAGATGGACGCCTCGCCCCGAGCATCGTCGGGGGACCCATCCCTCGCCCCGCTTCCCTTTCAGGCGCTTCGGATCGATCGGCTTCGGCTGGAGGCGGATGGGTGGTGGGCGCTCCGTCGCGGTCTGCCGGCGATCCGATCGGTCGAGGCCGGGGTGCTGGAGGCGAGACTCCTCGCTCCGGGCGCGGCGTCGGGGGAGGCGTCGGGGGGAGATGCGCTCCCCCTGCTCTCCGTCATCGCGCCGGAACGCCTCCCCGAGCTCCCGTTCCCCGTGCATGTGAGCGAGCTTCTCCTCGACCGGGGTGACATCTCCCTTCGGGGCGGGGTGACGAGCCTGCGGGGCGCCACCGGAGCACCACTCGGAGTCGAGCTCGACATCGAGAGCCTGCGGGGGGTCGATGGCATTCAGCGAGGCCGTCTCCGCTGGGAGCCCGACTCCGAAGCGGTGGCCCGCTTCGCTCTCGTCACGGAGCCGCTCCCGATCGTGATCGAGGGGACCCTCACCCGGGAGGAGGACGGCTGGGAGCTCTGGATCCCGGCGGGGAGTGGCCCGGGATCGATCCTCCACCTCTCGGCGGGGATCCCGCTGCGCGCCGAGCAGGCGCTCGAGCTCGGCTTTCAGGTGGAGGTCTACTCCCCGGACGATGTCCTCGCGGCCCTCGACCTCCCCCGCCCTCGTGAGTTCCCGGACTTCATCTCCCTGCGCTGGGATCTCCGAGGGAACGGCCCGAGCTGGTCCGCCACCGGGGACCTCCGCACCTCCCACGCGGACTTCCAGCTCTCCGGAGAGGTGGCTGCCGTCGAGGGTGTCCCCACGCTCCTCGTTCGCGCCTCCGGGGTGGACCTGCCGTTGGAGCGGGTGCTCGCGCCCTTCCTCCCCGCGCAGGAGCCGCGGGGGCTGGCCGACCTCGAGGGGTGGGTGGAGTGGGGGGACTCCGGCCCGCGGTTCGGCGGGAGCCTCGACCTGATGGAAGGGACCATCGCGCTGGGGGGGGGAGCGATCGAGTTCGAGCGCTGGGCGAGCCTCGCCTCCTGGACCCCGGGAGAGAGGATCCGGATGGATGCCAGCGTGCTCGACCTCGGCATCGGCAAGGTCGAGCTCGGCGGCTGGGTTCCGACCGGCGCACCGCAGGAGTGGGACGGCGAGGTCGATGTCGTCGGGCTTCCCCTCGAGTCTCTTGGCACGATCCTCGGCCGGGCGGGGCTGCGCGGGGCCCGGGGATCTCTCGGGGTGAGGGGGCGCATCCGAGGGCCGCTCACCGATCCGGAGATCGAGGCGGAGGGCTCCCTGCGCGGGGGTGAGCTCGCACCGAGCGGCTGGGAGCGGGTCCGGGACATCGATGCCGATCTCGTCTGGCGGGGGCGCGAGGTCCGCCTCGACGGACTCACGGCGACGATCGGTGGGGGAGCCGTGGAGGGGGAGGGCGTGGTCGCCTTCTCTCGGGGGACCCTCGAGCGCCTCGACACGCGTCTTCGCTTCGATGGCGTCCGACTCCTCCGGACCGAGAGCCTGCGGGTCCGGGGCAGCGGGGGACTTCGTCTCCACGGCGGTATCGACGATCCGCGCCTGGAGGGGAGCCTGACGATCACCCGCGGCATCTACGATCAGGACATTCATCCCTCTCTCGGGGGGAGCGGGACCGAGCTCCCCTTCGACCTCTTCCGGTTCGAGGAGGGGTTCCTCTCGCGTCTCGGCTTCGAGGTGACGATCGACCTCGCGGGGAACTTCGAGATCAGGAACAACCGCGTCGAGGTCTCCCCCCACGGCCGCGTCCGCCTCGAGGGGACCGGCTACCAGCCGCTGCTCGTGGGCGCGATCACCGCCAGCGAGGGACGCCTGCTCCTCCCTCGCGTCGCCTTCGACATCGCTCAGGTCGAGGTGCGGTTTCCCGAGGAGGATCCGTTCCGCCCCCGGGTGCGGTTCGTGGGGAGGACGCTCACGCGAGGGATCGAGATCGAGGCGGTCGCGGACGGGGGGCTCTTCGCGCCTCAGGTCCGGTTCACCTCCAGCCCGACCCTGCCCGAGGAGGACCTTCTCCTGCTCGTGGCGACGGGGCGGATGCGTGATCAGATCCTCTCCGACGAGGTGGGCCTCATCGCGGCGACCGAGCTCGCGCGGCTCTACGGCCCTCAGGTCTGGGCCGGGCTGTTCGGAGACAGCGGAGGATCGAACGGCCTGCTGGAGCGGATCGAGATCGGGGTGCGGACCACCGAGGACACCGGCGAGCTCGACGGGGTGACCGTGGAGATGAGGCTGGACGAGGGGGTCTCGGTCATCGCCGAGCAGGATGGGGCGGGAGAGTCCGCCGCGGATGTCCTCTTCTACTGGTGGTTCCCGTGATCCCGTCCGGTGGGCCGCTCTCCGCCGCCTTCCTCGCCCTCCTCCTGATCGCGACATCGCTCCCCGGGCAGCAAGGGGGAGACCGCGAGGCGGCCGGTCGGAGCGAGATGCCCGGCGAGGCCGCCCTCCGGGTGGAGATCGTGGGGGCGGATGGCCTGGGCTCCGTCGCGCTCCGCTCCGCCCTCGCGCCCTGGCTCGAGGATCTCATCGCCGCGCCCGACGATCCGGGGGTGCGGGAGGACCTCATCTTCGAGCTGGCCGCCGCCTATCGGAAGCGAGGCTACCTCGAGGCCTCCGGCGCGCTGGAGTCGACCGGTGAGCCGGGGGAGGCCGGACGACGCCTGCTCCTGCGGGTGGAGGAGGGGCCCCGCGCCTTCCTCGACCGTGTCATCGCCACGGGGAACCGCGCCTTCGGCAGCGACCTCCTCGAGGGGGCGTTCCCATGGCTGCGCCCCGGTCTGCTGCCGGGCGGGAGGAGGGTGTTCACCGAGAGCGCGCGAGACGCGGGAGTCGCCGCGATCCGGCTCCTCTACTCCCTCGAGGGGTACCTCGACACGAAGATCGTCGTCCGCGAGGACCGCCAGGAGATCCCATCCCCTCCCGGAGCATCCCCCGCCGCCGGTGCGATCCCCTCCCGCGGGGAGATCCTCGTGAGGCTGGTCGTCGAGATCGACGAGGGACCTCGGACGACTCTCGAACAGATCGAGGTCCTCCCCGGGAGCGAGCTCCCCGACGCCACGCTCCTCGCCCTCGCAGGGGTGACGGTGGGAGGCCCGGTGACTCCGCGTCTCCCGCTCGAAGTGCGATCGCGGCTGCGCCGCGCGCTGCAGGACCGCGGGCACTATCAGGCCGAGGTGACCGTCGAGCTGGACTCGATCGGAGAAGCTCGCCGGCGGCTCCGCATTCGAGTGCGGGAGGGGGAGATCCACACCTTCGGAGAGGTGCGGATCATCGGAGATGCCCGGACCCGCCGCTCCTTCCTCCGGGACAGGCTCGGGATCGAGCCGGGTGAGCGCTACTCCACCCGAAAGCTCGAGGAGGGACAGCGGTCCCTCAACGCCACCGGCCTGCTCTCCCGTTTCACGGTCGACCTCGTCCCCACGCCGGAGGACCCCCTCCGGCTCGATGTGGAGGTCGCCCTCGAGGAGAGGGATACGGTCCGTCTCGACGCGCGGCTGGGATTCAGCACCTACGAGCTCGGGAGGCTGGGAGTGGGCGTCCTGCATCGGAACCTGCTCGGCTCCGGGATCGAAGGCCGCCTGGAGGGACTCGCCTCGTTCAAGGGGGAGCAGGCGGAGGCGCGCCTCCGGATTCCGTATCTCCTCGGCGAGGAGATCACCATCGAGCTGCGCGGTCGCTACCGTCGGTTCGAGGAGGTCTCCTTCGAGCGGAGGGAGAGGCTCGGCACGGTCCTCCTCGACTTCCCCGTCGATCGCCGCTTGTCGATCAACACCGGCTTCGAGGCGAGGGACGAGGACATCTCCCAGGTCGATCCGGTCGATGTCGAGCTCGACGAGTCGAGCCGGGCGCACCTGCTCTTTGTGGGAGCCCGTCATGACGACCGGGACTCCCCCATCAGCACCACCCGGGGGCTGCTCTTCGGCGGGCGGGTGGAGCTCTCGACCGCGGCGCTCGGCTCCGGCCTCGACTTCACCCGCCTCACGCTCCACGGCAGCCACACCGCCCCGCTCGGCGGACGCTGGGGAATCGTCCTGGCGGCTCAGACCGGGCTCATTGATCGCACGGATGCCGGCGAGATCCCCCTGGGAGAGCGCTTCTTCCTCGGTGGGCCGCGCTCCGTCCGCTCCTTCCGTCAGGATCGAATGGGACCTCGGGATGCCGCAGGGAAGGAGATCGGGGGCGAGGCCTTCGCCGTGGGCTCGGTCGAGATCCGGACCCGCCTCGTCGGGACCCTCTCCCTCGCGACCTTCCTCGATGGCGGAAGCCTGGTGGAGGATGTCGAGGATTACGCCGAGGAGAACTGGCGTTTCGGGGCGGGCCTCGGCCTCATCTGGAACTCCCCGGTCGGTCCTCTGCGGGTCGATGCGGCCGCGACGCTGAACCCGGGGGATGGGGATGACGAGTGGGCGATCCATGTCCTGCTCGGTCAGCCCTTCTGAGCTCCCGACGAATGGAGGCACCGATGGATCTGGCCGATCGCCCGTGCGTTCCCTGCGGAAAGGGCACACCTCCGCTCGAGGAGGAGAGCTGCCGGGAGCTGCTCACCGGGCTCGACCCCGGCTGGGAGCTCGACGCGGCGGGGAGGCTCGTCCGCGAACTCTCGTTCCCCGACTTCGCCGGAGCGCTCGCGTATGTGAATCGGGTCGGGGAGATCGCCGAGGAGGCCGATCACCATCCGGAGATCGAGCTCGGCTGGGGGAGGGTCCGGCTGAGGATCTGGACCCACTCGATCGACGGGCTGAGCGAGAACGACTTCATCCTCGCGGCGCGCTGGGACCGGGCCTTCGGAGGGTGATCGTCCCGGGCCTCAGAGAGAGGGGCCCTGCTCCAGGTCGCTGGCGGAGAGCAGGGAGAAGCCGGCATCGGTCAGGAGCTCCGCGGCGGTCTGCAGATTGTCACAGTGGACAAGGAGCACGCCGAAGCCGTGGGGCCGCGTGAGCATCGGGTACGAGTACTGGATGTTCACCTCGCCCGCGATGAGGGCGCGACAGATCATCCGCAGCCCGCTGCGCTCGTTCGGAACCTCCACCGCGAGGAGCTCGCTCAGAACGACGGGGAACTTCGCGGACCGCAGCGCATCGAACGCGGCCTCCGCCTGATCGACGACGAGGCGGACGATGGCATGGTCCGCGCTGTCGATCACGGAGATGGCGTGGACGAGGATGTCCTCCGCCGTGAGATGTCGGAGGACCTCTCGGAGTTTCCCGACGCGGTTGTCGAGGAAGATCGCGAGCTGGCAGATCGACGGATCGTCGTAGCGTCGTTGGGTCTGCAACATGGGGGAGACGATACCCGAGGGAGGGGCAGCCTCACAAGAGAGGGCCGGAGCCCCGGGCGGGGTCGCGATTCGCCCCCGGGACCGCTCCTCCCGAAGGGGCGGGAGCGGGTGCCCCGGTCCTCCGGAACCCCCGCTCCCTCCTCGTCCCGGCGAAATCTCGTCGGCGTCGGGTCAGAACCCGCCCCGACCCCCGCCGGGGCCGCCGCCGGCGGGCGGGGTGTCGTTCCCCGCTCCCGAGGAGTTGGAGCCTCCGGAGGAGCCGCCGGAGGAGTTGCCGCCCCCGGGACCGCCGAACCCTCCCCGGCCGCCGACCCAGCCGAAGTTCCCTCCGCCGCCACCGCGGGTCTCGGTCATCTCCGTGTAGGTCTCGTACTGGGTCGGAGTGAGGAGCTGCTGCACGAGCGCGTTCGTCTCGTCCCGCTGCTCCGTCATCAGGCCCCGGACTTCCCGGCGGTCGAACTCACCGGCCCGCACCAGCCCCCAGACATCGGTCATCGCCTGCGCTCCCTCCACCATGATGGCGGTGAGCTCCTGGGCGGTGGCGTTGTTCAGCTGGAGCGCCTCGGCGATCTCCTGAGCGCGGCGCTCGGTGCGGGAGAGCATCTGCTCTTCCCGGCGCGCCTCGCGCTCGGCGCGCTCGATCTCCTCGATCGCCTCCATCGCCTGCTCCACCCCGACCCGGAAGGCGTCCGAGCTGAGGAACGCCTCGCTCCCGTCGATCCCGGGAGCCGAGCTCCGCGCGAGGCTGCCCCGGGAGGCGTCCTCCCGGACCATCTCCTCGACGAGCGCCCGGACCTCGTCCGCGGTGACCGCGGCGCCGCTGGTCGGGACCTCTCCGCCCTGCTGCTCGAAGGAGCGGGCCGCGAGGGTGCGGGCGTCCTCGGAGCTGCTCTCCTCGATGAGGGAGGTGAGGGCGGCGATCTTCTTCTCGAGGCCGGCGATCTGGCTCGCCTGACCCTCGACCTGACTCTTCAAGGTCAGGCTCAGGGTCGTGAGGCCACCGCCGGCCACGAGGACGAGAACGAGGGCCAAGGTCTTGCTCATTGGGCTCTCCCGTTTCATGGGGTGCTCGAGCACCCTCTGGGGCACTGCTGACGATCGATCCTCCCCGGGAACCCCTGCCCGTGGGCGAGGTTGTGGAGGATCTCTCCTCCCCCGGGAATTTCTGGATGATCGCACCTCCGGACCCCGGGAGCGACTCTTTCCCGGCGAAGGGGCTAGCCGACGCCGATCGCCGGGAGGGCATCCTCGAGGTGGGGGTATCGGAAGGGGTGCTTCAGGGAGAGGAGGCGCGCCGGCTCGACCCGCTGGCCGGCGAGGAGGAGCTCCTGTCCCATCTCCCCGAACATCGCCCGGACCGCCAGGGAGGGCAGCGGGAGGAAGCTGGGGCGCCCCAGAGCCTTCCCGAGGGCGTTCGCGAAGGTCCGCTGGGAGACGCAGCCCGGTGCGACCGCGTTGAGCGGCCCCCGGATGTCCGGGCGATCGATCATCGCTCGGAAGAGGGAGACTGCGTCGGGGAGAGCGATCCAGCTGACGAACTGCCGACCGCTTCCGATCGGCCCGCCGAGGCCGAGGCGGAACGGGGTCAGCATCTTCCCGAGCGCCCCTCCCTCCCGGGAGAGGATCATTCCGAGGCGCAGGACGACGACCCGGATCCCGGCCTCCCGCGCCGGATCCGCGGCCGCCTCCCAGTCGACGGCGAGCTCGGCGAGGGTGCCTCGACCGGGTGCGCTCTCCTCGCGGAGGATCTCGTCGCCCCGGTCCCCGTAGATGCCGATCCCCGAGGCCATGATCAGCGACTCCGGGCGCTGCCCCTCGGGGAGTCGCGCGAGGGCCTCGCAGAGGGTCCGGGTGGCGTCGACGCGGCTCTCTCGGAGGACGCGCTTCCGCTCCTTCGTCCAGGGGCGGTCCGCGATTCCGGCGCCCGCCAGGTGGAGGACCGAGCGGAGGGGAAGGGACGAGCCGAGGTGGACCTCGCCGTGCGGCGGATCCCACCAGCAGCTCTGGTCGCTTCGGGTGCGCGAGAGCGGGTGCACGGCGAAGCCGTCGCCGGGGAGGCGGGCGGCGAGCGCCCGGCCGAGGAGTCCGGAGGAACCCGTGATGAGGATGTTGGGCTTCACGCTCACGATGTCTCCAGCACCTTCCTGAACTCGGCCTCCACGAGCCGATCGGTCTCATCCGCGCAGGCCGACGCGGCCTCGCGGAGCTGCCGGCACTCGGCGAGCACCTGCTCGACCCACGTCCGATCCCCGATCTCTCCGAGGTTGATCCGGACATTGTAGATCGAGCCCTCGAGCCCCGCTCGCGCGAGGAGCGCGCCCACTCCGGCATCCGTGATCCCGGCGGGGAGCCCCTTCTCCGCGATGCGTCGGCAGAGCTGCAGCGCCCGCAGGCAGAGCCGCGCGCTGGCGAGCGGCACCTCCGTCGCGTTCTTGTAGCCCGCCTCGATGGCGGCGGCGCGGACCGTCTGCTCCTCCGGGGTCTCCCGCGGGAGCCGGTTCGCCGCGATCACCTCGTTGAAGGCTTCGGTGTCGAGGTCCACCGCGCGCATCAGGTCGTCCTTGATCTCCTGGGCCTCGGTGGCGATCTGCTCGAGGAGACCGCGTCGCTTGCGGTACCGCCGCTTCGAGAAGGTGATGTTCGCGACCATGGAGCCGAGCCCGGCGGCGAGGCTGCCAGCCAGGGCGGAGATCGATCCGCCGCCGGGGGCGACCGAGTCGCGGGAGACCTCGTTCGCGAGGGCGGCGGTGCTCAGGCCGGTCAGGGTCCCCTCGGTGGTGGGGAGCCCGAGGACCGAGCGATCGAGGTCGAAGGGGGCGATGTCCGCGAGCCCGAGGGACTGCACCGCCGTCTCCACCACATCCCGGGGGGGGATCCCCCGCGACGAACCCTGCCGCTCGAGATAGAAGGCGCCGCTCGCATGGATCGCCTCATGGGGGACGACGCCGACCACCTCGGAGCCGGTGACCGTGATGCCTCGCTCCGCGGCGAGCGTGCGCGCCGCCTCGGTCACATCGTGCATGTTGGTGATGCGGAAGTTCGTCAGGTTGATCGAGATCTGGGCCCGTCCGTACTCCGGGATCATCCAGCCGACCGCCCGGCACTCCCGGAAGAGGCCGCGCTTCATCACGAACGCGTCCTCCAGGGCCTCCGGGTCCTGATCGAAGAAGGCGAGCTCATCCGCGAGGGTCGTCCCGTGGCAGGCGCGATAGTGGGCGTCGAGATCCTCGCGGCTCGGGAACACCTCCCCGGTGAAGCTCGGCCAGATCCCCCGACCGGGTTGGTACCGCAGGAGCCGACCGCTGGAGTAGTAGGGGGTCCGCTGCTCGACGCGGACCGCGCGGCCCTTCTCTCGCAGCTCGTGCGCGATGTCGTTCGCCTGTTCGACGGAGCGGGTGTTCAGGTTGATGTTGTAGGCGATGAGGAACTCCCGCGCCCCGATCGTGATCACGCCGGTGCGGGGGAGGAACTCCTGCGGACCGAAGTCCGGGGCGAACGCCGGGTCCTTCATCTTCTGCGGGAGGGCCTCGTACTCGCCCTTGCGGACCGCGGCGAGGGACCGACGGTCCTCCCGCTGCGCCGCGCGATCGTAGAGGTACACCGGGATGCCCAGCTCGTCCCCGACCCGGGCGCCGAGCTGCTTCGCGATCTCGATGCAGTCCTCCATCGTGACACCCGCCACCGGAATGAAGGGGCAGACATCGGTCGCGCCGTGACGAGCGTGCGCTCCGGTCTGCCGACTCATGTCGATCAGATCCTTCGCGCGGGCGATCAGTCGGAAGGCACCCTCCTCGATCACGCCGGGGGCACCGACGAGGGTGATGACGGTCCGGTTCGTCTCCGAGCCCGGGTCGACATCGAGGACCTGCACGCCGGGGACGGCGGCCGCGGCCGCGACGATCTCGTCGATCTTCGCCCGGTCGCGTCCCTCCGAGATGTTGGGGACGCACTCGACGATGGGTGTGCTCATGGGGACTCCTCCGCGGCTCCGGCAGGGGGGGGCGAGGGCGGCCCGCGACGCGGGAGAGCGCCTCGCTCCGCGCGGTCGGTTCGACTCCCGACCGACGATCTTCCCCATTATGATCGAGCCGGGTCGCGGGGACGAGTCGATTCAGATGATCGAGACCGCGACGAGCTCACCCCTTCCCCTCGGAGGTGTCATGGACCCTCGTCCGACCGTCGCCGCGCGGCTCGCTCTCCTCCCTCTCCTCCTCCTCCTCGGCTGCGCCGGGGCCTCGCCCCGCGAGGTGACGACCGCGGACGGGTTCCGCATGCTCGAGGTGGGAGGGGTCGCCATCGCCGGCCAGCCTTCCCCGGACCAGCTCGCCGAGCTCTCGCGGCAGGGGTACCGCACGGTGATCGACATCCGTCGCCCGGGAGAGATCGACTGGGACGAGGCGCGGGTCGTCGGCGAGGCCTCGATGCGGTACGCCCGGGTGCCCATCACCCCCCAGACGATCGAGGTCGGGGTGCTCGACCGACTGAGGACCCTGCTCGACGACTCTCCTCGCCCGATCCTGTTCCACTGCGGCTCCGGGAATCGGGCGGCCCTCGTGTGGGGGATCCTCGAGGCCGGGGAGCGGCCGAAGGAGGAGATCCTGGAGATCGCTCGCCGGGCGGGACTGAAGGCCGGTCTCGAGCCGATGCTCGAGAGCTGGATCGATCGGCAGGAGTCCGGGGCCGGCCGGCTGCGATGACCGCCCCGGGCGCGGTCAGTCGGCGGGCGCGCCCGGCTCCGACGGAAGGGACCGGGCGAGCGCCGCCCCCACGCGAACATAGTTCGCGGCGCTCCCGTTGTAGTGGCAGTACCAATGGCCCCCCCGGGCCCGGTACTCCTCGCTCTGCTCCGCGGTCGGGAGCTCGTTCTCCGCGGTGGAGGGGATCCCCTCCTTCCGCTTCTCCTGCTCCCAGCGGTCGCGGATCTCCCGCAGCTCCTCGAGCCGATCGTCCCAGTACGCCACGGTGGGGACGAAGGAGACCCGCGTCATTCCCCGCTCCTCGAGGGTCCTGCGCTGCGCCTCCCGGAACGCGATGATCGCGTGGGCCTCGCGATCGTTGGGACTTCGCTTCGCGCGGGCGTCGATGCCGACGCCGCCGATCCCCATCTCGCCGATGACGACCGGCAGCTCCGGCGTCTGGAGGTCGCTGCGCAGGTCGCGGATCATCGCGGCGAGGTTGCCGGGGTAGGCCTCGATGATCCCATCTCCGATGAGGCGATCATCGGCGGGGTCCCTCTCGTGCCAGCGACAGTAGTCGTTCCAGCCCTGGAACCAGGCGAAGCCGCCGAGGCGCACCCTGTCGCGCGCCGCTCCCGGCACGAGCGTCTCGATGGAGGCGAGGCTGCCGCGGATGTCGGCGAGCATGCGACGGTAGTAGGCGCCCACCTCCCGCTCGTTCCCGTTCGCCCGCTCCTTCGCGAGGAGCGCGGCCTCGTCCCCGGCCGGCGGAGCGGCGGACGGAGCCCGGAAGTCGCAGAAGACATCCTTCCCTCCCCACGCGACCTTGATGAGGAGGACATGCTCCTCGTGTCGCTCTCCCATCAGCGCGCCGAAGCCGAGCTCCGGACCGACCTCTTCCGCCCCGTATCCCCAGCCGGGGCCGAGGGGGCCGGTCGGCTTCCGGTGTCCGGGCCAGTGCATCGTCACATCGTCCCGGCTCCGCCACTCCCCGTTCGCGTCCCGGAGCAGCGCGAGCAGCTCCCGACCGTCCGCCGACTCCGCGAGCACCGGGAGGCTCCGAGTCTGCCCGTGTCCCTCCATGTTCGACTGACCCGCGAGGATGTAGACGACCACCGCTCCGTCCTCTCGCTCGGCCGAGAGCAGGGGCGGGGCGAGGATGAGGCAGAGGAGGAGAGCGCAGAGCTTGAGCGTCGGGAGCGGGGAGCGCGGCATCGCGGGCCTTTCAGCTGGGGAGTCCAGGATCGGCCGTGGGGTGGGGCTCGATCCGCGAGGGACGATACCCCAGCGGTGGTCACCGCTCCAAGCGCCGCTTTCTCCCCGGGTCCGCGAGGGGGATCAGAACCGGACTCCGGCGGCGAGGACGATGTTGAACCCCGGGGCGTCCGCCCCCGAGCCGAGGGCGCGGTAGGTCTTGTCGCCGAGATTCTCGAGGGTGAGGGTGATCCAGCGATCCCCGGTCGGGTCCCGCCACCCGGCCGAGAGGTCGACCACGCCGAAGCCGGGGATCGTCCCGTCGCCGCGTCCGGGCACGGTGAGGCGGACATCGTTCGCGTCCGCGAGGGTCACATCACCACGGCCGTACGCGTCGTGGAAGCGGACCTGAGCCCGAGCCCACCACTGCCGGTCGAGATCGAGCTTCAGGCCGGCGAGGCCGTAGAGGCGGTTCGCGCGGCTGATCGGCTCCTCGAGGATCGATCCGTCCGGCTGCGGGACCTCGGTCTCGCTGTCCACCCCGCTGAGGGCTCCGAAGACCGCGAGGCGCTCCCCGAGTCCCGGGGGCGTGGGGAGGCCGATGTCCCAGAGGAGCTCGAAGCCCCGGAGCTCAGCGCTCCGGGCGTTCTCGAGGGTGCCCGGGCCTCCCCCCGCCGGGTACACCCGCTGGATGAGGTCATCGATCCGAGTGAGGAAGGCGCTCGCCAGAAGCTCATCCCTGCCCCTCGCCCAGCGCCAGCCGAGCTCCACCGTGTTGCTGACCTCGGGGTCGAGGTCGGGGTTTCCAAAGGCCGGCGTGCCGCTCGAGCCCGAGTCGGTCGCTCCGTCGAGGTCGTTCAGGTTCGGCGCGCGGAACGCCTTCGCGACTCCGACGAACGCCATCATGTCCTCCCGGAACTGCCAGCTCCCCCGGAGGCTACCGGTCAGGTCGTCGGCATCGTTGTCGGCGACATCGAACTCCCAGTCGACGATCGTGTAGCGGAGTCCGCTGAGCAGGCTCCACTCCTCATCGAGCCACCACAGGTCCTGCGCGTAGATCGAGGTGGTGTCGTAGCGGGCTCCGTCGGTGATCGTCGTCCCCGCGTCCCAGTTCTCGGGCTGGTAGGGGGTCGCTCCGCCCCCGTCGGTCGAGCCGATGTCCCGGAACTCGCGATACTGGTTGCCGGTCCGCTCGAAGAGGGCGAGCACTCCGAACGTGATCTCGTGGTCATCGAGGCGCCGGGTGGCCTGCGTCTCGATTCCCGTGGAGTCGATGCGATCGTCGTACTCGCGCCTCCGGTAGTCCGCGCCGCCGTTCGTCAGGTCCTCGCGGGTCTGCGCCTCATCGTGACGGTGCCACCACGCCGTCGTCACGAGCTCATCGAGCAGGCCCCCGCGCGGCGTCCAGGTGTGGCGGAGGTGGGTGTAGCTGAAGGTCTGAGGGTCGTAGAACCGGGAGATGCGGCGGCTCTCCCCGCTGTTCTCGAAGTAGCCGTCCGGACGGCGGGCATCGTCCTGACGGGTGTGGCCGAAGGCCAGCTCCAGGCGCTGGTCGGGGAGCCCCTCCCAGGAGAGTCGCCCGGCCCAGGAGCCCTCGTCGTAGGCGGTGTTGGGAATGCTCCCGGAGGAATCCGCCCCGGGCCCGAAGAGGTTCCGGTCCATGTCCTTGCCGCCCACGCGATCGTGGAAATCGATGAGGCTCCCCTCGAGGGAGTAGCTCCACACTCCGCTGCGTCCATCGATCCCCGTCGCGAGCTGCGCGCCGTTCGCGCTGTCGACTCGGGTCGTGGTCCAGGAGGAGAGGGTCTTGTCGACCCCCCGACCCGCCTCCGGGAGACGCAGATCGATCGCCCCGGTCAGGCCATCCGAGCCGGTCACGACCCCCGAGGAACCGAGGATCACATCGATCCGATCGATGCTCATGTCGGGGATCAGGGCGGAGTACTGGTTCGGTCCGCTCCGCATCGTCGCGTGGCTCAGGCGGACGCCATCGAAAAGGAGCAGGCTCTGCTTCCCGGTCAGGCCGCGGATGTAGGGACTCGTCTGTCCCGGTGCCGTGTGCTGGATGATCACCCCGGGCCCATGATCGATGCGGTCCAGGGCGGTGCGGCCGACCGCCTGATCGAGCTCCTCCCGGTCGTGGGGGTAGTAGGCGTAGGGCTGGTCGAACGGATCGAGGGAGAGCCGGGTCGCCGTGACGACCGTGGTCTCCACCGGGATCGTCGGAGGGGGGGAGTCGTCCGAAGCGGGGGCGGAATCGTCAGAGGGTGCGGAGTCCGCCGGGCGGGGGTCCTGCGGAGCGGCGAGGGATGGGTCGAGGGGGTCATCCCCGTGGAGGGAGGGAGCGAGGGCCGGGATCAGCAGGAGGGCGAGGATTCCGGCGAGGGCAGGCGCGGGCCGAGGAGGCATCGAGGATCTCCGGGGACTGCCGTGGGGAAGGGAGCATGCGACCGACCAGAAGGTCGCACCGGCCCGAAGGATCGCCGATCGAGGGGTCGAGGGAAAGACGAGCGAAGGGGCGTCTGTCTCAGTACGGCAGCTTCTTCGCCTTGCAGAGGTTCTTCTTCTGCGCGGCGGCCCGCCCGCACTTCGAGCAGATGAAGCGGGGAGCCGCGACGACATCGGCGGAAAGGAGCTCGAGGTTCTTCTCGATCGCCTTCCGGCCCCACTTGCAGATCGGCTCCTTGAGGAGATTCGCTGGGCTCATCGGGACTCCGCAGATTCCAAGGGTGTGGTTTGCCTCCCAACTGTTTGGGATACCAAACAATGGTTGGGGAGACCAGCCCCGGTCGGAGGGTTTCTCCACAGGTCTTTTCCAGATAATGGCTTATGGAGCCAGGCAGGCCCCGGCGGACAGGCAGGTGAGCCCCGCCGGGCTGGGGTCCGGCCCGCAGGCGGGGGAGGGCGGAGGGAGAGGCCCGCCGCCCCCGAAGAGGTGCTCGAGGATCGTGACCGGATCGGAGATGTCGAGCGCGCCGTCGTCGTTCGCGTCACAGGCGGAGGCGCAGCTCCCCAGGGGGGCCCCCCCGAAGAGTGCGTTCAGGAGCGAGATCGGATCCGCGAGGTCGACCGAGGTGTCTTCGTTGCAGTCTCCCCGGCGGAAGAGCGAGCCACGGGTCAGGTCGAAGTCGTCGAGGGAGACCCGGGCCGCGGTGTTGGCGGGGGAGACGCGGACCTCGAGGGTCACGGCGCGGTCGAGGGGGACCGCCGCCAGATCGAAGGCTTCGGTCTGCCAACCGGTCGCGGTGCTGAGGCTGCGCGAGCCGAGCAGCTCCTCCGGGCCGATGCCATCGTCGCGGAGGAGGATCTCCAGCACCGCCCCGGGGTCGGGATCGAGGACCCGGATGGAGCAGGTGAGCTCGGCCGCGTCCGACGGGAGGTGAAAGCGATCGTGGCGTCGCCACGACGCCCCGCCGTTCAGCTCGAGATGGGGCCCGGAGGCGTCGGCCGCGATGACCCCGGGGCCACCCCCCCCGTGCCAGAGCCAGCCCGCGTCGTTCCCCGAGCCGAACTCGAAGTCTCCGTTCACGATCGCGGGAGTCGGCGCGACCGGGACCCGCCCGGCATCGGCGCAGCCCCCCCCGGGGCCACAGGGGCGCTGAGCGAGGCCGCCTCCGAGCTGGCTGAAGAAGAAGCCCTCTCCCGCGCCCTGGGCGGTGTACCAGTCCTGCCGATCGATCGAGCAGTCCCCATCGGTCCCCGCGAGGAGGTCGATCGTGCCGTGGTACCAGGTGTGGACGAGGATGTGCTCGAGGCTGCAGGGGGAGAGCCGATTGTCGACGAAGCCGAAGGCATCGAGGCCGAGGTCCAGGTTCCACGCGCCCGCGACCGGCTCTCCGTCGAAGTCGAAGAAGAAGCAGCCGTGGTCGATGTCACACCCGTCCGCTCGGTAGTAGTTGTCCGCGAAGACGACCCCTTCGTGGACCACCATCGCGGGGTCCAGGAGGTTCGCCGAGGGCCCGATCGGATGGGGATCGAGGAAGGTCAGGTGATCGACTGCGATGCCGGCGCCGACGAGTCGCTCCACGACCGCGGTGTTCAGGGAGGCGCCGCGGGAGTGACCG
>JAFMMO010000220.1 GCA_017859655.1 Pseudomonadota bacterium | reverse complement strand
ATCTTCCTCCTCTCTCATCTGTTCGTCCCGGGGAGCGGCAGCCCCCCGGCGCCCCACCCGGCGGAGGGGAGCGATCCGACCGAAGACCTCCTCACTTGCGAGAGCTACGCCGCGGTCCCTTGCCCTTAGACGGGGCGGTGACGCCAACGCGGTGACGATGGAGCGGGTGGCGGGGGATGACCCCCGCCACCCGCTCCCGTCATCCGGGAAGCGGGTCGTCAGGGATCGGGAGCGGTTGCAGGGAGGTGGGGGGGGCCGGGCCCACCCGGGAGACTCAGTGCGGGTCGCTGACCGGCGTCTCCGGCTCCGGCCGGGGATCGGGGGCGGAGAGGATCCGGGCCGGCAGGACCGGCTGCTCCTTCCCCTTGAGGCGGATCTCGGGGAGCGGCTCCTGGGTGAAGCCGGAGGAGAGTCTCTCGATGGTCCCCGGGCCGGCGACCACCTCGCCCGGCTGGCAGGCGAGGGCCTCGAGGCGCTTCGCGGTGTTCACCACGTCGCCGATCGCGGTGTAGTCGAGGCGACGGGGGTGGCCGACCCCGCCGACCGTCGCCGAGCCGGAGTTGAGCCCGATCCGCAGCTGCAGACCGTCCTCCTCCGCCTCCTTCTCCGCGTTCAACTGTCGCAGCGCCCGCTGCATCTCGAGCGCGGCCCGGACCGCGCGGTCCGCGTGGTCCTCCTGGGGGCGCGGGGCGCCGAAGAACGCCATGATCTCGTCCCCGATGTACTTGTCGAGGGTGCCGCCGTGGCGAAAGACCACATCGGTGAGGCGCTCGAACGCCTCATTGAGGACCGCCGTCACCTCCGGCGCGGTGAGGCGCTCGGAGAGGGGGGTGAAGCCGACGATGTCGGCGAAGATCACCGAGATGTCCGCCTCGCGCGTGCGCATCACCTCCTCGGCGCCGAGCTCCCCCGCCACGATCTGGTCGACCATGTGGGGAGGGAGGATCTTCTCGAGCTCCTTCCGCTGGTCGCGCTCCTTCTGCATCTCCTGACGAAGCTCCGCCTGCTCGACCGCGACCGCGCTCAGCATCGTCAGGGTCGAGAGCACCGCGAGGTCCTCCTCGGTGAAGGGATGCCCGAGGGTCGAGGTATCGACGTAGACGATCCCCGCGACCTTGTCGCCGTGGGTGAGGGGAGCGCACATCACGGAGCGGATCCGCATGGCGACGATGCTCTCCGCCGCGTTGAAGCGCTCATCGAGGCGGGTGTCCTGGACGAGGACCGCCTCCCGCTGCTCGATCGCCGCATCGGTCACGCTGCGGGAGAGGCGGAGCTTCTGCACCCGGTCGCTCGGGAAGGCGGAGCGGCTCGCCCGGGGGACGAGCTCGTCCCCCTCGAGGAGACAGACGAACCCGCGCTCGACCTTCGGCAGCGTCCGGAAGACCAGCTCGAGGACCCGGTCGAGCATCGAGTCGAGCCCCTGACCGGAGAGGAGCGCCTCGGAGGCGTTCTGGAACATCTCGAGGAGGGGCATCCCCTCCGGGAGCGCGATCGAGGATCGCGCGATGGAGGGGGCCTCGACCGCGGCCTGCGGCCCGGAGAGGCCGCTGCCCAGCTGGGCCGCGAGGTCCATCATGCTCAGGGAGCCCGCGATGCTCTCGGCGGGATGGTCGTCGGAGAGCTCGAGCCTGGTGCGGGAGCGGTGGCCCCGGGTGAGGCCGCAGACGAACTCGATCGTCCCGAGGTTGATGACATCCCCGTCCTCGAGGGGAGCCTTCTCGACCTTCACGCCGTTGATGTAGACCCCGTTCACCGCGCCGAGGTCGCTCACCGACCAGCGCCCCTGCTCCCGCCGGAAGAAGGCGTGGCGGCGGGAGATCGTCTCCCGGTCGATCCAGATGTCGCAGTTGGGGTCGCGACCGAGGGTCGCCGAGGCGCCCTCGATCGTGTGGCGGCCGAGGCGACCGTCGATCTTCCAGCTCAGGACGCAGCTCGAGTCCAAGGGCGTGCCTCCGGGCGCGGGAGAGGGAGCGACGGCTGGAGTCGCGCCAGCCGGGAGTCGTCCCGCGGACAGGATACCCGAATTCCCGAGGGGACGGACCCGCCCGATCGGCGGGGATCGGCTCAGGGGGGGGTGGGGTCGAGGGCTTCGATCGCGCTGCGGTGGCGCTCGAGGACCGGCGCGAGGGCGCGGCGCCGAGCGGGATCGGGCTCGATCCCCTCGGGGTGGAGGGGGACGAAGCGCGCGGCCGCTCCGTCGACGCCGCCGACCTCCGGCGCCACGAGGGCGAGCGCCTGGAGCGCCCCGCCGAGGGCCGCGGACTCCTGCTCGACCGGGAGGAGGACGCGCGCGCCGAGGAGGTCCGCGACGAGGGTCCGCCAGAGGGGGTTCCTCGAGCCGCCGCCGACGAGCCGCACCTCCGCCACTTCGACCCCGAGCGCCCGCAGGCGCTCCACGCCGAGGGCGATGTTCGCGGTGACCCCCTCGAGCGCCGCGCGGAGGAGGCGCGCCGGGCGGAGGAGCCCGGGGCGGATGCCGGTGAGGATCCCCGTCGCGTCGGGGCGGTCGGGGACCCGCTCTCCCTGAAGGAAGGGAATGAAGGTGAGGCCGTCTCCCCCCGCCGGGATCTCCCCGGCCTCCTCGGTCCAGCGCTCGAGGGCGGTCGGGTCTCCGGGCGCGAACGCGGCGCGGAGCTCCTCGACCACGTTCGTGCAGTTCATCGTGCAGAGGAGGGGGAGCCACGCTCCATCGGAGGAGCAGAAGGGGGCGATGAGCCCCTCCGGATCGATGACGGGGGCGTCGCACCGGGAGAACACGGTGGCGGAGGTGCCGAGGCTCATCACGACGACTCCGGCCCGCGTGGCGCCGGCCCCGATGGCGCTCATCATGTTGTCGCCTCCGCCGCAGGAGACGAGGACCGTCGGTGAGAGGCCGAGCTCCGCCGCGACGGCGGGGGTGATGGGACCGACCGCCTCGTCCGGAGCGATGAGGGGGGGGAGGCGCCCCGGCAGCTCCGGGTGGATCGCGGCGGCGACCTCGAGGTCCCAGGCGCGTCGGACGGGGTCGAAGCAGCCGGTCCCCGAGGCGTCCCCCGCCTCCATCACCGCGCGCCCCGTGAGTCGCAGGTTGATGAAGTCGTGGGGGAGGAGGACGGTCGCGGTGGCGCCCCAGTTCGCGGGCTCGCGGGAGGCGAGCCACGCGATCTTGCTCGCGGTGAACCCGACGGGGATCCGGCGGCCCACCCGGGCGGAGATCCGCTCCGCCCACTCGGCGGTGGAGGTGTCGCACCAGAGCTTCGCCGGGCGGAGCACCCGCCCCTCCCCGTCGAGGAAGACCGACCCGTGCTGCTGCCCGGAGACACCGATGCCGCGGACCGCGGCGGCGTCCACCCCCGGGCTGGCGAGGAGTCGGGCGATTACCCCCTTCGCCTCGCTCCACCACACCTCCGGGGACTGCTCCGCGGCGCCGGGAGGGAGCCCCTCGATCAGGGAGAGGGGGGCGTGGGCGCGGGCGAGGATCGCCTCCCCCGGTGCACGCGCCCCGTCGAGGATGACCCCCTTGACGCCCTGCGTCCCGACATCGATCCCGATCGTCAGCGTCATCGGCGGCTCCCCCCGTGCACCTGTCCCCCGCGGGCTCGCCCCGGTCAGCTCCCCCGCACGCCGAGGAGGTGCTCGACCACGAGCTGGTCCAGCCGCTCGTGGCGCTTGCCGGCGCGGGCGAAGGGAGCGACATCGATCTCCCGCTCCGCGAGGGCGGCGGCCCCCTCCGGCGAGTAGCGCAGGAGCGCCTCGAAGTCGGGGTCGCGCGGCTCGGCGAGGAGCTCCTGCACCTCGGGGTCGGCGTCGAACGCGTGCGCCTTCTCCCGGAGGAGGTTGTAGGTGCGCATGCACCCCGCCGCGAAGTCCCAGACCCCCGCCTCATCCTCGGTGCGGTAGGCGTGGGCGTCGAAGTGGCGCATCCCCTCCCACCGCGGGAAGCGGCCCCCGCTCCCCTCGAGCATCCGCACCAGGAGGAAGGCCCCCTTGAGGTCCTCGGAGCCGAAGCGGAGGTCCTGATCGTAGCGGCCGATCTTCTGGGCGTTGAGGTCGATGTGGAAGAGCTTCCCCGCCTCCAGCGCCTGCCCCACGTTGTGGACGAAGTTCAGCCCCGCGAGGTTCTCGTGGGCGACCTCGGGGTTCACGCCGACCATCTCCGGATGGGCGAGGGTCTCGATGAAGTGGAGCATGTGACCGGTCGTCGCGAAGTAGATGTCCCCGCGCGGCTCGTTCGGCTTGGCCTCGAGGGCGAAGCGGTAGCCGTACCCCTGGGCCTTCGAGTGCGCGCAGAGGAAGTCGAGGGACTCCCGGTAGCGGGCGATCCAGGTGCGCGGGTCCCTCGCGGCATCCGCCTCCGCTCCCTCGCGCCCTCCCCAGAAGACATAGACCTCGGCGCCGAGCTCGGCGCCGAGCTCCATCGAGCGCATCACCTTCTGCAGGGCGAAGGCCCGCACCGCGGGGTCGTCCGCGGTGAGCGCGCCGTCCTTGAAGACGGGGTGGCTGAAGAGGTTCGTGGTGCACATCGGCACGCGCATCCCGTTGTCGTCGAGGGCGCGCCGGAATTCGGCGACGATGGCGTCCCGCTCCGCCGCGCTCGCGTCGAAGGATACGAGGTCGTTGTCGTGGAGGTTGACCCCGTAGGCGCCGAGCTCCGCGAGCCGCTCGACGATCCGCACGGGGGAGATCGCCCCCCGCACCGGCTCTCCGAAGGGGTCGCGCCCCGGGTTGCCGACGGTCCAGAGGCCGAAGGTGAAGCGGTCCTCCGGCGCGGGGGTGATCCGGTCGTGATCGTGCATCGTCCCCTCCCTCTAGCTGCGCTCGACCGCGCCGAGGCGGGTCCACGCCCCGGCCTCGGAGCTCTCGAGCGCGGCCGCGATGAACTCGATCCCCCGCACTCCGTCCACGATCCCCGGGAACGGGTCCTCCATCGCATCCGGCAGCCCCCGCACGCGGCGGGCGAACGCGGTGTAGATGTTCCCGAACGCCTCGAGGTAGCCCTCGGGGTGCCCCGGGGGGGTCCGGGTGAGGGCCTGGCTCGTCGCGCCGGTCGCGCCGGTGGCGGTGCGGAAGGTGCGGACCACGCCCTCGACATCGGTGACATGGAGGTCGTTCGGGTGCTCCTGGGCCCACTCGACCGCTCCCTCGGTGCCGAAGACCCGCAGGCGCAGGCCGTTCTCCCGCCCGAAGCAGACCTGCGAGGAGCAGAGGGTGCCGGTCGCCCCGCCGTCGAGGCGGAGGAGGATCATGTCGTCATCGTCGAGGGCGCGCCCCTCGACGAAGGTGTCGAGGACGGCGAAGAGCTCGTCGACCCGCTGGCCGGTGACATGCTCGAGGAGCTGGAAGGCGTGGGTGCCGATGTCCCCCAGGGCGCCGACCGGGCCGGAGCGCGCGGGGTCGGTCCGCCACGCGGCCTGCTTCTGCCCGGTGCTCTCGAGGTCGGTGGAGAGCCACCCCTGGAGGTACTCGACGTAGACCTTCCGGACCCGGCCGATCCCCCCGCCGCGGACGCGCTCGCGCGCCTCGCGGACCATCGGCGAGCCGACGTAGTTGTGGGTCAGGGCGAAGACGCCGGGGTTCCGCTCGGTCGCCTCCCGGAGGGCGTACGCCTCGTCGAGGGAGACGCAGAGGGGCTTGTCCATGATCACGTGGAAGCCGGCGTCGAGGGCGGCGATCGCGGGGGCGGCGTGGACGTGGTTCGGGGTCACGATGGAGACCGCCTCGGCGCGCTCCCCCGGGGGGAGCGCGCGCTCGC
>JAFMMO010000029.1 GCA_017859655.1 Pseudomonadota bacterium | reverse complement strand
TGAGGAGTGCGCGGGCGCCCTGACGGCTCAGGCCGTCGACCGCCATCACGGCGCCCGGGAGCAGGATGGCCACCGGGCCCTTGAAGTGACAGCCGACCCCCATGGCCAACGCTGCGATGAGCTGCCAGCGCGCGGTCGGCGCGTCGGTCCGGGTCCAGATGAGGTGGGCGAGGAACGCGAGGGTGATGAACGCGAGCATCGGAATGTCGAGGACCGCGCTGTGGGAGTACTGATGGAAGAGCGCGGTGGTGGCGAGGATGAGCGCGGAGAGGATCGCGGCTCGGCGCCCGGCCAGGATCCGGGCGCAACCGTAGGTGAAGGCGAGGACCGCGAGGGCGAAGGGGAGGATGACCAGGCGGGAGCCGAGCGGCGTGACCTCACCGGTGAGGCGCTGGGGGAGCTGGAGGAGGTCGAAGAAGAGCGCGGGCTTCTCCCAGTAGTTCCCGCCGTTGAGGCGGGGCCCGAGCCACTCGTTCGCGAGGCGCATCTCTCTCGCGACCTGGGTGTAGCGCGCCTCGTCGGTGGTCGTCAGCTCGGTCGCGAGCATCGCGGGGAGGAGGAGCGCGCTGAAGACGGCCCCGATGAGGAGCAGGTCGCGGAGCGCGCCCACCGTCCGCGAGCTCTCCGCCGCGTCCTCCGCGACGGAGACACTCCGGCGCTCCGTCCTCCCGCCCGGCTCGGAAGCGCGAGCCCCGTCGGTCAACGGTCCTCGCCCTGCTCGGAGGGGGAGGTGGCTCCCTCCTGATTCTCCGTGGCGACCGCGGCGGTCGCGGCGAAGCGCTGTTTTCGGATGAGGATGAGGTTGCGCGTGTAGATGAGCAGGCCGAAGGACTGCCCCAGGATGAAGACCGGGTCCTGCCGCCGGACGGCATAGATGAACAGCCCGCACGCGCCCGCGATGCTGAAGTACCAGAACGCCACGGGGACGACCGATCGCCCCGCTCTCTCGCTCGCGATCCACTGCACGAGGAAGCGCATGAAGAAGAGCGCCTGAAAGCCGAGGCCGAAGATGACCCACGGGTCGGTGAACTCCTTGGCGAAGCTCATCGAGAGACCTCCTCGATCGGCCGGTCCAGGCTCTCCCGAGCGACCGGTCGCTCCACCGCCGTGTAGCGGAGGGCGCGCTGGCGCATCCGTCGCACCATCCAGAGGTCCTTGAAGGCCGGGAGCCCCCGGCCGAGGGGGCTGTACTTGCTGGTGCCCCGCTCGCGGGGTCGGTGGGAGACATCGAGCTCCACTCCCCGCCGCGCCCGCATCTCGACGATGTAGGGGAAGAAGCGATGCATCCCGTCGTACAGGGTCACATCCGCGATCACCTCGCGACGGAACGCCTTGAGCGAGCAGCCCACATCCTGATAGCGACTCCCCAGGAGTCGGTTCCGGACCGCATTGGCGATGCGCTGCGCCACCTTGCGGATGCCGGGGTCGGCCCGGCGGGCCCGGACGCCGAAGACCGCGACCTCTCCGGGCAGCGCCGCGAGGAGCCGCGGGATGTCGGCCGGATCGTTCTGGCCATCTCCGTCGATGGTGATGAGCACCTCTCCGCCCGCGGCGCGGAACCCCGCCTCGAAGGCAGCGCTCTGACCGGCGTTCGGGGAGAGGGTGAGGACCCGCAGTCCGCGTGTCGTCTCGGCGAGCCGGCGCAGGATGGAGGGGGTCTCATCGCTCGAGCCGTCGTCGACGACCACGATCTCGTGCTCCCGACCGCTGGTGGCGGAGGGGAGGGCGGCGATGACCGGCACGAGCTCATCGAGGAGGGGTCCGATCGACTCCTGCTCGTTGAAGACCGGGATCACGACGGAGACCGCAGGTCGGGCGGATGAGTCCTCGGTTCGCTGATCCAAGCTGCCTCCCGCTCCCCCGGCGGGTCCGGGCCCCAGCAGGGCCCGAGCGGGGAAGTTCAGCCTGTTACGGTACCGCCCGCTCCCGAAGCTCTGCAACCGTTCGCGCGCAGCTTTCGGAGATTCGCGCCGCCGCCCGACGCGCTCGTCACCGTCGCCGGCTTCTACCCCGAGCGGAGGGCCTCCACGGCCGGCCTTGAGGAGGCGACCCACGCGGGGATGACGCCCCCGAGGATGCCCACCGAGACGGCGATGACGAGGGCCGCGATGGCGGTGGGGGGGTCGAGGCGGAACGCGAAGGAGACATCCGTGAAGGTGTTCCAGTTCGTCGCGCCGGTCTCGATCCCGTGGAAGGGAGAGACGAGGATGAGCCCGAGGATCCCCCCCACGACCCCGACGAAGGCGGACTCGATGAGGAAGGCGGCGAACACCGCGCGACGCCGGTAGCCGATCGCCTTCAGGACGCCGATCTCATGGGTGCGGGCCCCGACCGCGGCCAGCATCGTGTTCATCGCTCCCAGGATCGCGGCTGCCCCCATGATCAGCGTCAGGATCATGGCGAGGCCGAGGAGGCCGGCGGAGAGGAAGGAGGTCTGCTTGGAGAGGTAGGTCCGCTCGCTCATGATCGTGAGGGGGGTCCGTGGATCGTCTTCGAGCTCCTTCACGAGGCCGAAGGTGGGGGAGCGCGGGGCGGACGAGCCCTCCTCGGTCGCTCCCGTCGAGCCAGCCCGGGCGGCTCGAGCCGCCTCGGCTTCGGCCTCGGCGGCGAGCCGCTCCGCCTCCAGCAGCGCCCGGCTCCCCTCCGGGGTCAGGCGGGCGATGATCCGCTGGTAGACCGGTCGCTCGAGCGCATCCATCATGCGATCCACATCGCCCCAGATCTCACCCGCGTGAACGCCGGGCGCCTCGAAGATCCCCACCACGTCGAACTCGGTGAGGTTCAGCCGGATCTTCTCGCCGACCTTGCAGCCGGCGATCCGCTTCGAGATCGGCACGCCGACGATCACCTCGTCCGTCCCCCAGCGGAAGGCGCGCCCCTCGATCACCTCGGGGCGCTCAGGGAGGACCTCGAAGGTCATCGGCTGCACCCCGCGAATGGGGACATTCGTCCGGCCGCCGTCGATCTTCTCGAGGTAGGTCGCGAGGTAGCTCTCCGCCGCGGCGATCGCGGCCCCCCCCGGGTCCCTCGCGATCTCCGGGCGCTCCTTCAGGATGATGTCCGCCTGCTCTCGACGGATCGCGGACTCCCCCTCGGAGTTCGCCCCGGGTCGGAGGAGGATCGCGATGTCCTCCGCGCCGCGGGGGGCGTAGAGGGACTGGAAGCCGTTTCGCAGCGAGAACACCCCGCAGAAGACCGCGACCGTCATCGCGATGCCGAGGGCGGTGAAGACCGTCGAGGTGCGACGGACCGCCAGGTTGCGGTAGGAGTATCCGAGCGGGAGCGCCATCGCCGACCTACCCTTCGTTCCGGAGCGCCGCGGTGGGGCGGAGCCGCATCAGGTGGAGCATCGGGGCGATGCCGGCCACGAGGCCCATCAGCACGGCGATCGCGAAGCCCTGGAGGAGAGTCCCGGGTCCGACCTCGAAGTTCGGGAAGAACCCGGCGAGCCCCTGCTTCAGGGCCTGGGAGGCGCCGAGCACGACGGCGACGCCGAGGAGGCCTCCCACGGAGGTGAGGAGGAGGGACTCGAGCAGCAGCGAGAGGCCGATCGATCCGTCGGAGAAGCCGAGCGCCTTGAGGATCCCGGTCTCCCGGATCCGCTGGCGCCCCGCGATCAGCATCGCGTTGACCACCGAGAAGAAGACCGCGAAGAGGACCGCGCCCCCGATCGTCCCGAGGAAGAGGGGGAGGTTCCCGAGCATCGAGACGAAGCCCTGCTGGAACGCGGCCTCCGTGAAGGTGCGGGTGCGCTGGGGACCGTTCGCGAAGAGCGCGTCGATCCCGTCGATCACCGCCGCGGAGGCTCCGGGGGCGGTCTGGACGAAGTAGGTGCCGGTCCCGACCGCCTCGGCCGCGTCGCCCCCCGAGAAGGTGTCTTCGAGGTAGTCGAACCGGAAGAACATCGTCTGGTCGTCGACGTTGTCCTTCTTCTTGCTGTAGGAGCCGACGATGTTGAAGTCCCACGCGCCGCCGCTGGGGTGAGGGAAGATCGTGCAGATGAGCTGCACCGTGTCCCCGACCTTCCAGCCGAACTTCTCCATCGTCTTCACGCCGACGAGGGCGGCGCGCTTCTCCTCCGCCATCGCCCGGGCGACCGCGGCCCGGAGGTCTCCGCTCGCCCCAGGCGGGCCCTCCTCGATCTCGATGTCGGCCTCGTACATGCGGAGCATCCGGTCGGGATCGACCGCGAACTGCGGGAAGAAGCCGCTGTTGGGGTCCTTGTGATAGGCCCCGAACCACTGCCACTTCGTCAGCTCCATGACGCCGGGGACGCTCTCGATCTTCGTCTGATAGTCGAGGGGCAGGTCGACGAAGAGGGAGACCGCCGACTGCACCACGACCCGCTCGCCCGAGGAGTCCTCGACCTGCGCGTCGAGGGTGCGGATGAGGGAGACGAGGAAGGCGAAGAGGAGGACCGCGAGGGAGACCGCCCCGACCGTCAGGAGGTTGCGGAACCAGTGCGCCCGGAGCTGCCGTCGGACCTGCAGGAACGGGACGCTCATGCGCCGCTCCCCTCGGTGGCCTCGACGAGGACCCCCTTGTCGAGGTGGAGGGTGCGCCGGCAGCGCTCCGCCACCACGGGGTCGTGGGTCACCATCAGGATGGTCTTCCCCATCTCCTCGTTCAGGCGGACGAGGAGGTCCATCACCTGGGTGGCGGTCTCGCGGTCCAGGTCGCCGGTCGGCTCGTCCGCGATGATCACCGCGGGGTCGGTCGCGATCGCCCGCGCGATGGCGACGCGCTGCTCCTGGCCCCCGGAGAGCTGGTTCGGCCGATGGTCCATCCGATCCTGCAGGCCGACCACCTCCAGCGCGAACTCCGCCTGCTTCCGTCGCTCCTTGCCGCTGAGCGGCGTGAGGGAGAGGGGGAGGAGGACGTTCTCGTAGGCGGTGAGCACGGGCATCAGGTTGAAGCTCTGGAAGATGAACCCGACGTTCTCCGCCCGCCAGGTCGGGAGTCGCTTCGAGGGGAGCTGGGTCAGGTCGGTGCCGTCGACATGGACCGAGCCGGCATCCGGCTGGTCGAGGGCGCCGACCACGTTGAGGATCGTGGTCTTCCCCGATCCGCTCGGTCCCATCAGGGCGAGGAAGTCGGCCTGCGGGATGGCGAGGTCGAGCCCGTCGAGGACGACGAGGGTCTCCCCCGCCCGGGAGTACTGCTTGCGCACCTGGCGCAGCTCGATGAACGCGCTCATGATGTCGGCTCCTTCCGCTCCACCGGGTCCCCGTCCAGGAGACCTGCCGGGGGGCTCTCGATGACCAGCTCGCCCCCGCTCAGGCCGCGCAGGACCCGCAGGAAGCCGGGCTCCTCGGCCCGCTCGGTGAGGACGGCGCGGCGACGCGCGACCCCGTCCTCGTAGATGAACACCGCGGCCTCCGGTCCCGGCGTCAGCGCGCCCGCCGGCAGGAGGATCCGCGGCGGCGCGCCGCCGAGCTCCTCGTCCGCGATGAAGGTGACCCGCACGCCGAGCTCCGGGAGGATGCGCTCATCCCGCTCGAGGAACACGGCCCGCAGCTCGACCGTGGCCTTCTGGCGGTCGGCGGTCGGCCAGACCTGCCGGACCCGGCCGGGGTAGCTCCGGTCCTTCCAGGCATCCAGCTCGATCCGCACCGGCGCGCCCTCGCGGGCCGCGGCGAGGGAGCTCTGCGCGAGCTCGACCTGGACCTCCAGGGACTCGAAGTCGACCAGGGTCGCGACCGCGCCGCGAGAGTTCGCTCCCGCGCCGACCGAGCTGACGATCTCCCCGACCTCGGCGTTCTTCTCCACGACGATCCCATCGAAGGGGGCGTAGACCGATGACTTGTCGATGCGCACCTCGATCTCGTCGAGGATCGCCCGCGTCCCCTCCCGCTGCGCCCGCGCGACATCAAGGTCGGCCCGGGCGCGATCCCGGTCGGCGGGAGTGGCATCCCCGCTCTCGACGAGGGCCTCGATCCGCTCGAACTCCAGCTCGGCGAGGGTGACGAGGGCCTCGGTCCGCTGGAGATCGGCGGCGGTGCGCTGCCGGCTCGCCTCGAGCTCGCGGGTGTCGAGGCGGGCGACGAGCTCCCCCTTCGAGACCCGGCTCCCCTCCTCGACCCGGAGCTCGACGAGACGCCCCGGGATGTCGGTGGAGAGAGCGGCGCGGGTGCGCGGCACCACATAGCCGTTGGCGGAGACCCCGCTCTGGGGGAGGGCGCCGCCGACCTTCGCCACGCGGGAGACCTTCACCCGGGGCAGCTCGGGTCCGATCTCGGGCCTCCCGAACTCGTTCCAGCCGATGTAGCCGAGGAGGAGCAGGAGGACGAGGAGGGTGAGCTTCGAGCCGCCCCCTGCGGGGCGGTTCCGACCCGCGGCACCGGAGGCGCCGCGGTCGATGGTGAGGCGAGAGAGGTCGGGGGTGTTCATCGGTGGGCTCCCGGCACGAGCTCTCCCCGCGCCCGGCGGGGAGGAAAGACCCTGCAAGGTAGCGAGGGGGGAGGAGGGAGGAAAGCGATCCATCGATCTCCGTGGCCCGGAGGGGGTTCCGTGGCTCCCCAGGCTCGTGGGCTCACCATCCGCGGCGATCGACGCTGCGGCGGATCCGCCCCTCGAGGCCCTCGATCGACCGGTCGGCCGCGGTCGGACCGGGCTCGAGGCCCCCGCCGCGCGCCCGGGGGTACGCCTCGGGACGCAGGTGGAGTGGCATGGCATGCCCGCTCCGTCGGCTCCGCTCCTCTCGGAGGGCGTCGATCCCGATGGGGCCGACCACCACCGCCTCTCCCGGCCCCGGGCGCGCCTGGGAGACGATCCGCCCGTCGAGGTCGACGATCATGCTGGAGCCGGGCCAGGAGAAGGGGGGATAGTGGGCCGCGCTCGCTCCCTGATTGCAGGCGACGACCGTGGCCATGTTCTCGAGGGCGCGACAGCGGTTCACCACCGTCCACCAGTCGGTCGGGGGGGTCGAGCCCCAGGGGTCCATGTAGGCGCTGATCCGAATAAGCACCTCCGCGCCGGCGAGGGTCAGCTCTCGTGTGACCTCGGGGAAGAGCCAGTCGTAGCAGGTCGCGACCCCGAGGCGCCCGATGTCGGTCTCGACGACGGGGAACAGCTCCTCCTCGTAGCCCGGGATGTCGCAGGGGCTCGCGTGGACCTCCCAGGGGATCCAGGGGTTCACCTTGCGGTACTTCGAGGCGATCCCATCGGGACCGATGAGGACCGTGGTGTTGAAGACGGCATCGGGATACTTCGGGTCGACCTCGAGGAAGCTCCCGGACTGGATCCAGACGCCATGCTCCCGCGCGGCCGCCTCGAGGCGCTCGGTGTGGGGGTTCGGGATCTCCACCGCGAGCTTCTCCGCGATCTCCTCCGCGGTCGGGTGGATCGGGGCCGCGTGGGCGAACTCGGGAAACACGACGAGGCGGATGTCATGGAACGGGCGATAGCCGACGACGGCTCGCTCGAGCTGAGCGAGCATCGCGCTCGTGTTCCGGGCCATCTCATCGCGATGTCCGGGGTTCGGATTGTCGACCTGGCAGCAGGCGGCGTAGGGGATCGACACGGGTCCTCCTCGGGGTAGGGGCGACGGGGAGGATACCCCCTCCCGCCTCTCCCCGGGACTCGATCGACGCCGGACCTCCCGTCCTGTCGCGCGAGGTCTCGCGGTCCGACCGGTCAGCGGGTGAGGGAGCTGCAGCGGAGGACCAGACCATGCCGGTCCTTCTGCAGGCGATCCGGGCGATCGGAGGCGAGCCAGCGCAGCGCCCCGCCGCTGAGGACCGCGGCGTGGCCGTGCCGATCCCGAATCGCATCGAGGCTGCCGAGGAGGCGCGTCCAGCGCTCCCGATCGACGGGAGGGGAGCGGTCGAGGAGCTCCTCTCTCGCCTCCCGATCTCCGGCCGCGGGCTCCTCCTCCCCGAACAGCCCCGGCTGGATGGCGAGGGAGGCCCGGGTGATCCGGTCGAGGGTCACGCCGACGGAGCGCAGGGCGACGCGACGATCGGTGAGGGAGCGGCGCAGGGACACGGCGGTCGAGACGAGCTCCGGATCGAGGGCGGTGGGCGCGGGGAGGCGTCGCGACCGTCCGTCGCGTCGCCGATCGGCGTAGCCGATGGAGACATGGACCCCTCCCGCCTCGAGTCCGCGCTGGCGGAGATGCCGCCCGGCCCGCTGGGTGAGGTACTCCAGCATTCCATCGATCCGTCGGGGGTCGTCGACATCCTCCTCGAAGGAGGTGCTGCGTCGGATCGTCCGGGGGATCTCGCGCGGCGCGATGGCCCGATGGTCCTCGCCCCGGGCTCGCTCGTGAATGGTGGCGCCATCAAGCCCGAAGAGGGAGACGAGGGCCCGACGGGAGAGCTCGCGGAGCGCGCCCACCGTGGTCAGGTTCAGTCGCTCGAGGACCTCGGCGCGCTTGCGACCGATCCCGGGCAGGTCTCCCACGGGGAGAGGCAGCAGGAGGGCCTCCTCCTCGTCCGCGGTGAGGTGGCGCAGCCCGTCCGGCTTCGCTCGGGCCCCAATGAGCCGGGCGAACATCCGGTTGCGGCCGAGCCCCACGGTGACCCGCAGCCCGAGGTCCCGGTGGACCGTCCCTCGGAGTCGCCGCCCGACCTCCGTCGGGTCGGGGTAGAGGCGCGAGGTGCCGGTGAGGTCGCAGTAGGCATCATCGAGATGGCTCTCGACGACCGGGGACCAGGCGCCGCACCGATCGAAGACATGGGCGGCGTAGGAGCGGTAGATGGCCGCGTGACCCCGCACGATGGCGAGGCGCGGGCAGATCCGCTCCGCCCGGGCGAGGGGCATTCCGTTGTGGAGGCCGAGGGCCCGCGCCTCGTAGGAGCAGGAGGCGATGACTCCGCTCCCCACCGCGACGGGGCGCCCGCGCAGCCCCGGGTTGCGGAGCTGCTCGACCGAGGCGAAGAAGGCGTCGATGTCGACATGGAGGACGAGGGCGCGGGGGTCGGAGAGGGGGGGATCGGGCATGGGGGACGGATCGGGCATGGGGGACATGGAGGACTCCTCGGCTCGGGACGGCCGAGGATCGTAGCGAACATCCGTTCGCTACGCCAGAGGGGGCTCGCGGAGCTCCTCGAGGGCCTCCCGCACCCCCGGTGGGATCGGGACCTTTCGGCCGCTGCCGTAGTCCACGATCACGATGCGGGCCTCCCCGAGGGCGGCGACCGCGTCCTTCTCCCGGGAGACGAGGGTGTGCTCCATGGTGAAGCGGTCCTCGTCGATCGCGGTGACGCGCACCCCCGCGAGGATCGTGTCGGGCCAGGTGACCGGGACGCGGAAGGCGCAGCGCGTGTGGGCGAGGATCGGGCCGATGCCGGTGCGACCGCGCACCTCCTCGAGCCCGGCGCGGATGAACGCGGCGAAGCGGACATCCTCGAACCAGCGGAAGAAGCGGGTGTTGTTCACGTGTCCGAGGGCGTCCATGTCCCCGAAGGCGACAGGGATCTCGAGGCGCACGGGGAACCCGGCGAGGAGGGGATGGAGCCGATCACTCATGCCGTGGTTTAGCACGGGAGGGTCGGCGGGGGAAAGGAGAACGACCCCCGTTCCCGCAGGGGGGGACGGGGGTCGCGCTCGCTCCGACCGAGAGTGGACCGCTCAGCCGGTGGAGACCGCCACTCCGGGAGGGAAGGAGTCGACGGTCACCGCCTTGCGGCGGGCCTCCTGGGCCTGCTGCACCTGCTCGAGCTGCACGGTGTCGATGATCCCCTCCTTCTCCGCGCGGGCGAAGAGGGTCTCGGCCGGTTGCTTGGCGAGGCGCTTCTCGCGCACCGCGGTCTTGACCGCATCCTCGATCGGTCGCGCCTCCTTCACCTTCCGGAGGGCGTCCTCCAGCTCGAAGAGGCCGGGGCCCTCCGCGCTCGGCAGCACCACATCCGCCGTGAGCGCCTCGAAGAGCTCGCCGCCGTCGAGGAGGCCACGGACGATCCGCTCCCCGAGGCGGTCGCTGGGCGGGGAGTAGCGGGCGCCGAGGGGGAAGACCACGGGGCGGAGGGCGAGGGCCGCGGCGCGGTTCGGCAGGTTGCGCAGGAAGCCATCGAGACCCGCCTGGGCCTCGTGGAGGGCGTGCTCGCAGACCCACGCGACCACGGCGCGGTCGCGCTCGGGGCGGCCATCCTCGTGGAACCGCTTCAGCGCGGCGCTGGCGATGTACATCCAGCTGAGGGTGTCCGCGAGGCGACCGGTCAGCCGCTCCTTCCGCTTCAGCGAGCCCCCGAGGGTTCCCATGGCCGCGTCGGCGCAGAGGGAGAACGCGGCGCTCATCCGGGTCAGGCGGCGCTGCGAGCGACCCAGGGAGCCCTGGAAGCCGGAGGAGGCGAGGCGTCCGTCGGTCAGCCCGAGGAGGAGGGAGCGCACGGTGTTGCTCGCCACGAAGCCGACATGCCCGAAGAAGGCGTGATCGAACCGACGGCGGTCTCCCTCGACGACGCCCGCCATCTCGTCCTGCACGAACGGATGACAGCGGATGGCGCCCTGCCCGAAGATGATCATGGTGCGGGTGAGGATGTTCGCCCCCTCGACGGTGACGCCGATGGGTGCGGACTCGTAGGCGCTGGAGAGGTTGTTCCGCGGCCCCTTGCAGATCGCTCCGCCCGCCACGATGTCCATGGCGTCGTTGATCACCGTGCGCAGCGACTCCGTGGTGTAGGCCTTGGCGATCGCGGAGACGACGCTCGGCTTCTCTCCCGCGTCGACGGCGCCCGCGGTCACCTTGCGGACCGAGGTCATCGCGTAGCTCAGGCCGGCGATGCGGACGAGGGGCTCCTGGACCCCCTCGAAGCGACCGACCGGCATGCCGAACTGCTCGCGGACCGAGGCGTGGGCCCCCGCCACCCGAAGACAGAGCTGGGAGGCGCCGGCGCTCATCGACGGGAGCGAGATGCCGCGTCCGACCGAGAGGGTCTGCATCAGCATCATCCAGCCCTTGCCCGCCATCTCACGCCCTCCGATGATCGCATCGATCGGGACGAAGACCTCGGTCCCGCGGGTCGGCCCGTTCATGAAGGGGCAGCCGAGGGGGTCGTGGCGCTGGCCGTTCTCGACGCCGGGGAGATGGGTCGGGATCAGGGCGCAGGTGATGCCGATGTCCTCGACATCCCCGAGCAGCCCGTCCGGATCGCGCAGCTTGAAGGCGAGCCCGAGCAGGGTCGCGATCGGCGCGAGGGTGATGTAGCGCTTCTCCCAGGTGAGCCGGATCCCGAGGGTCTCCTTGCCCTCCCAGATGTCGGTGCAGACCACGCCGTGGCTCGTCATCGCCCCCGCATCGCTCCCCGCGCCCGGCTCCGTGAGCGCGAAGCAGGGGATCTCCTCGCCCGAGGCGAGGCGAGGGAGGTAGTGGCTCTTCTGCTCGTCGGTGCCGTAGTGGGCGAGGAGCTCTCCCGGCCCGAGGGAGTTCGGGACCATCGCCGTCACGGTGAAGGCGGCGGAGCGGCTCGCGAGCTTCGCGACCACCGCGGAGTGCGCCTGGGCGCTGAACTCGAGCCCGCCGTACTCCTTGGGAATGATCATCCCGAAGAAGCCGTTCTCCTTGAGGAACTGCCAGGCGGTCTCCGAGAGATCTCCGCGCTCCTGGTCCTCCCAGTTGTCGGAGAGCTGGCACAGCTCCTCGACCGGACCGTCGATGAAGCGCTTCTCCTCCTCGGTGAGGCCCGTGGTCGGAGTGCCGAACCACTTCGACCAGTTCGGCCGCCCGCTGAAGAGCTCTCCGTCCCACCACACGGTGCCCGCTTCGAGCGCGATGCGCTCGGTCTCGCTCATCGGCGGGAGGATCTTCCCGACGAAGCCCTGGATCGGCCCCGTCACGACCCGGCGACGCACGAAGGGGACGCCGAGGACGAGCACCGCGACGCCGAAGAGCGCGGCGGCGACCACGAGGGGGGCGGGGGGGGCGGTGGCATCGGTCGGCCACTGCGATCCGATGAGGATCAGTCCGGGCAGGACCCACGCGAGCTTGGTCCGCCCGGCATAGAGCAGGGCGAGGGCGAGGAGGACGACGGCGATCGGGAGCATGGAAGCACCTCATGGTCCGCTTCGAGGCGGAGCAGGGGGATGGGTGTGCTGCCCATCCGAGTTCGTGGAATCGGCCCCCCGGGTTGCGGGGATTCCCCCCCGACATCGGCTCGGGAGCCCTCGCGCCTGAAGGGAACTCCTCGCCCCAGGGGGAGTGGGCCCCACCCGGGAGGTCGGTGTGGGGCCGATCTCGGTCGAACGAGGGAGCCTAGCTCCCACCGGTCGCGGCATCGGGGGGCGCGGTGGGGGGCTGGGGGAGGGAAGGGCGATCGTCGCCGAGGAGGTCGATTCCGAGCCATCCGACCAGGAAATCGAGGAGCTCGAGGGGGTTCAGCCCCACATCGGCGGTCACGACCCCGGCCGTCACGCTCCCGCCGAGCCAGCTGCGACGGCTCCACCGCTGGGCCCGGGTCTCGGGTGGGGGTGGCTCGAGGAGGGGGTTGCGGAGGAATTGATGGAGTCCGAGGAGTGAGTTCGATCGCCCCTCCACATGGTGGGTCCCGAGGAGGATGAAGGGGGCGACGAAGCCGCGCCAGCCGGGGGTGGTGTCCTCGTAGCCCATGCGACGCAGCTCCGCGCGGTAGGCGGGCCAGCCGACGAGCAGGGTCGGGAACGCCGCGGTGCGCACGCGTCCGGGGGGGAGAGGGCGGGGGTCCCAGCCGATCGTCCGCTTCGGCGTGAGGGAGAGGTCCCCCAGCCCGACGCTGGGGTGAAGGAGGGAGGTCGCCTGCGCCTCCGCGTAGAGCCCGAGGCCGAGACCGGCGGAGGCGCGGACCGACTCACCGAGGTCCCGCGACCGCTCCTCGAGGAAGGAGCCGGGGCCGGCGCAGCCGCTCAGGAGGAGGAGCGCGAGGAGGAGGGGTCGGACCACGGACGCGCCCCTACCCGGCGGGGAACGGATTCGTGGCGAAGACGGAGAGCTCGGGGATGAAGCCCCGGTCGTCCATCTCGAGGGCGCCGCCGATGGCATGGGCGATGTCCTCGGCGTGGAGCTTCCGGGGGTCGAGCTCCCGGTCGGGGTCGCCCCCGAAGAAGCAGGTCTGGACCTCGCTGGGGTTCACGAGGAGCACGCGGATGTCCCGGGGGCGGAGCTCCGCCCGCCAACACTCGGTCAGCCCTCGCAGCGCGAACTTCGACGAGCAGTACGCGGTGCCCCCGGCGTAGCCGCGGAGGGCCGCAGTGCTCGCGATGTTCACGATCGCCCCCTTCGCTCTCTCGAGGTCTTCGAGGGCGGCCTGGGTCGTGTGGACGACCCCGAGGACGTTCGTCTCCCAGATCGCGTGCATCACCTCGGCGTCGACCTCGCCGAGGGGCATGCGACGCCCCCATCCCGCGTTGTTGATGAGGACATCGATCCCCCCGAGGGCTCCGCGGGCGGCCTCGACGAGAGCGATCGCCTCCTCCCGCTTCCCGACATCCGCGCGGTGGCCCGGGAGCCCGAGCTCCTCCATCGCCCCGGCGAGCCGGTCCGCGTCGCGACCGTTCAGGAAGACGCGGGCGCCTCGCTCCTTGAGGAGCGCCGCCGTCGCGGCGCCGATCCCGATGCTCGATCCGGTGATGAGGACTCTGGCTCCGTCGAGGTTCATGCGGTGGCTCCTTTCGAACCGGTCGGCAGGATGCCCCCTCCCGGCGGATGGGGGAAGGGAACCCGGCCCCCTCCGGAAGTGGTCGGAGTCCGCGATCGCCACCTCCCGCGGGGAGTGAGGGTGCTATCCTATCCCGCGCGAGCGCTCCCCCGAACGGAGGCACGATGAAGACCGAGCCCAGAACAGCCCGACCCCGATCGCGGCGAGACCCCGGGAAGCCCGGTCTCCGGGTCCTCCTTGCCCTGCTCCTGATCTGGGCGGGGACGGGGCCTCTCCTCGCGCGGCCACTCCCGGATGGTTCCACTCCCGGCCCCGCCTTCGTCGACTGGAAGCGCGGAGTGCAGAAGCAGAGCGATGCGGCCCGGGATGCGCGTCGCGCGGTCGAGGGGGGCGCCACCGCCGACGAGGTGCTCGAGCTCCTCGGGGATCCCTCCGGCTATGTCCGCGATGCCACCTTCGCGGCGGTCGCCCGGGCCTGGAGCGACGAGCAGCTCCTCTCTCTCGCCCCGGGGCTCGTCAGCCCGACCTCGCTCGTCGCCGAGAACGTGGCGGAGCTCCTCGGGATCCGTCCCCTGCCGGCCGCGGCGCCGTTGCTCGAGCGAGCCCTCGGGGCGAGCGGTCACGAGGGTGCGCGTCGCTGGATGCTCTCCGCCCTCGCCGCGCTGGACCCTCCCTCCGCCGTGACGCGGGCGACGCAGCTGTTGAAGCGGGAGAAGCGCGCGCTCCTCCTGCGGGGAGAGGCGCTCCTCACTCTCGCCCGGCATGGGGGCGAGGACGGGCGGAGCGCCATCGAGACCGCGCTCTCCGAGCGGAAGCAGCTCCCCGACCGCCTCTTCGCCCTGATCGCCCTGCGGGAGGTCGATCCGCCGCGCGCGTTCGAGGCGGCGATGGAGCAGCTCACCCATCCTCCACGGGACCGGACCGGGACATGGAGCGCGCGCATCGAGCTGGCCGCGCTCTCCACTCTCGCGGCCGCCGACCCGACGCAGGTCGGGAGGGAGCGGGGGGTCGCGGCGATCGACCTCCTCCTCGCCGGCGCGGAGGAGGCGACGGGGAGGCCCCGCCGGGCCCGGCTCGAGGCGCTCTCCGCTCTCACCGGGCATCCTCTCACCCTCGAGCTCCTGCCGTGGCAGTCCTGGTGGGCCGCCCGACGGGAGACCTGGGAGCCGGGCAAGGGCGCCCCTCCCGAACCCGGGGACGGGGACGCGAAGCGTCGCACGGAGGTCGTGACCTTCCACGGGGTCCCGGTGGACTCCCGTCGGGTGGTCTTCCTGCAGGACCTCTCGGGCGGCATGGCGCGGAACCTCGCGGGGGAGACGGGGGGAGAGGGCCCGACCCGCCTCGATCGCGCGAAGGATGAGCTGGGTCAGGTGCTCGGGCGTCTCGACGACGAGACCTGGGTGAACGTGATCACCTTCGCGAGCGGCTACTTCGCGCCCTTCGGCGAGCCGCAGCATCTCCAGCGGGCGCGGCGAGCGCTCGTGAAGTTCTGTCGCGAGCAGCGGATCCCCACGCAGCCGGGACATGCCCGGGGGAATGTGTACGACGCCCTCGCCTTCGCGGTGGCGAGCCCCCATGTCGACACGGTCTACCTCGTCAGCGAGGGAGCCCCGACCGAGGGGAAGTACCACGACTACGATCGATTCCTCGTGCACTTCCTGCGACTGAACTTCTGGTACGGAGTTCGGGTGCACGTGCTGCTCGTCGGGGAGACGGGCGGGAGCAACCGTGCCTTCGTCGAGCGCCTCGCCCGTTCGACGGGGGGGGATGTGCATCCGGTGGATGGACCGCCTCCAACGGACTGATTCCCCGGCGCGGCCACGGGGCGGAGCTCGGGACGGGACCATGGGCAGAGGGGGAGGGATGCGCTTCATTCTGGCGCTGGATCAGGGGACGACGAGCTCTCGGGCCCTCGTCATCGACGAGGAGGGTGCGGTCCGCGGCGTCGGACAGCGGGAGTTCTCACAGCACTACCCTCGCCCGGGATGGGTCGAGCACGACGCCGAGGAGATCTGGGAGACCCAGCTCGCGACGGTCCGGGGGGCGCTGGAGGCGGCGGGGATCGGAGCGTCGGACCTCGCCGCGATCGGGATCACGAACCAGCGGGAGACGACCGTCCTCTGGGATCGCCGCACGGGAGATCCGCTGGCGCGCGCGATCGTCTGGCAGGACCGTCGCACGGCCGAGGTCTGCGATCGTCTTCGCGCCGCCGGACACTCGGCTCTCGTGCGGAGGCGGACCGGGCTCGAGATCGACCCCTACTTCTCGGGGACGAAGATCGCCTGGCTCCTCGACCAGATCCCGGGGGCCCGGGATCGGGCGGCGGCGGGGGAGCTCTGCGCGGGGACGATCGACAGCTGGCTCATCCATCGACTCACCGGGGGGGCGGTCCACGCGACCGACGCGAGCAACGCGAGCCGTACGATGCTCTTCGACATCGCCCGGGGGGAGTGGGACCCCGAGCTCTGCGCTCTCCTGGGGGTGCCGTCGGAGCTGCTCCCGGTCGTGCATCCCTCGAGCGGCGTGATCGCCGAGGCGACCGTCGCGCCCGTCGGCGGCGTCCCCATCGCCGGAGTCGCGGGGGATCAGCAGGCCGCGCTCTTCGGTCAGGGTTGCACCGAGCGCGGGCTGGCGAAGAACACCTACGGCACCGGCTGCTTCCTCCTCCTGAACACCGGGGATGAGCCGGTCGAGAGCCGGCATCGCCTCCTGACCACGGTCGCTTGGCAGGGGCAGGGGAAGACCGACTACGCGCTGGAGGGGAGCGTCTTCGTCGGAGGAGCGGTGGTCCAGTGGCTGCGCGACGGGCTCGGGGTCATCGAGGATGCTTCGGAGATCGAAGCGCTCGCCGGCTCCGTTCCGACCAGCGATGGCGTCGTGCTCGTCCCGGCCTTCACCGGGCTCGGCACTCCCCACTGGGATGCCTACGCCCGCGGCGGGATCTTCGGGCTGACCCGAGGCACCACGCGGGCTCATGTGGCCCGGGCCGCCCTCGAGGGGATCGCGCTTCAGGTCGCCGATCTGGTCGAGGCGATGGAGCAGGATGCCGGCTTCCCCCTGCGCGAGCTTCGCGTGGATGGCGGGGCGACGCGGAATGGCCTGCTCCTGCAGCTCCAGGCGGACATCCTCGGCATCCCCGTCATCCGCCCGACCGAGGCGGAGTCGACCGCGCTCGGCGCCGCACAGCTCGCGGGCCTCGGCTGCGGGCTCTGGACCGCGCCGCCGCGAGTGGGGGAGGGGGACACCATCTTCGAGCCGAGTCCCGGCTCGCACACCGATGGCCTCCGTGATCGATGGCGGCGCGCGGTCGAGCGGTCGCGGGGCTGGGAGCCGGGGGAAGGAGACGCGTGAGCGACCCGCACCCGTCTCCCTCCGGCTCGCCACGAATCCGTCCCGCCCGGGCGCGCGAAGCCCGTCCCAGCCACGGGCGCCGGGTCGGATCCGCACCCGCGTCCCCGGGGCAGCCCCCCGCCGAGTCCCGGCCTCGACCCGAGAGGAGAGCCATGTCTTCTTCCTCCCAGCGCCACTTCCCCCTGCGCCACAACCCGCTGCTCCACAACCCCCTGCGTCGCTGCTCCGCGCGGTTCTGGGTGAATCTCCCCCTGCTCGTGGTCGTCGCCTTCTCGGCCGCCGGCTGTTCCTCCCATCCTCCGATCCGGACCGCGCCCTCGGTGGACCTCGACCGGTTCATGGGGGACTGGTATGTCCTCGCCCACATCCCCGCCCCGCTCGAGCGGGAGGCGTTCGACGCGGTGGAGTCCTACGCTCGGGGGGGTGAGCGTCGGATCGAGACCACCTACCGCTTCCGGAACGGCGGGCTCGATGGCCCGTGGGAGGTGCACACTCCGACCGGGTTCGTCCGGGATGACCCCTCGAACGCCCACTGGGGGATGCAGTTCATCTGGCCCTTCCGGATGGAGTACCGGATCGTCCATGTCGACCCCGACTACTCGCAGACGATCATCGGACGCTCGCGCCGGGACTATGCATGGATCATGGCGAGAGACCCCCGAATCCCGGCGGCGGAGCTGGAGGCGTTGAAGGAGATCCTCGTCGAGGAGGGCTACGACCTCACCGAGCTTCGCCTCGTCCCTCACGGATCCGCGGTGGGGGAGTCGGCGCCCCGGCGCTGACGAGGGGCGCAGAGCAGGGGAGGGCACAGGGGAGCCTCACTGTGGAGCCGCGGGGAGCCGCCGCGGAAGACAAGCTCGCGCCCGCCTGCGCCCGTCGCCCCCGGCTGGGCCGCGCGCCTGCTGCGCCAGGTAACGAGCTCCTCCGGTCGAGCCAGTCCTTACGGCGTACTTCGGCCGGCGGGTCTCTGGCCGGCGGGGCTCTGGCCGGCGCACCGGAGTGTCACACGAGGAAGATCCGCTCTAGGCGCCAGAGCCCCTCACCCTCCTGATACGAGAGCTCGAAGACATCCCCCGAGTCCACGGTGACCGTGAAGCCGTGCACCGAGGGCTGGATGGAGCGGTCGGTCCAGCGAGCGTTCAGCGCTCGAACCGTGTACTCCCTTCGCCGCCATCGGAAGGAGAGCGGCGCGATTCCGGCCCCCTCGAAGCGAGCGATCAGGGAGCCGATCGGCTCGTGGATCCGCTCTTCGTGCATCTCGACCATGATCGCTCCCTCCTGATCAGGCCTCGTCGAAGACGCGGGCAACACCGACGAGCCGCCCGAAGACACGGACCTCACCCGAGTCGCGGCCGAGCTGGATCACCTCGAAGCCGCGGGCGCGGGGCTCCAGGTCGATGCGACGACCGCGCCGACGCCAGACCTTCAGGGTCCCTTCTCCGTCAATGGTGACCGCGGCCACCTGACCGTTCTCGACTTCGGGCTGCCGACGGACGATCGCGTAGTCCCCGGAGAGGATGCCGGCCTCGGTCATGCTGTTCCCCTCCACGCGGAGGGCGACGACATCTCCGGAGGAGGCGAACGCCTCCGGGGAGAGAGGGAGCGACTCCTCTCCGGCTTCGGCGCTCTCGATCGGAGATCCGGCCGCGATGCGACCGACCACGGGGATCTCCGCCGGCGTCGGCGTGCCGCGACGCCCACCCACGACCTGCCAGCTGCGGGAGCGTCCTTCGGAGGTCCTTCGGATCCGCCCCTCCTCCTCGAGGGTTCGGAGGTGACGCTGGACGGTGGCCGGGGAGCGAAGGCCGACCGCTTCGGCGATCTCGCGCACGGTCGGGGGCGCGCCGCGCTCCGCGCTTCTCCCGATGAACTGCAGGATTCTCCGCCGCATCGGCTCGCCTGCGGCGCGCGAGGGGCTCATCGCTGCGCCTGCGGTCGAGCGAGGGGGCCTACCGAAAGAGTCGGGTGGCTCCAGCCGCGCAGCGGCGGAGAAGTCGTCATTCGGAGTGGGCGCACGGGAACTCCTCTCCCGGGGGGCAAAGGCCGATCGGGGAGAGGGTAGCGAACATGCGTTCGCATTTCCAGCCCTGTCGCGTCCCTGCGAGGGCCATCGGCGTGGGTCCGGGCTCGAGGTGCGAGGGGTTCAGCGCGCCCCGTGCTCCGCCGTGATGCGGGGCGTGATCCCGCCCCGCACATTGAAGGAGCCGGACACCTGCATCCAGCGGGGGGCGCAGGCCTCGACCAGGTCGTCGAGGATGCGGTTGGTGACCGCCTCGTGGAACGCACCCTCGTCGCGATAGGACCAGAGATAGAGCTTGAGGGACTTCGTCTCGATGCACTTCTGATCGGGGATGTACTCGATCGTGAGCGCGGCGAAGTCGGGCTGTCCGGTCTTCGGACACACGCAGGTGAACTCGGGGCAGTCGAGCTCGATGGTGTAGTCGCGTCCGGGGGCGGGGTTCGGGAAGGTCTCGAGGTCTCGGCTCGGCTGGGTGCTCATCGGCGTCAGCTCCTTGGAGGGGGGACCGGGCGGAGCGGCTCCGTCCCGGGTCGGTGGCGTCCGCGTGACGCGCGGATCGTAGCGGATCGAGGAGAGCGGGAAGAGCGGATCGCCGCACAATTGTGACGCCGGGACAGGAAAGTCAGGTTGGCTGGGGGAGAATTGTTCAGATTGTCGAATCTCCTCGGTGAACCTCTCTCTTCACTGCGCTACTTTTGGCCTTGAGGAGAGACTCGCGGTCGATCGATCCGCCCCGTGCATGGATGCCGGGTGTGGCGACGGCGAGTGGAGCGACATCTCCGCGACCATCGGACGCGGGGATTTCGGAGAGGAGGGGCCGGTGGCCCACGCGCCGAACGCGATTCTCATCGTTGGGGCATCCGCGGAAGCGGAGCGCGTCATCGATCTGATCGGACGCCTCCCCGCTCCGGCCGCGGTCCTCGGCTGTCTCGCGGTCGATCTAGACTCCGAGCGGCCCGGCACCCGCGTGCAGGGCTTCACCGTTCTCAACACCCTGGAGAACATCCTCCTCTACCATGATCGCGTCATGGGGGCCGTGCTCGCGGTCGAGTCGGTCGAGGACCGTGAGCGTTCGATCGCCGCGGTGCTCGGCGCGCGCATTCCGCTTCTTCCGATCGTCGATGCGAGCGCCACCGTCGGTCAGGATGTCCGTATCGGCCCCGGCGTCACGGTGCATGCACAGGCCACCGTGGAGACCGGCAGCCGGCTCGGGATGGGGGTGCGGGTCGGACCGGGCGCGACCCTCGAGGTCCAGAGCCGCATCGGAGATGGTTGCTCGATCGGGAGTGGCGCGATCATCGGATCCAAGGCCCGCGTCGGGGAGCGGGTCCTCATCCATCGAGGGGCGATCCTCGCGGAGTCGGTGCTCGTGGGCCCCGACGCGATCGTCGAGCCCGGGTCTTGCGTGCTCGGCGACATCGCCCAGGGGGAGCGCTGGAGCGGGTCTCCGGCCCGTGTGGTGCAGCCGCGGCCTCACCCCGAGCTCGACGGAGCCTGATCCCGCCGAGCCCGCTCCGCCGCAAGCCGCCCGCTCGGGCATCGCCGACCCCAGAGCGCCCGCCTCAACTCGCTCTCCCTCAACTCGCTCGCCCGCGACTCGCCCGACCGAACCCTCCTCGCCCGCTCCCTTGTCACGCACTCGCTGAGCATCACTCGACGCTCAGGCGACCGCTCCTCGAGTTCGCCCGGATGTGAGGGAGATACAGCGCCTCGATGGTGGCCGGGACGATCCGATAGGTTCCGTCCCGCTCCGCCCTCAACTCGATCGAGACGGTCGACTCGCCCTCGGGGATCCGAGTGGCGAACCACGCGACCTTCTCGTCGCGGAGCTCCCGGTAGCCGTAGGTGCCGCCGACCCGACCGCTCTGGCGCGACACCGTCTCGAGCCCCGCGGGCCGCGGACTCTCCACCAGCATGTAGCGGAACTCGTTCGCCGAGTTCACGGAGAGCTCGATGAGGACTCGATCTCCCACGGCGACCGTCGCGCCATCCGCGAGGGGCACGCGGTCCCGCACCCACTCCTCCACGGTGCGGATCACCGCCCGGCCGTCGATCACGAACTCCTCCTCCCGCTCCACCTTCCGGTCGACGAGCCGGTAGGCGTCCTGTCGCAGCTCGATCCGGTTCCCTCCGGCGGGGATCGGGTCCTCGCGGCTGTAGAATTCGAGGGCCGCAGCCCAGTGGAGGGGGCCGGATCCGCGCCGTGAGAACTCGAGGCGATGGGGGCCGGCCGACAGCCCCTCCGCCGGGATCTCGACGCGGCCGCGCTTCCGGAAGAGGGTCTCCCGGTCGATCGTGAGGCGCCCGACCTCCACGCCGTCGAGGCGGACGACCGCCTCGAGATCGCAGGCGAGCTCTCCCGTCCGTCGGAGGTGCTCCGAGAGGGCGAGGGCGACCGCCGCGGTGGAGCGGGTCGAGTCGTAGTGGGCTCCGGCCCGGTTCTCGAGGAGCCAGCGGACGACACCGGGGATTCGCGGGTCGTCCGGGGTGACGGCGAGGAGGGCGCGCAGGGCCCAGGCAGTCGACTCGACCCCGTGGTCGTACCACGCGAGGGCATCGCGTCGGCCGAAGTGCACCGTCCCGAACCTCTGCTGTCCACCTTCGCCGTCCTCCAGGTTGCGAAGGACGACGCGGGCGCGCTCGGGGTCCCCCGGCCGGTCCGAGTCGTGAAGGGCCAGGGCGAGGAGCGCCCGCCCCTGGGAGCCGAGTCGGCCCCGCTCCCGGTGGAGGAGGTCGAGGAGGTCTCCCACTCCATCCTGCTCCTCCTCCGCGCGCAGCCAGCCGATGCGGCGCGCGTGCTGGATCGCCCGGGTGACCCAGGTGAGCTCCTCGAGCCCGGGGCGCTCGTAGATCTGCAGCTCCCCCTCGAGGTCCCGTCCGATCACATGGCGAAGGAGCCACTGAGCCGCGCGCCGACCGCTCTCGTCGTCGACGATGACGCCCACCTCCTTCGCGGTGCAGAGGTGGTCGACGACCAGCGCGGTCATGTAGGGGTCTCCGGGGTAGCCGCTCCACCAGCCCCAGCTCCCGTCGGAGTTCTGGGCGCGCCCGAGCTTCCTTCGGCCGGTCTCGAGGAGTCGACCG
>JAFMMO010000219.1:295-5750 GCA_017859655.1 Pseudomonadota bacterium | reverse complement strand
CGCGCTGGGATGTCGCCGAGGCCTCGACCGAGATCAGTCGGAGCCGCTGGATCGAGGAGGAGCGCTATGAGCGCGCCCACCAGCGGCTGCAGGAGATCGCGGACCGCTACTGGTTCACCCCGACCCGCCACCTCGAGCTGCGTGTCCAGCTGAAGAACCTCGAGGAGCGGATCGCCGAGCGCGCCCCCGGGCCGGGAGAGGCCCCCGCCGAGCCCGCCGCCCGGGAGGAGTGATCGGGGGCCGGGTTCCCCCACGCTTCATCCGGGGAATCCGCGGAAGCGGACCGGACCGACCGGAACATCGGTGGCAAGGTCCTCCTTCCGCGGTATCGTCTCATCCGGGAGAGGGAGTCTCTCCCCGCCCCCCGGAGAGAACGGATTCCCGTGCCGCGCGATGCCTTCGACCGCACGATCGACTACCTCCGCATCTCGGTGATGGACCGGTGCAACTTCCGTTGCACCTACTGCATGCCCCTTGAGGGGCTGCGGTTCCTGCCGACGGAGGAGCTCCTCACCGCGCGAGAGATCCAGACGGTCGTCGAAGCCGCGGTGGATGTGGGCTTCCGCAAGTTCCGGATCACGGGCGGGGAGCCCACCCTTCGACGCGACCTCGTGGAGATCGTGGGGCGGATCCGCTCGGTCTCCGGGGTCGGCGAGATCGCGATGACGACGAACGGCGTGCTCCTCCCCGAGCTCGCGGCGCCCCTCGTCGAGGCGGGGCTCGATCGCGTGAACATTCATCTCGACACCCTGGACCCCCAGCGACTCCGGCAGGTGATGCGCCTCGGGGACCTCGATCGCATCCGGTCGGGGATCGAGGCGGCCGAGTCGAACGGCCTCACCCCGATCAAGCTGAACACCGTCGTCGTCCGCGGCGGAAACGACGAGGATGTCTCCGGCCTCGCCCGCCTCACGATCGATCGCGGTTGGCATGTCCGCTTCATCGAGCTGATGCCCCTGGGCGGCGGGGAGAACGCGGACTACGCCCGGGATCACTATGTCTCCAATGACGAGGTGAAGGCCCGCCTCGAGTCGGAGATCGGACCTCTCCTCGAGGTCCCGCCGACCCACCCGTCCGATGAGTCGAGGAACCACCGCTTCGCCGGCGCGGATGGGGTCGTCGGGTTCATCAGCCCGGTGAGCGCGCCCTTCTGCGGGGCCTGCAATCGGATGCGCCTCAGCGCCGACGGGCGCTTCCTCCTCTGCCTCCTGCGGGAGGATGAGCGGGATGTGAGGGGGGCGCTCCGCGGAGGAGGCGGGATCGAGGTCGTCCGAGAGGCGCTGCGCAAGGCGGTGGCGGCGAAGCCGATCGGGCACGAGCTCTCCGAGGGCCGGTCGATCCGCACCCGGCGCATGCACCAGGTCGGCGGCTAGGGCCGACGCCCCGGGAGCGGCGAGGCGGAGTCGTCCTCCTTCGGTGCCCGGATCGTCAGGTCCCCGAGATTCTCCGGCTCCGGGTCGCTCAATGGGAGCTCGGAGGTGCGGGCGCGCCGCTCGAGACGCGGGAGCAGGTGGGCGAAGGCGCGGATCCGCTCCTCCGCCAGGGCTCGGTACCCGGTCAGCTTCCCCCCGGCGATGGTGACGATCGCGCTCCCCGACTCCTCCCGCTGATCCGTGACCGCCTCGCGACTCCGGCGATTCGCGCTCCCGACGGCGCTCTCCAGGACCCGCGCGCCCGCCCAGGCCTCCAGGACTTCGGTGTCGCGCCCCGGGAATCGGGCGGCCACGCTGCGACGCAGGTACTCGATCTCCTCCTCCGTCGGGGCGCAGCGGGCGATCGAGTCGATCCTCCGCTCGGTGGTCCCGATCAGCGTCCGCCCCCGCCAGGGCATCACGAAGAAGGGGCGGCGATCATCCGCGGCCTCGAGGTAGTAGATCCCCGCCGCGATCTCTCCCGGGCACTCGATGTGCGTCCCCTGAACGAGCTCGATCGGGAGGGGAGGCAGGGTCGGGTGACAGAGCGCACGGAGCTCGTTCGCCCAGGGCCCGGCGGCGAGGACGACCACCGGGGCGGTCGCGGTGGAGGTTCCCTCGCCAGCCGAGAACCGGACCCGGACCCGGTCTCCCGACTGCTCGGCCACCTCCAGCTCCGCGGGGATGCGCACCTCCGCTCCGAGGGACCGGGCCGAGGCGAGGACCGCGCGGGTCAGGGCGGCATCATCGGTCTGACCGTCCTGGTAGCGGTAGACCGCGCGGAGGCCCTCGGAGGTGAGCCCATCCCGGGCGGCGAGCGCCTCGGGTTCGAGGCGGACGAACCGACTCTCCGGCCGCAGCCCTCCGAGGAGCGAGTAGAGCGAGAGCCCGGCGCGGATCGTGAGGGGCCCGCGGGCGGAGTCACGGTAGACGGGGATGTGGAAGGGGACGAGGCGGACGAGCGAGGGGGCCACGCGGGTGAGGATGGCCCGCTCTCGGAGGGACTCCCTCACGAGGCCGAGCTGACCGGTCTCCAGATAGCGCAGACCACCGTGGATCAGCTTGCTCGACCGGGACGAGGTCCCGGCCGCGGGGGAGGACGCCTCGAGGAGCAGGACGCTCCAACCGCGCGCGGCGCAGCCCTGGGCGATCCCCGCGCCGACGATGCCCCCACCCACCACGATGACATCGTGGGTGGGAAGGCGGTCCTCCGTCGGTCGTCTCTCGGAAGCCACGGCTCCTCCTCCAGGGGCGGGGTGGGGGACTTCGGTCCCCGGTCCCCTTCTTCGACATTCCGGGGGGGGCGCCCTGAGGCGAGTTGCGGGAGGGCCGGGGGGCGGGCCCGGGACGGGGAGGTCGGCTCAGGCCACATCCCGGCCGCGGAAGAGGAGGGTGGCGAGGGTCAGGGTCGCGCCGGAGTAGGCGAGGGCCCAGGCCGTGGTCGTGAGGAGCAGCTCCGCGTCGAGGGAGCCTCCCCGCACGAGACCGTCGCTGACCCAGAGGAGCTGCAGGTTCGGGAGGAGGAATCGGAGGAGGGTCCCCTCCGCCAGCGCTCCGCCGACCATCCCGATCAGGAAGGCGGCGGCGGTCACGCCGAGGGTGGCCATCGTTCCCAGCCTCGTGGAGGCGGCGAGGGCGATGGCGCCGAGGAGGAGGAGGGCGAGGAGGAGGAGCCACAGGGCGCCGAGCAGGTCGCCATCCAACCCGGAGAGGGGGGAGATGAGCGCCCAGTCCCGGGAGACCGAGAGGGTGACGAGGGCGACCAGAGGGGCGAGGCGCGTCGACCAGACACTGAGACGGGAGGGGAAGGAGCGCCCGCGCTGCCAGTTCTCCCACAGCGCGAGGAGGAGGACGAGCAGGAGTCCGCCGAGTCCGAACGACACCACCGGCACATCCACCGTGTCGCGTACGGTCGCGAGGACGCCATGTCTCTGCACCAGGATCTGCGTGATCCCCCACACCGACCAGGCACCGGCGAGGGAGGCGGCGACTCCGAGGTACTTCCCGACGATGAGGGTCGTCCGAGAGACCGGCTTGGACAGGACCGTCAGCACCGTCTGGCGGCGGATCTCCTCCCCGAGAGCGAGCGCGGAGCTGAAGCCGGCGAGGAGCGTCCCGACGAGGAAGATCGTGCTCAACCCCAGCTCCATCAGGAGTCGGTCGTCGTCGCCCAGGGTGAAGGTGGCGATGAGAGGGTTGATGATGAGGAGGCCGATGCCGAGGAGGAGCAGGATCGCGTGGATCGGCTGGCGCATTCCCTCGGTCGCCGTGTTGGCGGCGATCACCCAGAGGACGCCCAGCGTCCCGGCGCGCCTCGCCGGGGAGCGTCTCTCGGAGTGGGGCTCGGTCATGGGGTGGGGCCTCCTCGGGGCGCGAAGCCGTCGGTCGTCCCATCGACTCCGGCGCCGGCTCCTGAATGGGGGACAGGATGCCGGCCGCGGCCGGGATCGTCCACCGTCCCGGGCGGAGGGGTGGTCGGCCGGCCTCGTCCGCGGGTAGACTCGGCAGCCGCGCGGGGATTGCCCCCGTCTGTGAGGGGAGAGGAGCACGGAATGGGACCGACGACGGCGCCGGATCAGAGTCGGGTCCCGGAAGCCGCCCGTCCCCCGGCCCTCCCCGCGGTCGAGTGCGTCGGCGTGCGGAAGGTCTTCCGCGACTTCTGGCTCCGTCCCCGCGTCACCGCGGTTCAGGACCTCGACCTGCGGATCGAGCGCGGAGAGGTCTTCGGCCTGCTCGGTCCGAACGGCTCCGGCAAGTCGACCACGATCAAGCTGCTCCTCGGCCTCCTCTTCCCGACCGCCGGGACGATCCGCGTGCTCGGCGGAGAGCCGGGCTCCCGCGGCGTGCTCTCCCGGGTCGGCTATCTCCCCGAGGACAGCCATCTCTACCCCTTCCTCGATGGACGCGAGACCCTCGAGTACTACGGGCGCCTCTTCGGGCTCGACCCGGTCGAGCGCCGGCGCCGCGCGCTTCAGCTCCTCGAGATGGTGGGGCTGCCGGAGGCGGGGCGCCGTCCCGTGCAGGAGTACTCCAAGGGGATGCAGCGGCGGATCGGCCTCGCCCAGGCTCTCGTGAACGATCCCGAGCTGCTCATCCTCGACGAGCCGACGAACGGCCTCGATCCCCTCGGCACCCGGCAGGTGAAGGACGTGATCCTCGCCCTTCGCGAGCGGGGAAAGACGGTCGTGGTCACGAGTCACCTCCTCGCCGATGTCGAGGAGGTCTGCGATCGGGTCTCCATCCTCTACGGGGGGACCGAGCGCCTCCTCGGGACCGTGGATGAGCTCCTCTCCGACGGAGCGCGGACTCGCCTCGACCTCGACCGGCTCGACCCCGAGACCGAGGGGGCCGTTCGGGCCCTCCTCGGCGAGCGCGGCATCGCGATCCACCGGGCCGAGGCTCCCCGCCAGAACCTCGAGTCCCTCTTCCTCGACATCGTGCGCACGGCGCGTTCCGAGGGTCTGACCACCTCGGGGGCCCGGGAGGCGGGGGCGCTCGCTCCGTTCCTCGCGGGGCGGGAGGAGGATGGAGCGTCCGCGGGATGAGCGCTCCCTCCCTCCCCCGGCCGCTCGAGCTGCTCGCCCTCCTCGCCGCGCTCATCGCGGGGAGTCTCCTTCTCCTCGATGGAGGGGGCGGGGCGGAGAGCGCGTTCTCCGTCCTGCTCCTCGCTGGCGGACTGCTGGTCGCCTCCCTCGGCGTTCGCGCCGTCGCCGCCTCCCTCGACCGGGGGGGCGCGGTCGCCGCGGTGGCCGCGGTCAGCATTCGGGAGCTCGTGCGGCGGAGGGTCCTCGGGCTGACGCTGCTCCTCCTCTTCGGTGGGATCGCCCTGCTCCGCGGACTCGGAGGAGGCGGGGCGCTCCTCGAAGCGAGGCTGGAGGGCTTCCTCGCCTACGCGCTCGCGTGGGTCTTCCTCGTCCTCTCCCTCTTCACGCTCCTCGCCTCGACGGGAAGTCTGTGCGAGGAGATCGAGTCGCGACGGCTCCACACCGTCGTGGTGAAGCCGATCGGCCGGTTCCGTCTCCTCGCGGGGAAGTGGCTCGGGG
>JAFMMO010000219.1:0-285 GCA_017859655.1 Pseudomonadota bacterium | reverse complement strand
GCTCCTCGGGGCGGCGGCGGGGGCGATCGACCTCTCCGTCGAAAGAGCGCTCCGCGGTGCCGACGAGGGTGGGCGGTCGTGGCGCGCGACCCACCGCTCGGTGCGGCCGGAGTTTCCCGAGCGCTTCCTCGCCGAGTCACGGAGTCGTGCGGAGGAGCGGCGGGCGAATGACCCGGGGCTCTGGCGGGCCCTCCTCATCGAGCGGGGAGGGGATGAGGAGGCGGCGCTGCTCGATCTCCAGCGGCAGGCGTATCGGGAGCTCCTCGCTCGCTGGGCCACCATCCC
>JAFMMO010000218.1 GCA_017859655.1 Pseudomonadota bacterium | reverse complement strand
GAGGAGCGGGCGCGACTCGGCGAGGCCCCCCTGCTGCTGGTGGTGCAGTCGATCGAGAAGCCGGGGAACCTCGGCACGATGCTCCGCACCGCGGATGCCGCGGGGATCGACGCGGTGATCGTCTGTGACCGCTGCACCGACCTCTGGAACCCGAACGTGGTCCGGGCGAGCGTCGGCACCCTCTTCACCGTCCCGGTGGCGGAGGGGGGGAGCGAGGAGGTGCGACGGTGGCTCGTGGACCGTGGGATCCGGATCGTGGCGACGACCCCGGACACCGAGACCCTCCACTGGGAGGCGGACCTCGCCGGGGCCACCGCCATCGTCGTCGGGAGCGAGCAGTACGGCCTCGACCTGGAGTGGCTCGATCAGGCGGATGAGCGGATCCGCATCCCGATGAAGGGGGACGCCGACTCCCTGAACGCGGCGATCTCCGCCGCCGTCGTCCTCTTCGAGGCCCTCCGCCAGCGAGCCCCCGCGGGCTAGCGCAGCCGCTGGAGGGCGCGCTCGATTCGGTCCCAGTCGAAGGCGGGTCCGGGGTCGATCTTCCCCGTGCTCCCGTGGTAATGGCCGATGATCCCCGCGGTCGAGCCGATCCCCGCCCCCTCGTCGTCGATGACCGTGGAGTGGATCCCTCCCTCGGGGGTGCGGGGGACCGTGGGTGGAATCCCGGGGAGCACCTTGCAGAGGGTCTGGAGGAGCTTCTCCAGCGCGCGGTACTGCGCCTCGGTGAAGTCGGGTTGGTGCAGCGCCTGCTGGTGGATCGACCCTTGGATCAGCCCCGGTCGCCCCAGAGGGGGATCGAACCCGAGCGGGTACTTCCCCTCGATCCGCTCCGGTCGGATTCCGAGCCCTCCGGATCGCTCCCGGTACCAGTCGGAGAAGTCGCGGTCGAGAGTTCGAGCCCCGATATGGGCGATCTCGATCCCGATCGAGCGATCGTTGAGCTGGGCCGCGTGCCACGCCCGCTCCTTCACATCGAGGGTCTGGTAGATCGTCCCATCGAGGTCGAGGAGGAAGTGGGCGGAGAGCCCCCGGACATCGTGAAGCACCTCGAAGCAACGCTCGCTCGTCCCGCAGGCGTCGTAGTGGACGACCACGCGGTCGACGACCTGCGCGAGGACCTCCCGCGACCAGCCCTGCTCGGCAACCCGGGCGGCGATGGCGGGGGGGAGGCCGCGACGGAAGCTCCCGTAGCGCGCGATCCGCTCCGGCTTCTCCCTCGGCCCCTCGATGTCCGGCTCGAAGTGCCGGTGGGGACGGTAGGCGTCATAGCCGCCGGGGTCGTTCCAGAGAACGACACGCGTGCCGGTGTGGATGAGCTCACCGCAGATGCTGATCTCATCTCCCGCGCGAGGGAGGAGGTCGCCGGGCCGAGGGGTCGTCCCGCAGGCGCTGCAGAGAAACAGGATGGGCGCGAGCGTCACGAGAGTCGCGCATGTCCAATACAACCCGAGGAGTGGGGTCGGAGATCGTAAATTCAAAGAATGCCCCAGGTCCGGTTCGATCAGGGATGCGTCTCGCAAGAGCAAGCCAAGCAGGGGAAACCACTTATGGTCGTGATTCTGCCGCCGTGTTGACAGCGCATGAAGGCTATACTATTTTCGTACCCTTCACCTGCGCATGACTGATGAGCGCGCAGGCTACTTCATGGCAAGCGAACCTGCCATTCGTTATTCATGTGACCGCGTTGGGGAACGCGGTCGAGCGCAGGTCCAGAGTCTCCCCCCTCGCTTCGGTCCACCGGAAAGGCCACGCGCGGGGAGCGGCTCAGGGCGCAGGACCGCAACACCGCCTTCTGGCGGAGGCGGGCACGACTTCTATTCCCGGCGATCGAGAGTGTGCGATCCGTCATCCGAGCAGGGTCTGCTCGGTGGATCGTCCGTCAGTGGGAAAGATTCGGGGAGTCGGAAGCCCTCCCGTGGAGGGCGGCCAGCGGAGGGACGCATCGATGGAATTCGGACTCGAGAACCTCGAGAAGCTCGATCTCAAGCAGCTGCGACAGCTCGTCGCTCTGAAGGAGAACAGCAAGGAGCTGACTCGCCTGGAGGGGCGTCGTCAGCGTCTGAAGCGTGAGCTCGAGACGACCGAGCATGAGATCCGGGAGTTCCTCGGGAAGTACCCCGAGGTGCGGGAGATCCTCGCCGCGAGCGGCTCGATCTCCGGCCGCCGCCTCACCCCCTCCGGCCGCCGCCCTCGCGGGTGGATCCAGGATCAGGTCCTCGAGGTCCTGCGTCGGTCCCGCCAGCCGCTGACTCCCGCCGAGATTCGCGATCACATCGCGGAGCAGCATCCGGAAGAGGCCACGAAGAACCTCTATCTGGCGATCTTCCAGCACCTCCGTCGCCACGACGAGTTCGAGAAGGATGACGAGGGCCGCTGGACAGTCGTCCGCTAGTCCGAAGGACCCGACCTCCCATCCCCTGGCTTCGGACCTCTTCCGAAGCGCTCCTCCCCCCGGATACCTTTCCACCCGTGCGAGCAACGAGCCCGGAGCGCCCTGCGCTTCCCGGTGACTCTGCTATGATCCTCACCCGCGCTCCCGGCGATGAGTGGGCGGTCCTCCCTCGTGGACGATCGCACCTCCGTCCTCGCGAAAGGAACCCCCGATGGAAGACCGTCTGGTCTCGAAGAGAACCATCCTCCAGATCCTCGTGCTCCTCGCCCTGGGGGTGGGGAGCGGCGCGATCTACAACGGCCTCCGGTCCGAGGGCGGCGTTGAGCTCGGTCGCCAGTACTTCAGCGCGAAGGTTCACCGCCTCGCCCCCGAGGCTCCGCGCTCCACGGGGGGGGGCGAATCTCCGGAAGCCGCCGTCGATCCCGCCGCCAGCTCCACGGATCCCGAGAGCACTGGTCCCGAGAGCGCGAGCCCGGAGAGCACGAATCCGAAGATCACCGATCCGGCCGTCTCCGAGCCGGGCCCGGCGGGTGGATCAGGGGCGGAGGCGCCGCCCGAGGACGGCCTCCAGCGGATGACGATCGCGGACTGCGAGAGCATGCTGCCCGAGCGAGGTGTCGCCGTCTTCGTGGATGCCCGGAAACGGGAGGACTACGACCGCGGGCACATCCCCGGTGCGCTGCATCTCTCCCACTACGACTCCTCGAACCTGATCGACGGGATCCGGGATCAGCTGGAGCAGGCGTTCTTCATCATCGTCTACTGCAATGGCGGGAACTGCGAGGACAGCATCAACCTCGCCTTCGACCTGATCTCGGTCTACGGCTTCCTCCACGAGAATGTGTATGTCTTCGAGGGAGGGATGGAGGAGTGGACCGCAGCCGGTCTGGCCGTGGAGGTGACGCCGTGAGCGACAGCGCGGGCGTGAGCCCTGACCCCACCAACCGCGGCGGCCTGCCCACCCTGCTGGTGAGGCTCTTCGTCGGCGGAACCCTCCTCTACCTCGGCTGGAAGAAGACCGGGGATCCCCACGCCTTCATGAAGGGGATCGAGCAGTACGGTGTCCTCCCCCTCGAGCCGCCTCAGCTCATCAACGGAGTCGCCGTCCTGCTGCCGTTCCTGGAGATCGCGATCGGCCTCTCCCTCATCGTCGGGCTGCTCCGACGCGGCGGGGCGACGATCAGCTTCTTCATGCTGCTCTTCTTCACCGTCCTCGTCGCCCGCCTCGGCTGGAACTACCACCTCGATCATCCGGAGATCTCGATCTGGGCGATCGAGCTCGACTGCGGATGCGGGAGCGGCGCCGAGAATGTCGTGAAGAAGCTCCTCCTGAATGTCGCCCTGATCGCGGGGTCGTTCTGGCTCATGGTCTCGCCGAGCCATCGATACGCGCTTCGGCCGCCCTGCGGCACCTGAGGCCCCCCCTCCTGATCGCCGGTCGGCGGTCACGACCCGGGGGGGAGGGGAGCGGGCTTCGCTCCATCCGGGCAAAAAAAAGTAGCTGACCGGTCCGGCGGTCAGCTACTGGAAGAACGGGTTGTGAGAAGCTTGGAAGCAAGAGGCTGGAGGTCGGCTGGAGGTCCGACCCCCGGGTGCTTCCGAGGTAGGCAGTCTCGGTGATCGTGAGCAGGTCGGCAGGGGTGCCGCGTCGCTCGCGATACGGGTCCGATATCGCAACGCCGGGGCCAATCGCCGCAGACCTCTCGCGACTCTTTCGCAAGCCCGGGAGCAGTGGTGCTTTGCGCTCTCCGAAATTTTCTGGGCCTGCATCCTCCCCCTTGGACCTGCCGAACGATCCGAACACTCGTTCATTCCTTGAAGGAGTGCGCGCCCCTCGCCTTGGCCGTTGGGGGCCAGGGGGTTTCGGGGGTGGCCTCTTTCGGCCATGCTCTCCCCTGACCCTCCTGTCCGACCGGTCAGGGGCGGCAGGAGGAGAAGATCATGAGGACCCTGACACTCTTCACGCTCTGGATGCTGAGTCTCGGATGCAGCGGGACCGGAGCTCCGATTCCCGCGCCGGAGGAGGGGAGCCGACCTCCGATCGCGGCGGATGCCCCCCTGCGCATCAAGGTGCTCTCCTACAACATCCATCATGGCCGCGGCGCGGATGGGCGGATCGACCTGCCCCGGATCGCCGCCGTCATCGAGCGGAGCGGGGCGGACCTCGTCGCCCTGCAGGAAGTGGATCGAGGGACCGCCCGCTCGGGGTGGGTCGATCAGGCGGCCGTGCTCGCGGAGACGCTCGGCTACCAGTACGCGTTCGTCACGGCGATCGAGTACGACGGTGGCCAGTACGGCGAGGCGTTGCTCACCCGGGGGCCGACCCAGGCCCGTCGGGGGATTCCGCTGCGCAGGAGGCTCCCGGAGGAGGAGGATCGCGCCGCCATCGAGGTGGTCGCGGATCCCTGGGGCCGGGATTCGGTTCGGTTCATCGGAACCCATCTCTCCCACGAGTCCGGGACCACCCGCACCGAGCAGGTGGTCGCCCTGAAGACCTCCCTCGAGAGTGATCCGATCCCGGCGATCCTCGCCGGCGACTTCAACTTCGTTCAGGGCTCGACCGCGTATCTGCTGATGATCGAGGGGTGGCTCGACACCGCTCGTCGATTCGGCTCGGCCCGGGACACCTACCCGTCGGACCGCCCCGATCGGCGCATCGATTATGTCTTCGCCCGACCGAAGGAGCGCTGGCGGGTGCTCTCGGTCACGGTCCTGGATGAGCGGGTCGCGAGTGATCACCTCCCGCTCCTCGTCGAGCTCGAGCTGCTCCCGGTCGAGACCGGGGATCCCTGGGGGGCCCTGGATCGCAGCTGATCACCGCCTCCATCCGTCGAGCCGGAACTCGATCCGCCAGGTCGCGACTCCCGGCACGGGGCGGCCTCCACGGGTCGCCGGGGTGTATCGAAGGGTCTCCGCCGTCCTGCGCGCGGATGCGTCGAGTTCGGGACATCCGCTCGATCGCACGACGGTCACGCCGTTGACGGCGCCGTCCTCGCCGATCCTCAGAGACAGCTCGACCACCCCCTCGTGTCCGGCTCTGATGCAGCGCCGCGGATAGTCGGGCGTCCTGCGATTGCCCGCGGGGAGGGAGGGACCGCTCTCCGCGAGCTCCTCTCCCGTCTCCTCCTCGGGCGGGCTCTTCGCCCGGTTGACCTCGGGGAGGAGGGGCTCGACGGGCGCCTCCTCCGCGGTGTTCGCAGCGACCGGGACCGGCTCCGCCATCGCCTCCTGCCAGATCGCCGGCGTGACGAGCTCCTCGTCGCGGAGCGGCTCGACCGGTCCCGGACCCGGGCGAGCCCTGACCCGGGTGATGAGGATCGGCTCCGGCCGGGGCGCCGGGGTGATGGGGCGTGCATCGAGGCGGCGAAGCGACTCGGGGAGGGGAGCCTCGGCGAGGGGCGACGGATCCTGGGGGGAGGCGGTCGGG
>JAFMMO010000028.1 GCA_017859655.1 Pseudomonadota bacterium | reverse complement strand
CTCCATCGAGATGAGGGCCCCGTTGGTGCGCCGCGGCAGGTCTCCGGCGTACGGGGCGTACTCGAGGTAGGTGTGGTGGGTGATCGCGCGTCCCTGGGTGGCGGTCAGGATGCGGTTCCGCAGCCCGATCAGTCCGCGGGCGGGGATCCGGAACTCGAGGTGGAGATAGCCGGAGGCGCCCGACTTCGTGTCCATGTTCACGAGCTCGGCGCGGCGCTCCCCGACGAGCGCCATCACCGGCCCCTGACAGTCGGTGGGGCACTCGACGACGAGGCGCTCGAACGGCTCGTGCCGCTTTCCGTCGATCTCCTTCTCCACGACCCGCGGCATGCCGACGGTGAGCTCGAAGCCCTCGCGGCGCATCGTCTCGAGGAGGATCCCGAGGTGCATCAGCCCGCGCCCCGAGACGAAGTACTCCTCCGGGCGCTCTCCCGGCTCGACCCGCAGGGCGACATTCCGCTCCAGCTCCTTCTCGAGCCGGTCCGATATCTGGCGGGTGGTGACGAACTCCCCCTCCCGGCCGGCGAGGGGACCATCGTTCACGCGGAAGGTCATGTGGAGAGTCGGCTCGTCGACCAGGATCGGGGTCAGCGGGCGCGGGTCGTCGGGGTCGGTGATCGTCGAGCCGATGTCGATCGAGGGGATCCCCACGACGGCGACGATCTCACCCGCCTCCGCGACCTCCACCTTCTTCCGCTCGAGGCGGTGGAAGACATGCAGCTCCCCGATCCGCTCCCGCTTCGTGGCGCCGTCCGGAGTGACGACGAGGACCGGGGACGCGGCGCGGATCTCCCCCCCCTCCACCTTGCCGATGGCGATCCGCCCGACGAAGTCGGAGTGGTCGAGGGTGGTGACCCGGAGCTGGAGCGGCTCCTCCGGCCGCACCCGGGGCGGGGGGACATGGGCGATGATCCGCTCGAGCAGGAGCTCCAGCCCGACCCGCTCCCCGCCCGGCTCCTCGCAGCACCAGCCGTCCCGCCCGGAGGCGTAGAGGACCGGGAAGTCGAGGACCTCGTCCGGCGCGTCGAGGGAGACGAGGAGGTCGAAGACCTCCGTCAGCACATCGTCGGGCCGCGACTCGAGCTTGTCCGCCTTGTTGATGACGACGAAGGGCTTCAGGCCGTGGCCGATCGCCTTCTCGACCACGAAGCGGGTCTGGGGCATCGGACCCTCGAAGGCGTCGACGAGGAGGATCGCACCATCCGCCATGGAGAGCACCCGCTCGACCTCGCCGCCGAAGTCCGCGTGGCCCGGGGTGTCGATGATGTTGATCTTGTAGCGCTCTCCCCCGACCTCCGTCTCGATGGCGCAGTTCTTCGAGAGGATCGTGATGCCGCGCTCCCGCTCGAGGGGGTTCGAGTCGAAGATGAGCCCGTGCTGTCCGCCGGCGAGGCGGTCGAGCTCCTCCGGGCGGAACATCCCCGAGGTGTAGAGGAGCCGGTCGACGAGGGTCGTCTTGCCGTGGTCGACGTGCGCGATGATCGCGACGTTCCGGATGTGGGAGGGGTCCATCGAGGCTCTTCTCTCGGGTGGGGTGCGCCGGGGCGTGGCGCCGCCAACGCGGGCGGCGCGGGAGTGTAACGGAGTCGGCGTCGCAGGGGGACGGTTCGTGCAGAACCCGGACGGGGTTGCTACCCTTCCGCGGGGGGGCGTCCCCCCCCGGGAGGAGCAGGAATGAGCGAACCGGTCGTGGTCCACACGGCGGCGAATCCGCCGGAGGCCCATCTCCTCTGCGCCGCCCTCGAGGCGGAGGGGATCCCCACCCATGTGACCAACGAGACCCTCCAGGCGGCGGCGGGGGACCTCCCCCTCGGGTGGGCGATCGCGCCGCGCATCCTCGTCCCGGCGGAGCATGTCGAGGAAGCCCTCCGGATCCTCCAGGAGCTGGGGGCGAAGGACGGGCGGACGAGGGGGTCGGACGAGCCCGGGGATGCGCCGTCCGCCCCGCCCGGTCCGTGAAGGAGAGGCGCACCGCGATGGGCTCCGAACCGACGACCGCGCCTCCCTGGCCGAGCCTCGAGGGGCTCCCCCTCGTCCGTCCGACCTCCGAGGCTTGGGCGGACGCCGCGCTCGGGGACCTCGACGCGCTCCTCGTCGACCACGCGTGGTGCGAGTACAAGGCGGCGACCGCCGGGCTCGGACTCCTCGCCCGCTTCCCCGGGGAGCCCCACCTCATCCGCCCGATGCTCACCCTCGCGCGGGAGGAGATGGACCACTTCCAGGAGTGCGTCGAGAGGATCGAGCGGCGGGGAGGCCGCCTCGGCGCTCCCCCCGCGGATCGCTACGTCCAGACCCTCCGAGGCCGCTTCGCGGCGGAGGGGAAGGGGCTCGGCGCGCTGGGGGACACCTTGCTCATCAACGCCTTCGTGGAGGCGCGCTCCTGCGAGCGCTTCCGCCTCCTCGCCGAGTCGCTGGAGCGGAGGGGGCGGGACGAGGAGCTCGGTGAGTTCTACCGTCGGCTCGCGGACTCCGAGTGGCGGCACTGGACGACCTTCCGAGCCCTCGCGGTGGGAGCGCTCGACGACCCGGAGCGGGTCGATCGGAGGATCGCGGAGTGCGCCGGGATGGAGGCGGAGATCGTGGCGGAGCTCCCCCTCGGACCTCGGATGCACTGACCGGCCGGCACGGCGGGGAGCCTGCAGTGCTCACCTTCTTGTGCTCACCACTCGAGGGTCAGTGAGCGACCGTTCTCCCGCGGGCCGTAGGCGAGCAGCTTCGGCAGGGCGCGGCGCCCCCACTCCCCCGGATCGATCGCTCGCGCCGCGCCGACGGCGCCGAAGGCGATCCTGAGCATCGCGGTGTGGACGACACCCGGGGAGAGGGCGATCGCTGCCATGCCGCCGGGGAGCTCGGAGGCGAGCGCGGCGGAGAGCCCCTCGATGGCGAACTTCGTCGCGCAGTAGGGGGCCATGCCGGGGGAGGTTCCGCGACCCCACCCGCTCGACAGGTTCACAATGACGCCGCGATCCCGCTCCACCATCGCCGGCACGAAGTGCCGGATGACCGCGGCGACCCCCTTGAGGTTCACATCGACGATGCGATCGAAGGCCTCCGCCTCGATCTCCCAGAGCGGGGCGGCGTCGTTGATCAGCGCCGCGTTGTTGAAGATGAGGTCCGGCACGAGCCCCTCGGCCAGGAGGCGCTCCGCCCAGGCCTCGACCGCTCGATCATCGGTGACATCGACGGCATCGAAGCGATGGGACGCGTCCGCCCCCCCGCGCAGCTGCCGGAGCGCGTCCGCGTCCCGACCACACCCCAGGACGCGGCAGCGGGGGGAGCCCGTCGCCAGCGCCGCCTCGGCGAGGCCGCGGCCGATCCCCCGCGTGACGCCGGTGACGAGGATGACGCGCTCCGCGGCGCTCACTCCGCCGCCCGCTCCCGCTCGGCGGCGATCCACGCGAGCATGCGGGTCTCGAGCTCGCGGATCGGCAGGGAGCCGACCGCGAGGAGATGGTCGTGGAAGGCGCGGAGATCGAACCGGGTCCCGAGCTGCTCCTCCGCCCGCGTGCGCAGCTTGCGGATCTCGAGCTCGCCGATCTTGTAGGCGAGCGCTTGGGCGGGCCAGGCGATGTATCGATCCACCTCCGCCTCGACATTGGTCCGGCTGAGGGCCGAGTTCTCGAGCATGAAGTCGATCGCCTGGCTCCGGGTCCATCCGAACTGGTGCAGGCCGGTGTCCACCACGAGCCGGAGGGCGCGCCACATCTCGTAGGTGAGGCGCCCGAAGTCGTCGTAGGGATCCTCGTAGAGTCCCATCTCGATCCCGAGGGACTCCGCGTAGAGGGCCCATCCCTCGATGAACGCCGTGAAGTGGAGAGAGCTCCGGTAGGGGTGCACCCCCTCGAGCTCTCCCTGCAGGGCGAGCTGGAGGTGATGCCCGGGGACCGCCTCATGGAGGGCGAGCGGGACCATCTCGTACTTCGGGCGGGCGGGCAGGTCGTGGGTGTTCGCGTAGAACCAGCCGGGCTGGGACCCGTCCGGGGGGCAGGGCTGGTAGTAGGCCGTGGTGGAGCGGGGCGCCTCGAACGCAGGGATCGCGCGGACGCCGTAGGGCGCGCGGGGGAGTCGTCCGAAGAAGCGGGGGAGAAGGGCATCGACGCGCTTGCAGAGGTCCCGGTACCCGGCGAGGAGCGCCTCGGGGCTCTCGTGGGTGAAGCGCGGATCGCTCCGCAGGCCGTCGATGAACTCCCCGAAGCTCCCCTCGAAGCCGATCTCCTCGATCACCCGCTCCATCTCCGCGCGGATCCGACTCACCTCCTTCAGTCCGAGGAGGTGGATCTCTCCCGGCTCGAGGAGGGTAGTGGTGAAGTGGCGGACCCGGGAGGCGTAGAACTCGACGCCCTGGGGGAAGTCGATCGCGCCGATGCTCTCCCGGCAGGCGTGGACATAGGTGTCCGCGATGAAGGCGCGCAGACGGGCGAAGGCGGGGATGACCTCCCCGAGGATCACCTCCCTCGCGCGGGAGAGGAGCTCCTCCCGTCGCTCGGCGGGGATGGTCGGCGGGAGCTGCTCGAAGGGGGCGTGGAAGAGGCTCTCTCCGACCTCCTCGACGAGGTGCGCATCAAACTGCGCGAGCACCCCATCGAGGGTGCTGCGCGGGGGGAGGAAGCCGGTCTCCATCCCCTGCTCGAGGAGCTCCCGCACTCCATCCAGATGGGCGGGCACCTGGGAGAGGCGGGCGAGGTAGTCGTCGAAGTCCCCCTCCCGCTCGAAGCGCATGCGCTGATGGAAGACGGGGATCCAGAGCTGGGGGCCGCTCCGCTGGTGGATCGGCGCGAGGTGGGTGTGAAGGCGGAACGCATCGACGCGCTCGCTCAGTTCTCCGGCGAGGAGGCTCACATCGAGGCGGAGCTGCTCGTCGAGTCCCCGGGTGTCGAGGGAGCTCAGCTCCTTGTAGAGCTGAAACTCCTCCTCGACCTGCTGCCGACGCACCTCCGGCCCCTCCCGCGGGAAGCGCCGATTCGCGGTCCGGTCTCCGTGGCTCGAGGCGAGGAAGGGGGACCGCGCGAGGGTGGCCCGCCAGTATCGATCGAGCGCCGCGAGGGCGCGCGTTCGCCGCGCCTGAACCTCGGGGGTCCCCATCTCGGGGGCTCCACCCGCAGGAGTGGTCTGCGCCCCGAGGCGGGAGTGGGGGGCGGACGAGGGAGCCCCGAGCAGCAGAGCGGCGAGGACCAGGCCGCCGAGCGGGAGCCGGAGGGCGGCGCCCCCGACCGGAGGAACGACACGACCGAAGGGGAGGATCCAAGGCAAGGGGTCTCCGTTCCGACCTCCGGCCCCGGGCGCTCCGCGGGGGGACGGTCGTCAGCCGCGCGAGGTCGCGCGGCGGGCGGTCTTTCGGGTCGAGGTCTTCCGACCGGTCTTTCCGTTCGCCTTCCCGGCGCTCTTCGCGGTCTTCCCCCCGCTGGAGCGGGATCGCGAGAGGGAGGACTTGCGGCGGCGGACGCGGGCGAGCACCGCTTCGGTGAACTCCTCGGTCCCGGCGCTCCCGCCGAGGTCCAGTGTCAGGGACTTCCCGGCGGAGATCACATCGGCGACCGACTTCTGGAGGATGACCGCCGCCTCCTCCATCTTCAAGTGACGGAGCATCAGGGCGGCGGAGAGGATCAGAGCGGTCGGGTTCGCCTTCCCCTGCCCCGCGATGTCCGGCGCGGAGCCATGCACCGCCTCGAAGATCGCGATCTTCCGGCCGATGTTCGCTCCGGGCGTGACGCCGAGGCCGCCGACGAGCCCGGCGCAGAGGTCGGAGATGATGTCGCCGTACAGGTTCTGGAGGAGGACGACATCGAAGTGCGTCGGGCGCACGACGAGCTGCATGCAGCAGTTGTCGACGATGAGCTCCTCGTACTCGATCTCCGGGAAGCGCTTCGCGACCTTGCGGGTGCTCTCGATGAAGAGGCCGTCGGAGATCTTCATGATGTTCGCCTTGTGGGCGACGGTGACCTTCCGACGACCGTTCGCCCGAGCGAACTCGAACGCGGTCACGGCGATCCGCTCGGAGGCTTTGGCGGTGATGATCTTCAGGCTCTCCGCGACCCCGGGGACGACCATGTGCTCGACCCCGGCGTAGAGATCCTCGGTGTTCTCCCGAAAGATGACCATGTCGAGGCGGTCCCCGAGATCGCTGTAGCGGGAGGGGACCCCGGGGATCAGCCGGATCGGTCGGAGGTTGGCGTAGAGGTCGTACTGCTGCCTCAGTTGGACATTGATGCTCTTGTGCCCGGTGCCGACCGGCGTCGTGGTCGGACCCTTGATCGCGATCCGGTTGCGGCGGAGGCTCCGATGAACGGCGGCGGGGAGGAGCTCACCGGTCTCCTCGTAGGCCTCCAGCCCGGCCTGCACCACCTCGAACTCGAGGCCGAGGTCGAGCGCGGTGACGACGCGCATCATGGAGTCGGCGATCTCCGGACCGATCCCATCTCCGGGGATGACGGTGATGGTCCGGCCCGCCGCGGGCTGACGCGGGGGCGACTTCTTCTTGGCCATGGTGTGTGGGGTCCTCGATCCAGCCGACGAGGGTCGGCGCGGGCGTTCAGGGTGGACTCTGCTGAAAACGACGTGGGAGAGGGAGGGTAGCGCATGGGAGGACCCGGTGGGGCAGAACCGCCCGGGAGATCTCGCGGGCCGGAGTTCTCAGCGGTCGGAGTCGACCTCCGGGGGAGCGGCGGAGGGTCCGCCCGGAGGACTCTCGATCGCGCGGTCGAAGCGCTCCTGGATGTCGCTCGGGAGCCTCAGCAGCCGGGAGACCACCCGGGTTCCCTCGGCCAGCTGGACCCCGATCTTCGAGGTGCGGATCGGCTCCTCGAACTGGCGGGAGTTGCCGTGATGGAACACTCCGAGGAGGACGAGCCCGAAGAACACCGCGCTGATCACGACCCCCATCGCCCCGCCGAGGGCCCCATCCGCGACGCGGAGGGTGCGGCTGAAGAAGGAGTGGAAGACGAGGCAGCAGAGGAGTCCGACCACCAGTGCGGCCCAGAGGACCGCGGCGAAGGCCGCCACCTGAGCCCACTCCGGACCGAGGACCTCCTGCACCGGCTGGAAGCGCTCGCTCGCGAGGATCGGATCGGTGAGTCGGGACGCCGCGAAGAGGCCGATCCCCAGGGAGAGGAAGATCGCGACCTGACGGTAGAACCCCACCCCGATCCCGACGAAGAGTCCTGACGCGAGGCCGAGGAGCAGCACGCAGTCCACCCAATTGAGGGCCTGGAGCCACTGACCGACCTGCTGGAGCGGGGAGGCCCAGGCGAGGAGGGGGCCCCCGAGCAGAGAGCCCTCAAGCAGAGAGCCCTCGAGCAGAGAGCCCTCGAGCAGAGAGCCCCCGAGCAGAGAACCACAGCCGACCTGACCGTCGACGAGCAGTCCTGCGAGAACCTTCGGTTCGCTCCCCAGACTGGGGAGCGAGGTCAGCGTGCCGAGAATCAGATCGAGCATCGGTCCGCTCTCTGGCCCGCGGTCGGAGGCGGGCCCTTTGTCTCCCGGGGCGCTCGGGAGATCCTCAGGTTCCCCGTTTCCGACGCCGGGGGCAAGCCTCGTGGTGACATTCCGTCCTTACGTGAGCATCGAGAGCGACTCGCCTTGGGATACCGCAGTTGCCAGAACCGACATCTGCCCCTATCATGGCATTTTACGTGAAGGCCTTCACCGGGTGGGATCGCCCGGCAGGGCCACAGGGCTCATCAGCGCATCAAACATTGTGGTGTTTCGACGCCCGTCGCGTCTCGCGGACTCGTCCCGCGGCCGCCTCGGTTCGCGTCGGATTCTCGTGCAGGAAATACGGGTCAAAGGCCGAGCCCGACGCGCAGCGTTCACCAGTGAGGCAGGCGCGTCGCGATCGACCCTCCCGAGGATCCCGGCTCTCAGCCGACGACAGGGTGTCGCCGGTCCGGGACTCGGCACTTATGAACGGCGGACCGGACGAGATCCGCCCATCGGAAGGGGGGTCCATGAGCTTCAATGGACTTCTTGGAGTCGGATTCGTTCTTCTCCTCGTCTCGCCGCTGTCGGCGCAGCTGGACTTCGACAACTTCGACAGCTACGCGGTCGGGTCCTTCATCGCCGGTCAGGGGGCGTGGGACACCTGGGATCAGGCGCCGGGCGTCGATGCCGAGGTCACGGACAACTTCGCCTTCTCCCCCGACAACTCCCTCGAGCTTCTGCCGGGAGACGACATTGTCCGCCTCTTCAACGGGATCAACGCGAGCGGTGCGCTCACCTCATTCAGCTTCACCTCGCAGATCTACGTTCCGTCGATGCAGGCGGGGACCTACTACTTCATCCTCCTGAACACCTACAACCACAACGGTCCGAAGAACTGGTCGGTGCAGCTGAACATCAGCGACGCGACCGGCCTCGTCTCGGATGCCGGCGGTAGCTCCGCCCTGACCGGCACCTCCACCCCGGTGCCGGTGGTCTACGACGCCTGGGTCCCGTGCGTGGTCAACATCGACCTCGCGGCGAACACCTACGATGCGTTCTACAACGGCCAGATCGTCATGAGCCAGAACACCTGGTCCGGGGCCGGAGGCCAGGCGGCGCTCGAGTGTCTCGACCTCTACAACGCGGGTGGCGGAATCTTCTACTACGACGATGTCGGGGTCGACTGCAACCCGTCCCCCTGCCCGTCCTGCCTGCCGTTCGACTCGATGTCCTGCGACATGGACTGCGCGACGAACGATGTCGTCCTCAACTGGACGACCTTCATGCCGCCGACCGGCTACTCCGGGGGGATCAATGTCCTCCGCAACGGAACCCTGATCGCCTCCCTCCCCGGAACCGCCACCACCTACACGGACCTGGCGGCGCCGGCGGGCGCGCTCGCCTACGAGGTCGTCGGGGACTGCGGTGGTGGTTCCACCTTCTCCGCGACCTGCAACACCGGCTGCACCGACCCTTGTCCGCCGCCGGTCCCGGGGGACTCCTGCTGTGACGCGATCCCCGCGGTTCAGGGGGCCAACGCCTACGACGACACCGGCGCCACCCTGAGCGTCGATGCCTACGACGACTCCCTGTGCCCCGGGACCTTCCTCGGCGACATGGAGGGGGACCTCTGGTTCAGCTACACCTCGACCACCGACACCTTCCTTCAGGTCAGCACCTGCGCGGGGACCGTGGACACCGATCTCGTGCTCTACGAGGCGGGTCCCACCTGCGGACAGGGGACCATCGTCGCGTGCTCCGGTGATGTGAACGGCCTCTGCGGCCTCGGCTCCGAGGTGATCATTCCGACCATCGCCGGCACGAACTACCTGATCCGGGTCGGGCGCTGGGGTGCCGCCGTCGTCGGCGGACCGAACACCCTCACCGTTCAGGAGATCTGCGAGCCCGCCTTCGTCGGCCTCGGGAGCGTCCTCGACTGCGCGACCACCGATGTGACCCTGACCTGGGATCCGGCCACCTTCGACACCTTCGATGTCTATCGCGACGGTGCCCCGATCGCGACCGGTCTCGCCGCAGGCACCAACACCTATGTCGACCTCTCGGTCGGCAACGGCCTCTACGACTACGAGGTCGTCGCGAACTGCGCGAACGGCACCTCTCTGGCTCAGCAGCTGCCCGTGACGGTGGCGGGCGCCTACGGCGTCAGCGACCTCATCTTCCGGGGTGAGGGCGCCGGCTCGGTCGACTCCGTCGCCGCCATCGACGCGGCGCTTCAGGCCGCGGGGATCACCGCGACGATCATTCCTGGCGGGGTCGACAACGTCCTCGATCTCCCCTGCCTGGACGATCCGGTCCTCGAGCGGGTCTGGGTCTGCCTCGGCTCCTTCCCGGCGAACCGCGCGCTCTCCGCGCTCGATGGTCAGAGCCTCGTCACGCTCCAGGCGAACGGCGTGCACATCTACCTCGAGGCGGGGGATGCCTGGGGCTTCGACGCCCCGACCGACTTCGCCCTCATCGATGGCGTGGCGGACGGGATCGCCGACGGGGGCGATGGACTCCTGTCGCTCACCGGCGCCAACACCACCCTCGGTCTCGACACCAGCGACCTCGTGGGGATCTCCTACTACCAGGATGCCCAGGCCGGGAACGACTGGACCGACGAGCTCGTCGTCAGCGCGACCGATCTCCTCGGGCCCAACGCCGCGATCCTCTGGGGTGAGGCCGCTGGCGCCTTCAACGTGGGCACCTACTACGACACCGACAGCGGAGGCAAGGTCATCTGCGGCTCCTGGGAGTTCGGCGGCTTCGCCTTCGACGGTGTCGATCCGCTCGCCTCCGAGGGAGCCCGCGCCGACCTCATGAGCCGTTACCTCACCGTCTTCGGGTTCGGACCGCCGCCCCCGGTCGGGGATCAGTTCAAGCGGGGCGACTCGAACGCGGATGGCAGCGTCAACATCGCCGATGCCATCTACATCCTGAGCGTCCTCTTCCCGTCCGGCACTCCGCCGGTCGTGGCGTGCGACTCCGCTCTCGATGCGAACGACGACGGTGGGCTGAACATCGCCGATGCGATCTCCCTCCTCGGGGTCCTCTTCCCGAGCTCCAGCCCGGCGCCGACGATTCCGGAGCCGGTCGATTGCGGAGTCGATCCGACGGCGGACAGCCTCACCTGCGGACCGTTCGCTCCCTGCCCGTAAGGGCGGTCGGACGACCGTTCTCGGATCTCCTCGGAGGTCCGGTCAGGAGCCCGGGGGACGGAAGTCCTCCGGGCTCCTCTCTCATCCCGGGCTCGCGTCCCCCGCGCTCCCCGCCGCGACGGACCTTTCTGCGGGAGCCCTTTCTCATCCCCGTCGAGGTCGGGTTAGGCTGGGCGCGCCCCGTCCCGGGGGAGAAGGGGAGAGTGCACCGTGGGGAGCCCGATCGACGGACGGACGATCGTCATCACCGGCGCGAGCGAGGGAATCGGCCGTGCCCTCGCGCGGGAGCTCGACGGGCGGGCCGCGCGGCTCATCCTGGTCGCGCGCCGGGAGGCGCCCCTGCACCAGCTCGCGGCGGAGCTGCGCGGCCCGACCGAGGTGGTCCCCTGCGACCTCTCCACCGAGGAGGGGCCGGACCAGCTGCTCGCCGCACTCTCTCCTCGAGATGTCCACCTGCTGGTGAACAACGCCGGCGTGACGGTGGGGGGGGCGTTCGGCGCCCGGGGGATCGAGCCGGTGCGGGCAATGCTCCGCCTGAACATCGAGGCGCCTCTGCGCCTGATCCACGGCCTTCTTCCCCACTGGCGCCTGCGCGGAGAGGGCGCGGTCCTCAACGTCGCCTCCGTCGCCGCGTTCATCCCCTGCCCCGGCCAGACCGCGTATGCGGCGACGAAGGCGTTCCTCCACTCCTTCGGCGAGGGGCTCGGCGGTGAGTGGCGCCTCGGAGTGGAGGAGGGGGTCGATCTTCGTCTGACCACGCTCGCCCCCGGCTCGACGCGCACCCGGTTCTTCCAGGAGGGCGGGATCGACGCCGACCGCCTCTGGAAGCGGATGCAGGACCCGCGCGCGGTGGCCCGGGCCGCCGTCCGCGGGCTGGAACGGGGCGCGCCCCTCGTCATCCCCGGCCTCGGGAATCGGGCGCTCGATCTCCTCCTGCGGGTCGTCCCTCGCTCCGTGAGTCGGGCGGGGGCGCGTTGGGTGCTCGGCCCCCTCGCCAGGGGTGAGGCGACCCTCGGAGAGGCGTGGGAGGGATCGAGGCCGGAGTCCGAGGAAGAGAGCTGATCGGCCGACGGGGAGGGAGAGACGGGGAGGGAGGGGGCGGGATGCGGAAGCACCGCGAAGGGGGCTCGCCCCGCCGCGGTGCTCCGAATCGTTCCAGCGCTCTCGTCCCAGCGCTCGGGCCGCCCGCCGCGCGCCGGCGCGCGGCGCTCGCTAGGCCTCGACGGGGAGGCCGCGAGAGGTCCAGCCGGGGAAGGTGACATTCCCCAGAGGGTCGGTCTCTCCGACGAACCCGCCGCGCATGTCGTGGAGGTTCGTGTACCCCGCCTCGCTCAGGAGCTCCGCCGCCTTGTTCGAGCGGCCGCCCTTCTGGCAGCCGAGGATGATCCGGCAGTCGCTCGGGTACTCCGCCGAGACCGACTCCACGAACTCGGGGTTCATGCGGATCCCGACCCCACCGGGTCCCTTGATCATCACGGGGATGTTCCGAGCGTTCGGCACATGTCCCTGCACGAACTCATGCTCCATCCGGACATCGAGGAAGACATACCCCATGTCGGTGTCGAGCAGCTCGGCTGCCCGCTCCGCATCGATGCGCTTGACCCCCATTGGCTTCCACCTCGTTCCTCGTCTGAAAGTGTCGGGTCGATCTCACTGCACCGCGGCGGGAGCCTCGACGGGGGCTCCTCCTGGGATGGTCGCCCTGCGGGAGGCTCCGCGAGGGAGCGCACAATGCGAGGGCGAGGGACCGGGGCGCAGGGTCGGAGGGGGCGATGCTCCGGGGAGCAACCCGGCGGAGGACCCGAGGCCGCGGGGGGGCGCGATGCGGTGCGGGCGCGGTCGGGAGCGTGGGCCCCCGCGATTCCCCCCGCCACAGATCCTCCACACGGGAGGGGGGGGCGTCAACAGGCCCCCCCGCGGTTCTGACAAAGAAAGGGGGAAATCAGAGGAACCGGGCTGGATCGAGCCCTCCGGCCCGGATGATCGTCTTCGCCTCCTTCGGCGTGACCGGCTGGATCGAGAGGCGGTTGCCGCGCCGCAGGAGCGCCAGCTCCTCCAGCCCCTTCATCTCCCGCATCGCGTCGATCGTCACGGGCTCTTCGAAGTGGGTCCGGTAACGGACATCGACCTGAATCCAACGGACCGGATCCTCCGGCGACGATCCGTCGGTCCGATCCGGGTAGCCCTCCCGTACCACCTCCGCGAGTCCGACCGCGGCGGGGGGGCGGACCGAGGAGTGATAGAAGATCACCACGTCTCCCTTGCCGATCTCGTCCCGCATCAGGTTTCGGGCCTGGTAGTTCCGCACCCCCTCCCAGCCGGAGGTGCCGCGCGGGCTGGCCTTCAGATCATCGATCGAGAACTCGTAGGGCTCCGACTTGAACAGCCAGGTGCGGACCATGGGGGCCTTTCGGTCTGGGCGCTCAGCGGGGTTCGCCCGGGACGGTCCGGACGATGCTGCGCAGGTTGATCCAGTTCACGGTGACGTGGGCGACCACCGGCGTCAGGAGCGCGCCGCTCCGCTCGTAGGCGACTCCGAAGAGGAGCCCGGCGCCGAGCGCGAAGAGCGGCCAGACGAGGAAGCGGCGGTCGATCGGCAGGTGGCAGGCTCCGAACGCGATCGCGGCGGGCCAGAGGCCCCACCATACCTGCAGGACCCCCCGGAAGAGGAGCTCTTCCGCGATCCCCGAGGTGAGGGCGAGGAGGAGGGGTCCTCCCCGCGGCAGCGATCCGAGGACCTCCCCGAAGCCATCGATCATCGAGCGGATCGGCGGCCACGACTCGATGAGCCGCGTGATCGCGACGAGGAGGAGACCGACCGCGAACCCGAGGCCGATCGCGGCGCCCGGGCGCGTGCCGAGGAGCAGCTTCCCCCACGACGAGAGCCCGAGGCCGAGGTCCTCATGGACACGGGGGAGAGCGAGGAGGGCGAGGAGCACCATCGCCCCGTAGAAGAGCAGCGCCCCTCGGAGGACCCCCCGGCCGCGGAGCGGGCCGCCGCCCGGGTCCACCGCGCTCCAGCGGAGCGGGTCGTGATCGTCGGGAGGAAGGGTGGGGCTCACGGAGCCTCCGCGGGGGGCGGGGGCTCGATCCCCCGCGCGAGAGCGATCGCCCTCGCGCTCGCGGCGAGGCGCTCGTGCCCGGCCCGCATCGCGGAGGTCCCGGTGAACGCCTCCAGGAAGCGGGGGCGGTCGAGGCGGGAGAGCTCGGTCAGTCGGTCGGGGAGCGACCGCGGCTCGAGATCCGGGAGAATGTCGGGGGCGACCCGGGCCGGCCGGGAGTTCCAGGGACAGACCTCCTGGCAGATGTCGCACCCGTAGACCCAGCCGTGGAGGTCCGGCCCCCCCGCGGCGGGAACCGGCTCGGGATCCTCGATCGTCCGGTAGGAGATGCAGAGGCGGGCATCGACGGATCGCGCGGCGATGAGCGCCCCGGTGGGGCAGGCATCGAGGCACCGGGTGCAGGTGCCGCACTGGTCGGGGATCGGAGCATCGACGGGGTAGGCGCGGTCGGTGACGATCGCGCCGAGGAAGAGCCAGCTCCCTACCTCCGGGTCGATGATGAGGCCGTTCTTCCCGAGCCACCCCACCCCGGCGCGCTCGGCCCAGTCCCGCTCGAGGAGCGGGCCGGCATCGACGGTGTACCAGGTGCGGTAGCGCTCCCCCTCCCGGATCCGCAGCGCGAGGCGCTTCAGGCGCGTCTCCATCACGCGGTGATAGTCCCGGCCGCGCGCGTAGCGGGCGATCCGACCGCGCTCCACCTCCGCCTCGTCGGGGAAGGGCACCTCATCGGCGTAGGGGAGGGTGACGACGATCACCGAGGTCGCGCCGGGGAGGGTCTCCCGAGGGTCGATCCGTCGCTCCACCTTGCGCGCGAGGTAGTCCATGCCGCCGTGGCGGCCGGCATCGAGCCAGGCGAGGAAGCGATCCGCGTGGGGGGAGCGGCCCGCCGGGGCGATCCCCAGGCGGCGGAAGCCGAGGGCCCGGGCCTCGCGCTCCAGCGCGTCGCGCGCCTCGCGGTGGGTCGCGCGCTCCTCCCCGTCCGGCGCGGGGGGGGCGGGTCCTCCCGCCGCGGGAGGTGTGGGGGGACCGGTCGTCATCGCGCGGGTCGCTCGCTTCCCGGGGGCCCGTTCTGGTGATCCGCCTGTTCCATCCGTCCGCGGGTTCGGTGCCGTGATCGTCGCCGCTTCGCCCCGATAGGTGAAGCGATCTTCGGTTCCCCTGACAGGCGGGGGTCCGCTCGTTAGGATGGGCTCGCGACACCGGACGGCCCGGATCGCACCGCTGCGCAGGAGGATCGATGGACGAGCAACCTGGAGAGCGCCGCCCCGCCGCATCGGGGGAGGCGCCGCGCAAGCAGACTTGGCTCGTCGCCGCATGGCCGGGGATGGGCTCGGTCGCGGTCACCGCCGCCGCGTGGCTCCAGGGGGAGCTCGGCGCGGAGCACCGGACCGACCTCCCGGCCGACGACTACTTCGATGTGGAGAAGGTGGAGGTGAAGGACGGCATCGCCCGCGTCGGCTCCCTCCCTCGCTCGACCTTCCACCTCTGGGAGAACCCGGGGTCCGGCCCCGACCTCCTCTTCTTCACGGGGGAGGCCCAGCCGGGCAGTCGCGGTCTCGAGTTCTGTCAGCGGATCCTCGAGGTGGCGCGGGAGTACCGGGTCTCGCGGGTCTTCACCTTCGCGGCGATGGCGACCCCGATCCAGCCGGGGGGGGCCCCCCGGGTCTTCGCGGTCGCGAACGATGAGGACCTCCTCGTCGACCTGCGCACCGCCCCGGTGGAGCTCCTGCGCGAAGGGCAGATCCACGGCCTGAACGGCGTCCTCCTCGCCGCGGCGGCGGAGTTCGGGGTCGGCGGAATCTGCCTGCTCGGGGAGATGCCCTTCTTCGCCGTCGCGGTCCCGAACCCGAGCGCGTCCCTCGCGGTGGTGCGGGTCTTCTCCGATCTCGTCGGCCTCGACCTCGATGAGGGGGACCTCCTCGACGAGGCGGAGAAGGCGGATCGGAAGCTCGCGAAGATCTTCGAGCGGCTCCCGACGATGGAGTTCGACGAGGAGGACGAGGAGGGGTTCCTCCCGTCGACCGATGTCGAGCCGGTCGACGGCGATGACGAAGCGGAGGAGGGCGAGCCGGCGCGCCTCAGCGACGCGGCCCGTCGGCGGATCGAGAAGCTCTTCGCCGAGGCGGAGCAGGATCGCCAGCACGCCCTCGTGCTGAAGGCGGAGCTCGATCGTCTCGATGTCTTCGACCAGTACGAGGACCGCTTCCTCGACCTCTTCAAGCCGGGGAGCTGACGCTCTCCGACTCCCGCGGCATCCACCAAGCGCAGAGGAGCATCGCGGCCGTCGCGGCCCCGATCACGGCGGAGCTCCGCGCGATGAGCGCGTCAGGGGCCTCGGGGGGGATGGCGAGGAGGACCGCGAGCAGGGGGGCGGAGATCCCGAGGATCCAGACCGGCGTGGAGGAGCCCCGAGCGAGCAGGGAGTGGGCGGGGACCGCGCCGATGGCGGCGAGACCCATCGGGACGAGGAGGCCGACCAGCCAGCGGGCACCCTCCGCGTACCGCTCCTCCCCTCCGAAGATCTCCAACGCGGTGGTCGGAGCGATCGCGAGGATCGCCGCGCCGATCCCCACCAGTCCCGAGGTGACGAGGAGGCTCTCGAGGAGCGCCTTGCGCTGGGCGCCCCGACGGGCGGCGCCCGCTCCCGGGGCGTGGACCGTCCGCTGGACGAGCACGGCGGTCACCGCGTAGGGGAGGTGAAACAGGGCACGGGCGAGGGTCGCGCTCGCGGCGTAGGCTCCCGCCTGCTGCGGATCCGACTCCCCGAAGTGAGCCCGGGCGAAGACGACATCGAGGAGGACGAGCGCCTGCAGTCCTCCGAGCGCGGCGAGGAGAGGGAGGAGGCGTCGGAGCCACGCGAGAGTCGAGCCGCCGCGCTCCTTCGCGGTGAGCTCGCGGGAGCCGGGGACGGGGCGCGGCCGGATGCACCGTTGGACGAGCAGCGGGCCGGCGGCGAGGGCGAGGAGCACCACGCCGAGCGGTGCGTCGAGGGCGAGGGCGCCTCCGGCGAGGCCGAGCCTTCCCACGGAGAGCCCCGCCTGCGCGGCGCCGTAGCGCGCGAAGTCCCCCGCCGCCTGGAGCCTCGCGAGGCTCGGCTGGATCCACAGCCCGGCGACCACCGCCGCGATCAGGGCGCCCCACATCGGCAGCATCGGGCGGTCGCCGAGGTGCAGGCGGTCCACTCCGCCCGGGGGGAGCAGGGTCCCGAGGAGCGCCGCTCCGAGGAGGGAGAGCCCGGCGACGATCGCGGCGGTCCGGGCTGCTCGAGGGGCGAAGCGCGGCGGGGTACCCGGGGCATCCCCCAGGTGCCGGACGATCGCGAGGGAGATGGGGGGACCGGGGAGGAGCGCGATCGCCAGGAGGGCGAGGAGGGCGGCGAAGAGGGAGAACCCGTCCGGGTCGAGCTGCCGGGCGGCGATCGCCTGGAGCAGGAAGCTCGCGATGGAGCCCCCCGCGGTGGCCGCCACCACCAGCAGGCTCGCGCGCACGCCGCCGAGCCGGATCGCCTGCCGCGTCCTCACTCCCGACCCCCTCCCGTCCCTCGCTCGCTCGGGGTCAGGTTAGCCGCGATCCCCCTCGGGGTTGCGCCAATCCTCGGCGAGTCCGGCGGGGGGGCCGGATGACCGGAGCCGCCCGATCCCCGGCGGGGAGGGGGCGGCGCGGTGTGATCTCTCGGTGCGCTGCGCTTGCCCGGTGCCGGCTTGTGCGCTCTGCGAGCGCTCTCGGTGGACGCGCGTTTCGATCGGATCCCGCCGCGGGGGGTCAGGGGAGGTCGGGCGGGGTGGCGCAGTCGATGGCGTCGGGCGTGTAGTCGATTCCCGAATTCGGGAAGGGCGGGTTCATCGTGGGACCGCCGTCGAAGAGGTAGCTCAGGAGGAAGATCGCGTCGCTGATGTCCGAAGCGCCGTCATCGTTCGCGTCTCCGGCGTCGAGGCAGACCGGCGCGGCGCCGCCGGCGAAGGTGTAGTTCAGGTGGAAGATCGCATCGCCGAGGTCGACGAGACCATCCGAGTTCACATCGCCGCGGATGAAGATCTCCGGGGGCGGGGGGATGACCACATCGACGAGGCCGTCGAGGAAGAGGCTCGGCGGGACCGACGCGAACTCCACCACGAAGGTGTTGTTCACCGCGGGTGAGCCGAGGCCATCGGCGAACACGATGGGGAAGACTCCCTCCGAGGCACCGGCGGGGATCGTCCCGTGGATCTCGGCGAGGAGGAGGGGGAAGCCGACCGACGGGAGGTTCGTCCCCTGGAAGGGGGGGATCGTCTCGAGGAGGACCCCGCCGGTGATGGAGCCGGTGCCGATGGTGAACTGGGCGAAGTCCGGCTCCAGCTGTCCGACGAGGGAGCTGTCGATCGAGACGGAGAGCTCGGCGAACGGGGCATCGATCGGGATCTGGATCGAGAGCTGGAAGCCCTTCACCGGCTCGATCCAGTCCCCCTCCACGGGAATCGTGAAGCTCTCCCCGACATTCGCGGTGACCGCGGGCATCTGGAGCATGTAGACCTGGGCATCGGCCGCAGAGGTCGCGGCGAGGGCGATCCCGGCGATGCACGCCAGGAAGAGTCGTCGGAGTGCGCGGGCCACTGGGCACCTCCTCGTTTCCAGACCGGACCCCGGAAGTCCTGCGGTCGAGGCCCGATACGGTGGGCCGACCCGAGGCGGGGCCGCTCGAGCGCACCGACGCGGGTGCGCGACGGGGGAGCGCCGCGACGGGGACCATCCCCCTGGCGGCGGGTCCGGGGGCGACGCTCCCGCCTCGGCGGAATTCGTCGGTTCGCTCCCCCGGGACCGGGTCTCCCGATAGAGTGTTCCGGGGGCTCATGTCCCCGGAGCGGGTCGGATCCGTTCCCCCCTGCCCGGTCCCCGGAAAAGCCGGGAATCACCGGAGAAGGGCGCGAGCGGAGCTTCACCCCTTCCGATGATAGTCAAGGGTCGGCCTCCCCTCAACCGTCGACCCTGCGACGACCGACGCCTCCCGAGCCCCCTCCCCGGGGCATCGCGGACGCCTCGCCCCCTCCGGAGCCGCTTCCCGGGAGCTTCGGAGGTCGATCAGGTCCCGGGAGCAGGAGTCCCCATGCTCGACCTCGCCCCGATTCAGGCCCTCTACGCGCGTGCGGCGGAGCGCTCCGCCTGGGCGCGCGAGCGGCTCGGTCGCCCCCTGACCCTCGCGGAGAAGATCCTCTCGAACCACCTCGATGCCGCCGGGGAGGGCTTCCCCGAGCGTCGCCAGAGCTACGCCGACCTCCGCCCCGACCGCGTGGCGATGCAGGACGCGACCGCCCAGATGGCGATCCTCCAGTTCATGCAGGCGAAGCTCGATCGGGTCGCGGTCCCCTCCACCGTTCACTGCGACCACCTGATCCAGGCCCGGGTCGGCGCGGACACCGACCTCGCCGCCGCGGAGGAGACGAACTCCGAGGTGTACCGCTTCCTCCACTCCGCGAGCCAGAAGTACGGCATCGGGTTCTGGAAGCCGGGAGCGGGGATCATCCACCAGGTGGTCCTCGAGAATTACGCGTTCCCCGGCGGGATGATGATCGGGACCGACAGTCACACCCCGAACGCGGGCGGGCTCGGCATGGTCGCGGTCGGGGTCGGGGGCGCCGACGCCGTCGATGTGATGGCGGGTCTCCCCTGGAATGTCCGGTGGCCCGGCGCGATCGCGGTCCACCTCACCGGCGAACTGAGCGGCTGGGCGTCCGCGAAGGATGTGATCCTCGCGGTGGCGGGGCAGCTCACCGTCAAGGGCGGCACCGGCGCGATCGTCGAGTACATCGGCCCCGGCGCCCGGACGATCAGCTGCACCGGCAAGGGCACGATCACGAACATGGGCGCCGAGCTCGGTGCGACCTGCTCGGTCTTCCCCTTCGATGAGGCGATGGCCGCCTACCTCGAGTCGACCGAGCGCTCCGCGGTCGCGGCCCTCGCCCGGGAGCACGCGGCGGAGCTCGCGCCCGACCCCGAGGTGGAGCAGGACCCCGAGAAGTATTACGACCAGGTCCTGCACATCGACCTCTCCACCCTGGAGCCCCATGTGGTCGGGCCGCACAGCCCCGACCGCGCCCGCCCGATCTCCGCCCTCGCGGCGGAGGTGGCGGCGGAGGGGTGGCCGGAGGAGCTCTCCGCCGCCCTGATCGGCTCCTGCACGAACAGCTCCTACCAGGACCTCGACCGCGCGGCCGAGATCGCCGAGCAGGCGGCGGCCCACGGGGTGAAGGCGCGCACGCAGTTCCTCGTGACCCCCGGCTCCACCCAGGTCTTCCGCACCGTCGAGCGCGACGGCCAGGCCGCCTCCTTCGAGAAGGCGGGGGGCACCGTCATGGCGAACGCCTGCGGTCCCTGCATCGGGCAGTGGCATCGGGAGGACGACACCAGCGGTCGGTCGAACAGCATCATCTCGAGCTTCAACCGCAACTTCCCCGGGCGGAACGACGGCAACGCCGAGACCCTGAGCTTCATCGCGAGCCCGGAGATCGTCCTCGCCCTCGCGGTGGGGGGGAAGCTCAGCTTCAACCCGCTCACCGACCCGGTCGAGGGGGAGGGCGGCGAGAGCTTCCACCTCACCGCGCCGGTCGGGCGTGCCCTCCCCGAGGCGGGCTTCGTCATCGATCGGGGCGGGCTCGTCGAGCCGGCGGCGGATGGCAGCGGGGTCTCGGTCGACATCGACCCCGCCAGCGACCGCCTGCAGGTCCTCGAGCCCTTCGACCCCCGGGAGGAGGAGCAGTTCCAGAAGATGCCCCTCCTCCTCAAGGCGAAGGGGAAGTGCACCACCGACCACATCTCCCCCGCCGGTCCCTGGCTGAAGTTCCGCGGTCACCTCGAGAACATCAGCCGCAACATGTTCCTCGGGGCGATCAACGCCTTCTCCGATGCCCGGGGCGAGGGGACCGACCAGCTCGATGGCGCGGTGAAGCCGTTCTGGGAGGCGGCCCGGAACTACCGGGACTCGGGCCACTTCTGGGTCGCGGTCGGAGATGAGAACTACGGGGAGGGCTCGAGCCGCGAGCACGCGGCGATGTCCCCCCGCTTCATGGGGGCGGGCGCGGTGATCGCGCGGAGCTTCGCACGGATCGCCGAGACGAACCTGAAGAAGCAGGCGGTCCTTCCCCTGCGCTTCCAGGACTCCGGGGACTACGAGAAGATCGAGGAGACCGATCGCATCACCATCCTCGACCTGCCGAGCCTCGCCCCGGGGACCCCGATCGATGTGGTGCTCCACCACCAGGACGGCACCGAGGATCGGATCACCTGCACCCACACCCTGAGCCACGAGCAGATCGACTGGTTCTGGGCGGGCGCGGCCCTGAACGCCATGCGGGCGGAAATGGGCTAGGTCGCGGTCGACCGACCGGGTGTTCGGAGCGGGGGCGGGGGTCGCGCAGCGCGGCCGCCGCCCCCGCTCGCATCCGGTCCGCGCAGCCGGTCCGCGCAGCCGGACCGCGCAGCCGGACCGCGCAGCCGGACCTCGCATCCGGACGGGGGGTTCAGTCCAGGTCGGGGGAGAGCTCCATCGTCCGGAGGCGGGGGGCCGGTCCCCGCCCGACGACCACCGTCGGAGCCCCCATTCCGGGGACCTCCCGCACCCACCAAGCTGAGGGGCTCTCTGCGGCGATCCTGACCGCCTCCAGGCCGACCGGCTGATCCGGGTCCACCACGACATCGAAGTCCCTCAGCGGGGTCGTGAGCCCGCTTCCTCGCGCCTTCAGGAACGCCTCCTTCGTCGCCCAGGTCCGAAAGAACGCCTCCTGACGACGGTCGGGGGGGAGGGCGCGAAAGACGACCCCCTCCGCGGCGCTGAAGTAGCGGTCGACGAGGGCGTCCCAGTCGGTCTCGTCGCGGGGGGCCTCCATGTCGACCCCGATCGGCCCGCGCGGGGCGAGGGCGAGGAGCCACGCCTCTCCGGTGTGGGTCAGGTTGAAGGCGACCCGCGCCGCGGCCACGGGATCGGCGAGCTCCGGCTTCCCGTGCGGGCCCACCGCGAGGGCGACCTCCGCCGGGCTCTTCCCGAGGGCCCCCCCGAGGGCGATCCGGAGGAGCCCCCGGGAGAGGATCGCCCGCCGTCGGAGCGCGGCCGTGACCCGCCGCTCGGCGAGCGTCCGCTCCTCGGGGGAGAGGGTGCCGCGGAGTCGCGCGACCACCTCCGCCCCCGCGTCGAGACGACCGGCGTAGAGGTGGACCTCTCCGGCGGGAGGTGGGGCGCTCGGCGGTGGGCGGGGCGGGGTCATGCGGTCTCCCGCTCCTGCGCGAGCGCGGCGCGGAGCCGGGAGAAGCCCTCCCGGTTCGAGACCCGGGGGCTCCAGCCGAAGTCCCGCTGCGCCCCCGAGAGGTCGAACCAGTGGTCGGTCGCGAGCTGGCGCGCGACGAAGCGCGTCACCGCGGGCTCGCCGCGCAGGCGCAGACCCCGGTGGAGCCCCTCGAGGAGGGCGCCGACCGTGAACGCCACGCCGCCGGGCACCGAGCCGATCCGCGGCTCCTCGATCCCCGCGGCGTCGAGCAGGCCCCGGATCAACGTCCCGATGGCGATCGGCTCCCCGTTCGAGATGAAGTAGGCCCGCCCGGAGAGGGGGGCGCCCGGCCGCAGGCGCGACGCCGCGGCGAGATGCGCATCCACCGCGTTGTCGATGTAGGTGGAGTCGACTCGGGCGCTGCCATCCCCGAC
>JAFMMO010000217.1 GCA_017859655.1 Pseudomonadota bacterium | reverse complement strand
GCCTCCCCCCGCCCCCTCAGGGGGCCTCGTCGGTCCCTTCGCGCGACGAGCCCAGAGAACGCAGCCGGGCCGCGTGGGCGCGGCCCCTCCGCTCGAGGAGCTCGAGGAGCCGCGCGCGCTCCTCTTCGCTCCGACCCTCCGCCGATCCGAGCCTCACCAGCGCGTCGAGGAGAGTCTGCCGCAGACCGACCTCTCTCGCCAATCGAACCTCCTCCCGGATCGGATCCCCGATGGGCAGCGCCCCGGAGGAGAGGCGGGTCTCCGCCTCCGCGAGGGCCGAGAGGGTCCCCTCCACGCCGAGCGCCGCGACTTCGCACCATCCCGTCCCCGGCGGCGCGTCCTCCGCTCTCCGGATCGCCTCTCGGGCGAGCCGGCCGGCGCGCACCGGCGCGTCGAAGAGGGGGAGCTCCTCGAGCAGGGCCGCGGCGAACCCGGGATCCCGGACCGAGTAGAAGGCGATCTCGATCGCCTCGAGCACCCCGGTCCGCACCCCCTCGATGCGGGCACCCGCGAGGACCGGCGGGAGCGCGAAGCTGCGCGCCCCGACCGAGGATCCCCGCATGAGCACCCTTCGGAACCGCTCGAGCTCCGCGCGGGAGTCCAGGATGCCGGCCATGGAGCGGCGCCCGAGCGTGAGGCCGATCGTCACGGCGCCGGCGTCGACCGGGATGGCGTCGAGGAGAAGGAGGAGCCGATCGAGCCCCTCCTCCCGCGGCTCGAAGGAGAGGAGCGTATCGCAGAGGAGCTCCCGCTCCCCGGGCGGCGCGTCGGGGAACCAGGCGAGCCACTCCCCCCAGCTCGCATCCGGGAGGATGGGGTGCGAGAGGGCGCGGTCCTCGTCGGGGATCCTCTGCACCGTCGGCGGTGGGGCGAGGAGCTCGGGAGGGGGGGCGACCGGAGGGGGGAGGGTCGAGGAGTCCCCGGACCAGGAGCCGATCGCCGCCTCGCGGGCGGCCTCGACCCCCTCTTCCCTCTCCGCTGAGGGGAGCGGCGCGACCGGGTCGGGTCCGGCCCCGCCCCGGATGGCGACCAGAGCGCCGACCGAGAGGAGACCGGCGAGCGCGGCGGCTGTCGTGAAGGCGCGAGGCACCGTCTGGATCCTCTCATGACGAAGCGGAGCTCCCCCGTGGGACACACTCCCCATCATCGGTCGCCGAGGGGCTCCCTCTGCAGTCCTTCGGGCCGCACTTCCGCGAGCGGCCCCGGCCGTCCGCCGGAACCCCCGGAGAGGATCGTAAGAGAGCCGGCCCGGCGGCGACTTCGCAGGGAGTTCCTTGCGGTCCGGGGGCGTTCCCCCGCAAACTCGCCCGCAACGGAACCGCAACGATCACCGAAAGGACCCTCGATGGCCGGGATCCCTCGCTCCCTCGCGATCGTCCTCCTGCTCCCGCTCCTCGCCGCCGCGGCGCTCTCGCGGACCCCCACGCCCGCCGACCGGCTCGCGGCGATCGAAGCCGCCTACGCGGAGGGTTCGAACCGCCGCGCGGCCGACCTCTGCCGCGAGGGGATCGACCTCCTCGATGGAGCGGAGCGCGGCCGCTGCGTGGCCGTATGGGCGCTCGCGAGCGCAGCGCTCCGCGACTGGGAGGAGCTGCGTCTCCTCTACGAGCGGGAGATCGACCGCACTCCCTTCCCCCACTCGGCGACCCTCGCGCTCACCCATGGTCGCCGCGCGGCCGAAGTCTGGGGCGGCTCGGAGAAGCTCCACCCCCTCGAGCGTGCGCTCGCCGCCTGGGAGGGATCCCCCGTCCGGGAGGCGGAGTGGTGCGAGACCGCCTTCGCCCTGATCGAGGGGCTCTCGCGCAGCTGGGAGCACGACATCCCCGCGAGCGAGTGGGAGAAGCAGCCTCAACCCGAGGACGAGGAGGAGCGCCGCAGAGCCTACGAGGCCTGGGCGAGCGCCCGCGGGCTGGAGCAGGACGAGGCTCGATGGGCGCGTACGGAGGAGCTCTTCGCGGGGATCCTCGAGCGAAGCCCCTCGGCATCGGTGCGCGCGCAGGCTCTCTTCGAGCGGGGGATCCGACGGCTCGTCGCGATCGGCGCGATTCCGAACATTGATGTCCTGCGGAGCACTCCGGTCCCTCGCCTGATCGAGGAGCTCCTCGAGGAGGAGCGGACCCGCGTTGACGGAGAGGCGCTCCGCAGCTGGCAGGCGATGACCTTCGCCTCCATCGAGGACTGGAAGACCATCGTCTCCGAGCTCCCCGGCGAGGGACTCGCGGACGATGCCGCCTACCTCATCCCCTACATGCTCGAGCTTCGCCTCGCCCAGCTGGTCGAGGCCGTCACGGGCTACGATGCCTTCCTCGAGACCTATCCGGAGAGTCAATGGGCGACGAACGCGCGCTCCCGTCGGGAGGCGATCGTCCGCGAGGCCCTCTCGGTCGGCGACGCGGTCCGCCTCACCTCGCCGGGCGAGACCCCGGTGATCCGCATCGAGGCGCGCAATGTGAGGACGATCGAGCTCTCCCTCTGGAGGATCGATCGCTACCTCGACCGGGCGGAGGCAGCGGAGTCTCTCCTCCCCGAGATCGGCGCGCTGACGACTGGAGACCCCGACCGGAGCTGGAGCCTCGAGACCCCCTGCACCGACGACCACAAGGCACGGACGATGGAGATCCCCCTTCCGGTCGCGGAGGCGGGAGCCTACCGACTGCGAGTGGAGGGACAGGAGAGCATCCTCGATCTCCCCGTCTTCATCAGCGGGGTCGCCCTGACCCTCTCCGGGGGGAGTGACGAGGCCTTCGCGTGGGCCACCGACCCGCAGACCGGCGAGCCGGTGGCGGACGCCGAGGTCCTGCTCCGCCTCGACATCCGCAAGGGGGAGGAGCGCGCGAGCTGGAGCACGCGCGCGCGGACCGACGCCCGCGGCCTCGTCCGCTGGTCCTACCCGGAGCCCTTCCTCCCTCGCCTCGAGAGCGGTTGGCAGCTGCGCAGCCTCGCCGGCGTGGTCCGCCGAGGAGAGGAGATCTCTCCCGCCCCGGGGCTCCGACCGAGCTTCGACTCCGGGCGTCGCCCGCGGCTGGTCCAGTATCTGGAGACCGATCGACCCGTCTACCGACCCGGGCAGGTGGCGAAGTACAAGCTGACGATCCGCCAGTGGACCGGAGAGGCGCACTCCCTCCCGGAGGTCGCCGAGGTCCGGCTGCGCTTCTTCGATCCTCAGGGCAACCCGATCCTCGAGGAGACGCGACCCCTCGATGAGAGCGGCGCCGTCTCGGGATCGGTCTCCCTCCCCCGGGAGATCACCCTCGGGATGTGCTCTCTCCGCGTGCAGGCGAATGACGCGGAGATCCCCGGGCGCGACTGGACGCGCGCGGCGTTCCGGGTCGAGGAGTACCGACGCCCGGAGTTCGAGGTCGTCATCGATCCGCCCTCCGACCCTGTCCTCTACGGAGACCCCCTGACGATCGGGGTGCGGGGGAGCTTCCTCTCGGGCGAGCCGGTCCGCGGCGGCAAGGTCCGCATACGCGTACAGCGCCTCCCCTTCGACTTCGACTTCCAGCCCCCGCTCCCCTATCCATGGAAGCGGCCGTCGACGCCGCCGTGGTGGGGACTCGAGGATGTCCACTCCGCTGAGGCGCTCCTCGACCGAGAAGGGCGGGCGACCTTCGCACTCCCCACGGAGGAGCGAGGCGATGGACGCGACAGCCGGTACCAGGTCGAGGCGTGGCTGACCGACGCCTCCCAGCGGGAGGAGTCGACGACCAGCACCTTCCCCGTCACCCGGAGCGCCCTCTTCGCCCATCTCGAGCCGGTGGTGCGGGTGGTGTCCTCGGACGAGCCTCTCGAGGTGCGCGTGCGATCGCTGGATGCGATGGAGGTTCCCCGCGCGAGCACCGGAGAGATCGAGATCGCCCGTCGCGTCGACCGGGAGGAGGAGCGGGAGGATGGATCGATCGTCCCCGTGACGAGCTGGGAGGTCGTCTCGGTCCGCCCGTTCGAGGTCTCGACGGAGAGCGCGCTCCTGCGCAGCATCGCCGGCGCGGAGGGAGAGCTCCGAGTGACCTATCGAGCGGTCGATCCCCGCGGGCGGGAGTTCAGCGGCTCCTGTCGGTTGTGGGTCGTCGGGCCCGAGTTCACCGGTCGCGACTACACCCTCGAGGGACTCCAGCTGGTGACCTCCCGCGCGATCGAGGAGTACGGAGGAGTCGGTCGCGCCGTGATCCTCACCGAGCGGGAGGACGCGACCCTCCTCATCGTGCGCTCCGCCGCGGGGAGGGTCCTCTCCCTCGAGACGGTCCGCGCCCGGGGTCGCCTCGCGCAGATCGAGTACCCGATCGGAGACGCAGAGCTCCCCAACTTCCACCTGAATGTCTGGGCGATCTGGGACGGTGAGGTGCATCGCGCCAGCGCAGAGATCGAAGTCCCCCCGAAGCCCTACTTCCTCGAGGGCGGGCTCGCGGCGAGCCAGGATGAGCTTCTCCCGGGGGAGGAAGTCGAGCTCTCCCTGACCCTGAAGGACCACCGCGGACGCCCCGTGGAAGGGAGCTGGAGCCTCGCCCTCTTCGATCGCGCGATCCTCGCCATCCAGCCGGAGATCCACCCCTCTCCGATGCAGGCCCTCCACGAGCGAAGCTGGCGATACACCCTCCGGACCGGGCACTCGCTGCAGTACCGGAGTCGGGTCATCTTCGAGTGGCTCCCCGGGGCGGAGCCGGTGCAGCGCCGGGAGCTGCGCCTCCCGGACCTGCTGCGACGCTCCTGGCAGCGTCGCTTCCCGTATCTGGCCGCGTCCTACTTCCCCAACCCGGAGGAGATCCGCCGCAGCGCCCGCCGCCTGGGGCCCCCCCCCGGGGCCCCGGGAGCGAGCCTCGAGTCGGAGATCCTCTCCTTCTCCGGGGGCGAGGAAGCGGGCGCCTTCGGCTCGCGCGCCGGCGCACCGAGCGAGGCGGCCCCGATGGCCCGCGGCAAGATGGCGGCTGACGGGGACGGCGGCGGAGGGCAGGGAGGCGGAGCCGACCTCGCCCCGGTGCGCATCCGCAGCAACTTCTCGGAGACCGCCGCCTGGGAGCCCAACTTCCGCACGGATGCCTCCGGCCGGGGCACCCTCCGCGTGACCCTGCCCGACTCCCTGACCGAGTGGAAGGGAGTCGCGCGCGGGATCGACCCGCGGGGGCGGGCCTTCGAGGCTCGGGTCGAGCTCCGCACCCGGCGGAACATCCGACTCCGCCTGGCGGCGCCCCGCTTCCTGCGAGAGGGGGACCAGGTGGTCCTCGGCCTGATCGCCAGCAACCAGTTCGACGAAGCGGTCTCGGGGAGCGTCCAGCTCGACTTCCCTCCCGCGCAGCTCCGGCTCCTCGCTCCCGGCGCCGACAACGCCGGTCGCTGGTCGGCGTCGGTCGACCTCCCCGCGGGAGGAGAGCGAGCGCTCGAGCTCCCCTTCGAGGTGCTCCGGCCGGGCTCCGCCGATCTCGTCGCCCTGATCGCGACCCCTCGGGAGTCGGATGGTCTGCAGCGGTCGATCCCCGTCCTCCCCTACGGCGTCGAGCGGATGATCGGTGCGGCCGGGCTGGCGGCGGACCTCGACGGGGCCTCCTCCGACGCGTGGGACTTCGTCGTGCCCGAGCGGAGTGATCCCGACTCCCGTCGGCTGATCGTGGACCTGACACCCTCCCCCGCGATCGCCCTGATCGAGAGCCTGCCCTACCTCGTGCGGTACCCGTACGGCTGCGTCGAGCAGACGCTGAATCGATTCGTCCCGGCCGTGGTCGTGGCCCGTCTGCTGGAGGAGAACGGCATTCGTCTCTCGGAGATTCTCCCCGAGCGGGCGGAGCCGATCCCGGCCGGGTTCTGGGGCCACCTGACGGAGCGGCCGCTCGACCTCTTCCGCCCGGAGGACCTC
>JAFMMO010000216.1 GCA_017859655.1 Pseudomonadota bacterium | reverse complement strand
TGATGGCCGTGGCTGTGGCCGTGACTATGGTCGTGGCTGTGAGTGTGACTGTGGCCGTGGCCGTGGCCTCCCAGATGGGGGTGCGAGTGTCCGAAGAGCCCCCCGTGGTGGTGGTGATGGGGGTCCTCGAGGCCCCGGGCGACCCGCAGGCGCCGACGGATCAGGACGAGACCGAAGCCGAGAAGGAGCAGCCCCGAGAGCATGCTGAACCCGGTGGTGATCCAGTTCTGGTAGGTCGCCCCGGCGGCGCCGTCCGCCGCGCGCTCGATCAGGTAGAGGAGGAGAAGCCCGAGGAGGAAGATGCTGAAGGTGTGCGCGAAGGTCACGACCCCCCCGAGGGTGACCGCGTCGCGGACCCGCCCCTTGCTCCCGACCAGATAGGCCGCGACCATCGACTTCCCGTGCCCGGGGCCGAGGGCGTGCCCGGCGCCATAGACCACGGCGAGAAGCAGCGTGAGGATGAACTCCCGGAGGGAGAGCGTTCCGCCGAGGAGCTCGCCGACCTCGTGGCCGATCTCCTCCTCCTCGCTGTGCTCCTCCTCACCTTCCGCCGGCTCCCCTTCGCTCCGAGGGATCGTGATCCGCTCCATCGGGCTCGCGGAGGGATCGTCCTGCGATCCGCTGGGGTCGGCGGAACTCTCTCCGAGAGGAAGCAGCGCGAGGGACTCGGCGTCCGGCGCGTCCGCGTAGGGGTCGAGGAAGGTCCCTCCGAAGGAGAAGTGCACCACGAGATCGCGCGCCACCCGCGTGTATCCAATGTCCCCCTCCACCATCGGCGTCTTGTAGACGTAGCTGATCCCCTCCCCGTGTCCGTCCCACGGCAGCCAGGTGATCTGAGAGCTCGTCTGGTTCTCGAAGCTCCGGTCGGTGAAGTGGAGGTAGGAGTCACCCGTCGGCAGGGCGGGGGGGAGCTTCGCGGTCGCCCGGTAGTAGATGTCGAACGGCTTCACCATCACCGTCCCGCGAAGCCCCGCCTCCTCTCCCCCCTCGATCTCGATCTCCACGGCGCGCCCGTTCACGCGCAGGTCGAGGAACGGGAGGAGCCGTGGAGCGCGCTCATCGATGAGGGCCTGAGCCTCCTCCGGGGAGATCCGATCATCGCCGTCCGCGTCGAGGCGCTGCAGGACGGGGAAACCGGCGGAGGCCGAGAAGCCCAGATTGATCTCCATCTCCAGACGATCCGGATAGATGAGGAAGGTGGTCTGCGTGCCCACTCCCTCCGTCAGCTCGTGGGCCGGCAGCGGGGCGACCGGGAGTCCGGGGAAGAGCAGCGCGAGCAGGAGGAGGAGCCCGCGTTTCGAGCGGGCTCGCAGCTTCGTTCCGGGAGAGGGCAACGCCTTCGCCTTTCGAGAGGGGGAGGTCACTCCCCGAAGAGGTACTCGTCCGGGGGCGCGATGATGCGAAGCGGAGCATAGGACGCGACGAGCTGCTTCGCGCCATGCTGCTCGAACTCCACCGCGATCCGCTTCGAGCTGCCGAGGCCGCTGGTGGCGGTGATTCTGCCTCGACCGAGGATCTCATGCTCGATCCAGGCTCCGGGGATCAGCTCGTCGTCGTCATCCGCGATCTCCGCTGGGAACGGGTCGGAGCCGTCGAAGATGACGCTGCCCGTGATCCTCTCTCCGCCGCCGCTCCAGGTGTCGGGGAGGTTCTCGAAGCGGATCCCCGTCCCCTGCACCTCATCGAAGAAGCTCGAGGGGATCCGCGGCTCCGGGCCCTGGTACCGGCGGCGCCACGCGGCGTGAAGGAGGAGGGCGGTCCGCCGCGCTCGGGTGATGCCCACGAAGAGCAGCCGACGCTCCTCATCGGTGTCCTCCGGCTCATCCCGCCGGGTGTGGGGGATGAGGGTCTCCTCGCACCCCGCGATGATGACGCGGTCGAACTCGAGACCCTTCGCCGCATGGAGGGTCATCATCGAGATCCGGTCCTCGCGGTCGCTGCGGAGGTCCGCGTCGGAGACGAGGGCGATCCGCTCGAGGAAGATGTGCAGCGGCTCGCGCTCCGGCTCCCCCTCGGGCGGGGGTGGTGCGAGCCGCAGCAGCTCCTCGGTCTCCGCCGCCGCGGCCGCGAGCTCCTCGATGTTCCGCAGGCGCTCCTCGCTCGATTCCGGCTCCGACTGGCGGAGATGCTGTGCGTAGCCGCTCCGCTCCAGCGTGTCGGCGATCTGGTCGGGGAGAGGCTCGCCGCGCCGGCCCTCCAGCGCGAGGAGGAGCTCGGCGAGGGCCTCCAGCCCCTTCCTTGCCTTGCCCCGGATCCCCGCCCGGATCTCCGGGTCGCGGATCGCCTCCCCGAGGGTGAGTCCCCGGTCTCGCGCCGCGTCCTCGAACCGCTCCAGGCTCACCTTGCCGATCCCACGGGTCGGGGTGTTGATGATCCTCCGCAGGGCGAGCTCGTCCCGGGGGAAGTGCGCAGCGCGGAGGTAGGCGAGGATGTCCCTCACTTCCTTGCGCTGGTAGAAGGCGGTGCCCCCCACGATCTGGTAGGGGACGCGCTGGCGGACGAACTCCTCCTCGATGGCGCGGGAGAGGGCGTTGATCCGGTAGAGGACCGCGATCTCCCCGGCGTCCGTTCCCTCGTGCCGCCAGGTCGCCACCTGCTCGAGGATCTCCCGCGCCTCCCCCCGCTCGTCGGAGACCTGCCGCACGAGGACCTCGTCCCCGTCCGGGTTCTCGGTGAAGAGGGCGCGCTCTCCGAGCTCCCCGCCGGTGAGGCGGGAGGCGACGGAGATGATCTGCGGAGTGGAGCGGTAGTTCTGGGAGAGGTGGACCACCGCGTGACCGGGGAAGTCCTCGCGAAAGCGGAGGAAGTTCTCGGCCGATGCGCCGCGCCACGAGTAGATCGACTGGTCCGGGTCCCCGGTGATGCAGAGGTTGCGGTGAGACTGCGCGAGGAGACGCGCGATGAGGTATTGGGGGCGGTTCGTGTCCTGAAACTCGTCGATGAGGAGATGGCCGTGGCGCAGCTGCGCCCGCTCCAGAACGTCGGGGCACTCCCGAAGCAGGCGGAGGGTCAGGAGGAGGAGATCGTCGAAGTCGACCGCGTTCCTGGCCTCGAGCTCCGCCTGATAGGCCGCGAAGATCCGCGCCGTCTCGCGGTCCTGAAAGGTGTGGGCCTGCTCCGCCGCCTCCGCCGGGGAGACCATGGCGTTCTTCCAGCGGCTGATCTGGGAGAGGAGGGAGCGGGGAGGGAAGCTGGTCCGGTCGAGACCGAGCTGCCCGAGGGCGTCTCCGACCACCTCCCGCTGGTCGACGCTGTCGTAGATCGTGTAGTCGAGGGAGTAGGGCTCGATGCGGTACAGCTCCCGACGGAGGAAGCGGGCGCAGAAGCTGTGAAAGGTCGAGATCACCGGCCGCCGGAGGTCGAGCTCCCCCCAGAGCCCGCCCGCGCCGCCGAAGCGGTCCTCGTCCCCCTCGGGGTTGATCCCGAGGAGACGGAGGGTCCGTTGGAGCATTTCATTCGCGGCGCGATTGGTGAAGGTGATGGCGAGGATCGTGTGGGCCGGGACCCCGGTGGCGATCAGCTGGGCGATCCGGTGGGTCATCACCCGGGTCTTGCCTGATCCCGGTCCGGCCACGATCAGGAGGGGACCGTCGCGGTGCCGGACCGCCTCGTCCTGGCGGGGGTTGAGCCCCGTGAGGTCGAGGAAGGGCCCCCCTTCCCCCGGTCCGGGGGAGAGCTCTCCGGGATGGGGGGCGGAGCCCATGGGGGGGTGTCCTTCCGACCGGGATGGGGGGGCGGGGGCCCCGGCACGGAGTCGATGCCACGCCTCCGCCGCTTCCCCGGCATTGTAGGAGCCCCGAGGGGGGGAAGCAGCCGAATCAGGGGCTCTCAGCTGCCATTGACGCATCCCCGGCCCGAATCTAAGATCCTCTGCTCGAATTTCGCCGTGGATACCGAGGATCCAGCCTCCCGAACGCCGGGCTCCCGAACTCCGGGCTCCCAGACCGGGCCCGTCCTCCTCCTTGAGGGCACCGGTCCCCATCGGGTGCGGATCCCATTCCGAGTCCTCGGCCCCCCCTCGCTCCGCCGCCCCTCTCTAGGTCGCGGTGGGGTGGAGAGACCCCGAACCACCGCTCGAAGGCCGCCCCCCCCTCCGGGTGGGTGTACGCCGTGGAGGGACACGCACGTGGAGAACATCGCCAACGTCGACGACCTGAACGAGACGCTCGAGGAGATCATCCTCTTCGCCGAGATGAACAGCGACCTCTACGCTCGCGCGAGGAGCGTCGCGGTCTCCCGGCACCTGGTCGAGGAGGAGCTCGAGGCGCTCCTCGGCAAGGTCGGGGAGGACCCTGTCCGTCGCGGCGCGGTCCTCGACTTCCTGGGCCGGCGGGAGGAGGCGCTCCAGCTGCTCGCCTCCGATCCTTCGAATGCGTACGCAGCCCACCTGCGGGGCAAGCTCCTCATCGAGATGGGGCACGCGAAGACGGCGCTCGGCGTGCTCGAGAGCGCGTGGAAGGAGCACGGCGGGACCGTCCCCGCGATCGGTGCCCTGCTCGTCGAGGCGAAGATCCTCACCGACGACATCGACGGCGCCCGAACCCTCTTCGATCAACTCGGCATCCCGGGGGATCACCCGCGGGTCCGGTACCTGAAGGGGCTCGTGGCCCAGGAGAACGGCGACTACGCCGACGCGCTCGATCACTACACCGCCGCCGCGGAGGCGGTCCCCGGGGAGACCCGCTACCAGTTCCGCCTCGGCTACCTCCACTCTCTCCACGGGGACGAGGAGAAGGCGATCGAGGCGTACGAGATGTGCCAGCGCACCGCCCCGATCTACACCCACGCGATGCTGAACCTCGGTCTCCTCTACGAGGACGCCGAGCGGTACGAGGAAGCGATCATGTGCTATCGCATGGTGCTGCAGTCGAACCCCGACCACGAGCGGGCGGCGCTGTATCTCGTCGACGCCGAGCAGTCGCTGAGCATGTACTACGACCGGGACATGGAGAAGGAGAACGTCCGGCGCCAGCAGCTCCTCCAGATCCCGATCACCGACTTCGAGCTCTCCGTCCGCAGTCGGAACTGCCTCGCCAAGATGAACATCCACACCCTCGGCGATCTGATCCAGAAGAGCGAGGCGGAGCTCCTCAGCTACAAGAACTTCGGCGAGACCTCCCTCGCGGAGATCAAGCGCATCCTCGCCCAGAAGAACTTCCGCCTCGGCGAGGGGAAGCGGGACGACCATTCCCATGCCATCCTCCCCGACGGGGAGCACGCCAAGATCCTCGGCGAGCCGGTCAGCGTGCTCGAGCTCTCCAGCCGCTCCCAGCGCTGCATGGATCGCCTCGGGATCGAGACTCTCTCCGACCTCGTGAAGAGGAGCGAGCTCGAGCTGATCAGCCAGAAGAACTTCGGTGTCACCTCGCTCAACGAGGTGAAGCGGAAGCTGAACGACCGCGGCCTCAGCCTCGCGAGCGGCTAGCGGCCCGCGGTGTTCGAGCACTTCTCCGGCACCCTGGAGCGGTTGGCGGGTGAGCTCGCCGTGGTCGATGTGGGCGGGGTGGGGTACGGCCTTCGAGTCCCCGCCTCGACCGCGAAGGCGCTGCGCGTGGGTCAGCCGGTCCGGCTCCACGCGTCGCACCGCTTCCAGAACGATGTCTTCCAGCTCTTCGGGTTCGCATCCCGCGAGGAGCGGGAGGTCTTCGACCGGATCTGCAACGTGACCGGGGTCGGTCCATCCATCGCCCTCTCCATCCTCAGCGCCCTCCCCATCGACGCCTTTCGGGATGTCGTGCTCCGGGGGGAGTCGAAGGCGCTGGAGAAGGTGAAGGGCGTCGGAAAGAAGACCGCCCAGCGACTGATCCTCGAGCTGCGAGGGGCCCTCGAGGAGGAGGATCTCCGCCCGGCGCCGACACAAGAGGAGCCGAGCGGTCCCCCCGCGGACGCGGTGAAGGCGCTCGTCGCCCTCGGCTTCCCCGCCAGCGAGGCCCGGAGCCGAGTCGATCG
>JAFMMO010000027.1 GCA_017859655.1 Pseudomonadota bacterium | reverse complement strand
AGCGGGAAGCGGGAAGCGGGGAGCGGGGAGCGGGATGCGGGGAGCGGGGCGGGGAGAAGGAAGCGCGGGGTGGATCGCGGCATGAAGCGCGGCATGGAGCGTGGGACGGAGCGAGAAATGGAGAGCGGTGCGAAGCGGGGGGCGGGCGCGCCCGCAGAGGTCACCCTCCAGCTCCCCGGGGTCCTCGAGGTGATCGCCGGACGGCGGCGGATCCTCACTCGGGGCCCTACGGTGCGGGACGCGCTCGAGCACGCCTTCACCACCGTCCCGCTCCTCGAGCGGCACCTCCTCGGAGCGGACGGCGCCCTCCGCCCCCATGTCCTCTGCCTCCGCAACGGGTCGAGCCTCGACCGTGACTCCGCCCTCGACACCCCCCTCGAGCCCGGAGACGAGCTCCTGATCCACCAGGCGATCTCCGGGGGGTGAGAGAGTCGCGACGCAGGAGAGAAGCTCTGCAGAGCCAGGGGAGGCCCCGAGCGGAGATCCGCTCTCTGCCCCGGACCGAGAGAGAGCCCCCTTCCCGAGTGGTGGGTCCGCTTCCGGGCGAACCCCGCCTCGACCGGGGGCCCCGGATTCCCCATCAGTGCGAGGGGAGCACCCCTCGCACCCGGATCAGCGTGGCGGCGGTGAGACACCCCACCAGATTCGCGACGAGGTCCCAGCCGGTGTTGTGGTAGTCGCCGACATTCGTCTCCGGGATGAGCAGCACCGCGGCGAACTCGACCACCTCGTTCAACGCCCCGAAGCCCATCCCGGCCGCGATGCAGAGGGAGAGGGGACCGAGGCGGGGGCGGACGGAGGGGGCGAAGGAGCGGAGCCCCTCCCAGCAGAGCCAGGTCGTGAGCCCGAAGCCGAAGGCGTGGACGACATGGTCGTACTTCAGCCGGTCGGGGATGATCCACCAGCTGTAGAGGACCGAGCTCCCCTCGACCGTCGGCCACGAGGCGGGCACCGAGACGAGACCCCCCGCCATGTGCAGGAAGCCCCAGAGGCAGAGCCCCCAGAGCACCCCCCCGCTGAGGCGCACCCGACGGTGGACGGCGAGGATCACCGCGATCATCACGAGCATCACGGCGATGTAGAGGAGGAACTCCTGATTGCCGAGAACGAGCGCTCCGACCATCGCCGCGGCGAGGTAGAGGCTCGTGACGATCGCCACCGGACGCAGGGCCCCCCCCGCGCCACGCGAGACCTTCGAGACATCCGAGCTCATGGGAGACTCCTCTTCCCCTGGGATCCTATCCCCGACCCTGGCGGAGCGCCGGGACGGGAGGCTGTCATCCACGCTCCCCATCGGAGCGGGGCGTTCCGGAGGCCCGACCCTCGGTCGGGAGCTCCTCCTGCGGCGGGGGAACGGCGGAGCGCGTCGGCGCCGCCGAAGGGCGGGAGATCATCGAGGGAGCGCGGGCGGTCTACCAGGCCGCCTTCCTCGCGGTCTTCTTCGCGGTCTTCTTCCCTGTCTTCTTCGCGGCCTTCTTCGTGGCCTTCTTCGTGGCCTTCTTCGCGGTCTTCTTCGCGGTCTTCTTCGTGGCCTTCTTCGCGGCCTTCTTCGCGGTCTTCTTCGCGGTCTTCTTCGCGGCCTTCTTGGCGGTCTTCCTGGCGGCCTTGCGGCTCCCCGAGCCGCCGCCCCCCGGGATCAGGCGGGAGTACTCGGCGAGGAAGATCTTCACCGTGATGCCGCGCACCGCGGAGGCGATGACCGGGAGCTCCAGCTCCTCCATCTTCCGCACCCGGATGCAGGACTTCCCCATGTCGAGGCGGGTCCCGGTCGCCTTCCACTCCCGCTGGAAGCGGGCGACCCGGTCGGCATCGATGTACATGCAGAAGAGGTACACGGAGATCCCGCTCTTCGTCGAGGCCACCGAGGCGAAGGGGACCGGTTGGCTCGCATCGCAGTGGTAGCCGGCGGGGTGGAGCGAGTGCGGGACGAACCACGCCGGCATCCCGTACTGCATCCCCTCCTCGAAGCCGGAGGCGAGGCACCCGTTGATGGTGTCACGGACCGCCTCGATCATCCGGCGGCGCTCCGGCTCGAGCGCGGCGAGATAGGCGGTGATCGTCGCGGGGGCGGGGCGGGGCACGGGGCTCCTCCGTTCGGGTGGGGTCCGGGGATGGTACACCACCCGGGGACGGATGAGAAAAGGCGCCCTCCCCGGCGTACGAGGGAGGGCGCCCTGGAATGTCATGCCGGTGCGAGGGCGGGAGGCCCGCGCCGCGATCAGTCCTCGGTGAGGCGCTCCGCCACCACCGAGACCTGGTTGTCGAGGACCTGCAGGAAGCCGCCCTCGATCGTCCAGCTCCTGTCCCCGTCGGCGGTGCGCACGCGGAGCGGCCCCTGGCCGAGGGCGGTGAGGAGCGGGGCGTGCCGCGGGAGGATCCCGACGCGGCCATCGACCGCCTGCGCCTCGACGAAGGTGGCCTCGCCCTCGTAGGCGCGCCCCTCCGGGGTCAGGACCTGACAGTGCAAGGTCGCCATGGTGGTCTCCTTCTCGGGGTCGGTGGATCGGTCGGGGTTGCGGGGAGAGAGGCCCTATCGGGCCATCTTCTCCGCCTTCTCCGCCGCCTCCTCGATCGCGCCGACGTAGAGGAACGCCTGCTCGGGGAGGTGGTCCCACTTGCCCTCGACGAGCTCCTTGCAGGAGCGCACGGTGTCCGCCACCTCGACGTACTTCCCCTTCAGCCCGGTGAAGGTCTCCGCCACGGAGAAGGGCTGCGAGAAGAAGCGCTCGATCCGGCGCGCGCGGCCGACGAGGATCTTGTCCTCCTCCGACAGCTCGTCCATGCCGAGGATCGCGATGATGTCCTGGAGGTCGCGGTAGCGCTGGAGGATCTGCTGCACCTGACGCGCGACCTGGTAGTGCTCGTCCCCGACGACCTGGGGATCGAGGATCCGCGAGGTCGAGAGGAGCGGGTCGATCGCGGGGTAGATCCCCTTTCCGGAGATCCCCCGGTCGAGCACCGTCGTCGCATCGAGGTGCGCGAAGGCGGCCGCCGGCGCCGGGTCGGTGAGGTCGTCCGCGGGGACGTACACCGCCTGCACCGAGGTGATCGAGCCGTGCTTCGTCGAGGTGATCCGCTCCTGGAGCTGGCCCATCTCGGTGGCGAGGGTCGGCTGGTAGCCCACCGCGCTCGGCATCCGGCCGAGGAGCGCGGACACCTCGGAGCCCGCCTGCGAGAAGCGGAAGATGTTGTCGATGAAGATCAGGACGTCCGACCCGGTGGAGTCACGGAAATGCTCCGCCATCGTCAGCGCGGAGAGCGCCACGCGGAGGCGCGCCCCGGGGGGCTCGTTCATCTGACCGAAGACGAGCACGGTCCGGTCGAGGACGCTGAACTCCTTGCCGTCGGCGGTCTTGACGACCGCCTCCTTCATCTCGTTCCAGAGGTCGTTCCCCTCGCGGGTCCGCTCCCCCACGCCCGCGAAGCAGGAGTAGCCCCCGTGCTTCGTCGCGACGTTGTTGATCAGCTCCTGGATCAGCACGGTCTTGCCGAGCCCCGCTCCCCCGAAGAGGCCGGTCTTGCCCCCCTTGGAGTACGGGGTGAGGAGGTCGACGACCTTGATCCCGGTCTCGAAGACCTGGGTCGAGGGCTCGAGGTCCTCGAAGCGCACCGACTCCTTGTGGATCGGGCGCGTCTCGGCCCCGGCCACCGCCGGGAGCTTGTCGACCGGCTCCCCGAGCACGTTGAACACCCGACCGAGGACCTTCTCCCCCACCGGGACCTGGATCGGGCTGCCGGTGTCGACGATCGGCGTGTTCCGCACGACGCCGTCGGTCGAGGCCATGGCGACCGCGCGCACGCGGTTGCCGCCGAGGTGCTGCTGGGTCTCGAGCGTCAGCGTGGTGCCGCTCATGTCGATGGTGAGAGCGCTGTAGATCTTCGGCAGGCTCCCCTCGGGGAACTCGGCGTCGACCGTCGCTCCGATCACCTGCACGACTCGACCGGTGTTGGTGCTCAAGGTTTCACTCCGTCCGACCCCTGCGCGCCGGGGCGCACCCGGGGTTTCAGTTTCATTCGTGCGAGGCCGCGCGCCCGAAGGCGACACGACCGCTGTCTCCAATGAACGTCAGCTCATCCCCTGGGAGCCGCCGATGACCTCGAGGATCTCCTGGGTGATGGTCGCCTGACGCGTCCGGTTGTAGAGCTGCTTGTAGGAGTGCGACATCTCCTCCGCGTTGTCGGTCGCGTTCTTCATGGCGACCCGACGGGCGATCTGCTCGCACGCGGCGGCCTCGACCAGGGACTGGAAGAAGCGCGTCTTCAGCGAGACGGGCAGGAGGTGGCTGAGGATCGTGCCCGGATCCGGCTCGAGAATGAACTCCCCGCCGGAGGACTCGCCCTCGGCCTCGTCCCCGCCGCCGAGCGGCAGGAGCGGGCGCTCCACTGGGACCTGCCGGGACGCGCTCTCGTAGTGGCACACGACGATGCTGACCGCATCGAGCTCTCCCGCCGCGTAGCGGTCGAGGAGCGGCTGCGCGATCGCCTCCGCCTGCGCGTAGGTCGGCTTGTCATCGATCTCGAAGTAGCCCTGCGTGACCTCGCGGCCGAGATAGCGGAAGCGGGCCGCCCCCTTCTTCCCGATCATGTGGATCTCGCAGGTCGTCCCCTCATCCGCGAGGCGACGGATCCGGCGCTCGGCGAGCTTCAGCACGTTCGTGTTGTAGCCGCCGCAGAGGCCGCGATTCGCCGTGATGACGATCATCGCCTCCTTGCGGATCTTCTCCGGGGAGCGCAGGAGCGGGTACTCCGACGCCTGCTCCGGGTCCGACGCCGCGCGACCGAGATCCCGGAGCATCTCCCCGAGCTTGTCGCCGTACGGCTGGACCGCCTCGATCCGCTTCTGACACACGCGCGACTTCGCGGTGGAGATCATCTCCATCGTGCGCGTGATCTTCTTCGTGTTCGAGACCGATCGGATCTTGTTCTTCAGCTCGCGCGCGGTGGCCACGGGCTCTCACTTTCCTGCAAGACCGGGAGCTCGACGCGCCCCCGACGCGCCTAGGCGCTCGGGAGCTTCGCCGCGAAGTCCTTCTTGAAGTCCTCGACCGCCTTGTCGAGCTTCGCCTCCGTGTCGGAGGAGAAGTCGCCGGTGTCCTGGATCTCCTGGAGGATCTCCGGGAACTGGTCGCGGATGTGGGCGAGGAGGCACGCCTCGAACTCGGCGAGGCTGTCGACCGGCAGGCTGTCGTACTTGCCCTGGCCGCCCGCCCAGATCACGACCACCTCCTCGGTGATCGGCATCGGCTTGTACTGCGGCTGCTTGAGGATCTCGACCATGCGGAAGCCGCGGTCGAGCTGGGCCTGGGTCGCCTTGTCGAGCTCGGTCCCGAGCTGCGCGAACGCCTCGAGCTCCCGGAACGCCGACAGGTCGAGTCGCAGGGTGCCCGCGATCTTCTTCATCCCCTTGATCTGCGCGGCGCCGCCCACCCGCGAGACCGAGATGCCCACGTTCACCGCGGGGCGCTGCCCGGCGAAGAAGAGGTTCGGCTCGAGGTAGATCTGCCCGTCGGTGATCGAGATCACGTTCGTCGGGATGTAGGCCGAGACCTCACCCTCCTGCGTCTCGATGATCGGGAGCGCGGTGAGCGAGCCCGCCCCGAGGTCGTCGGAGAGCTTCGCCGAGCGCTCGAGGAGTCGGCTGTGCAGGTAGAAGACGTCTCCGGGGTACGCCTCGCGTCCCGGGGGACGGCGGAGGAGCAGGGAGAGCTGGCGGTACGCGGCCGCCTGCTTCGAGAGGTCGTCGTACACGCAGAGGGTGTGCCCGCCGTCGTACATGAAGTGCTCGGCCATGGCGCACCCCGCGTACGGGGCGATGAACTGCAACGGCGCGGGCGCCGAGGCGGGCGCGCTGACGACGATGGTGTAATCCAACGCCCCCTCGCGCTGGAGTCGGTCCACCACGCCCGCGATCGTCGAGCCCTTCTGGCCGACGGCGACGTAGACGCAGACGACGTCCTTGCCCTTCTGGTTGATGATCGTGTCGATGGCGATGGCGGTCTTGCCGATCCCCCGGTCGCCGATGATCAGCTGACGCTGACCACGGCCGACGGGGATCATCGAGTCGATCGCCTTGATCCCGGTCAGCAGCGGCTCGTGCACCGACTTCCGGTCCGCGATCCCCGGCGCGGGGGACTCGACCGGGCGGTAGTGCTCGGTCTGGATCGGCCCCTTGCCGTCGAGGGGGTTCCCCAGGGGGTCGACGACCCGCCCGAGGAGGGCCGGACCGACGGGGACCTGCATGACGGTCCCGGTCCGCTTGACCTCATCTCCCTCCTTGAGGTCGGTGTACTCGCCGAGGATCACCGCCCCGATCGAGTTCTCCTCGAGGTTGAAGGCGAGGCCGCTGACCCCGTTCGAGAACTCGAGCATCTCCCCCGCCATGCAGTTGGAGATCCCGTAGATCTGCGCGATCCCGTCCCCGACCTCGAGGACGGTCCCGACCTCGTCGACGGTGAGCTGGGACCCGTAGCCCTCGATCTCCTTCTTGAGGACCGAGGTGATCTCATCCGCGTTCATCTTCATCCGAGTAGGTTCCTCCCGAGCCGGGGGGCGCTCATCGCTTCCCCGACGTGCTTCAGCTTGGTGCGAAGGGAGCCGTCGATCACGGTGTCCCCGATGCGGACCGTCATGCCGCCGAGCAGGTCGGCATCGACCGTCTCGCTCGCGATGATCTCGCCCCCGGTGCGCTCCTTGAGGAGCGCGACGAGGTTGTCGCGGGCGCCATCCGACAGCGGCTTGGCGCTCGCGATCGAGACCTGCAGGCGACCGCGGGCCTCGTCGAGGAGCTCGCCGAACACCTCGGCGACCTCCGAGAAGAGCCCCTGACGACCCTTGTCGAGGAGGATCTGCAGCAGGTTGAGCACCGGCGGCGAGACCTTCCCGGTCAGGCAGGTCTTGAGGACCTTCTTCTTCTCCTCGCAGGGGATCTTCGGACTCTCGAAGAACACCCGCATCTGGCGGTCGGACCCGAGGGCGGCCGCGAAGGCGGAGAGCTGGTCCGCGAACGCGTCCCCCGCCTCCGCCTCCTGGGCGATCTCGAGGAGCGCCCGCGCGTACGTGTTCGACGCGGGGTGGCGCTTCGTCACCTGAGCCATGGTCGGGGCTCCTTCGACAGCTCCCTGCCTCCGGGGCGGGGCTCGGTCGCCGCGCGGGATCGCGTGATCCCGCGCGGCGAGCCGGCCCGGACCGGGAGCAGGGCTCGGTTCACGGTCAGTTCTTGCGGTACTGCTCGATCGTCTGCTGGACCAGGCTCTCCTGATCCTCGACCGAGACGGCGCGACCGACGAGCTTCTCCGCGATGGCGACCGACAGGTCGACCGCCCGCGTGTGGATCTCGTTCACGGCGTTGTCCTTGGCACGGTCGATCTCGGCGATGGCCTTGCGCTGCGTCTCCTCGGCCGCCTTGCGCGCGTCGGAGACGATCTTCTCCTTCACGGCTTCGGCGTCCCGCTTCCCCTCGGCGACGATCTCGTTCGCCTCCTTGCGGGCTGCGGCGAGGATCTGCTCCTGCTCCGCCTGAAACTGCTCCTGCTCGGCGCGCATGCGATCCGCGGCCTCGAGGGAGGCGCGGATCTTCTCCTCGCGCTCGTCGAGGGCCTTGACGATCGGGCCCCAGGCGAGCTTGCGGAGGAGGAGCATGACGACGACGAAGATGCCGATGGTCCAGCCGGTCGTGGGGAGGACCGGGTCCATCGGACCGCCGCCGCCGCTGGGCGCGTCGGCGCCGAGGAGCGCCGACGGCAGCAGCAGGGTGAGCGCGAAGACCGCCGTGCGAACGGCTGCTCCGTGCATCAGGCTCCCGCACCCTTCGCGAGGCCCATCATCCCGCTCTGGATCAGGAAGCACACGACCACGGCGAAGAGGGCGACACCCTCGATCAGCGCGGCGGTCAGGAGCATGGCTCCGCGAACATCACCGGACGCCTCCGGCTGACGCGCGATGCTCTCGCAGGCGGAGCCCGCGAGGCGTCCGATGCCCATGCCGGCGCCGATCGCCGCGAGACCCGCGCCGACGCCCGCGCCGACGAGGCCGTTCGAGAGGAAGCTTGCATCCGCGGCCGCCACCATCGTGAAGAGCTCAATGAACATTGCGAAGGTCCCTTTCCGGTGCCGCCCACGCGGCAGTTCGTTCTTCGTACTCGAAATCTCGATTCGGTCGGCGCCATGCGCCGCTCCCCGCCGTGGTCCTCCCGATCAGTGCTCGGGGTGGAGGGCCAGTGACAGGAAGACTGTGGTCAGGAAGGTGAAGATGAACGCCTGGATGAACGCCACCAGGAGTTCGAGGAAGTAGAGGAAGATCGCACCCCCGGCCGCGATGCCGGCGATGGCCCCCCCCATGAAGAGGTTGTCCATGGTGAAGATGCCGGTGAACCCGATCACCACGGCGAGCATGATGTGCCCGCCCATCATGTTGGCGAAGAGTCGCAGGGTGAGCGCGATCGGCTTGATGAAGATGCCCAGGAACTCGAGCGGGATCATCAGCGGCCAGAGGAAGGGCGGACCGACGAGCAGGTTCGCCTTGAGGTAGTGCACCAGCCCGTTCTCCTTCACTCCCTGGGAGTGATAGAAGAGGAACGCGACGAGCGCGAGGGCCGCGGTGACGCTGATGTTCCCGGTCGCGGTCCCCATGAAGGGGACGAGGCCGATCAGGTTGCAGAAGAGGATGAAGAAGAAGAAGGACCAGAGCATCGGCAGGAACCGCTCGGTGTCCTTGCCGAGGAACGGTCGCGCCATCTCGTCGCGGACGAAGAGGAGCAGCGACTCGAAGAGGGTCCCGAAGCGCCCGGGGTTCCCGCTGGCGATCCGCTTCGCCGCCGCGGGGAAGAGGATGAGCAGCAGCGCGGAGGCGAGCAGCATCATCAGGACGTGCTTCGTGATCCCGAAGCGGGCCAGCGCCTCGATGTTGTGATCGAGGACGTGGGAGAGCGGATCCCCGGCGGCGAGCAGCGCCGAGCCGGAGAGCTCTCGGATCGGGAGTCCGTTCAACGGGTTCATTCCCCAGCCGTTCCTTCCCTCTCCGCCACGCGGTCCGGCTCGGCCGGTCCGGGGGCGGCGGGTGTCGTTCCCCTCGTTCCCTCCGCGTCGGTCTCGCGGGCGAGCTTCTGCCACACCCCCGCGCGCAGGGCCTGATTCAGCGTGATCACTTCGACCCCGAGGACGAGCAGGTAGATCAGCACGGTCGCGGTGAGCGTCCGTCTCATCCACTCGTCACCGCGGAGCAGGTGCACGAGGACCATGCTCGCGGCCAGGATCAGGGCGCGGACGCCCATTCCCTTCATCATGACGCCGAGCATCTGCTGGGCGTCGCAGGACATCGCACGAAACAGGCTGCGAAAGCCGACGAGGCCCATCACGGCGGCGCTGAGAGCCGCCCAGACGAGCGCGACGATCGCCTCGCTGCCTTGGGACCCGGCGCCTCCCCAGGAGTCCCGCACGAGGAGCGCCCCCACGGCGCTGCCGATGAGGACGACGCCCGCGAGGCGCAGGTGAAAGATCGCCGCGACCTTCATCGAGGGACCTCTCCATCCTCCGCGTCGGACTCCCGGAGTTCGGCGGCAGCCCCCGCCTCGCGGGCGGCGGCCTCCCGCGCCTCGCGCTCCCGCTCCGCGACGCTCTTCAATGTCCCCGACTCTCGCAGGAACAGCTGGAGCATCGAGACGAGCCCGAGGGCGACGCCTCCGAGGGTCCCCCACGGCTGCCAGCCGAACCGCCCATCCGCCCAAACTCCGACCCAGGTCAGGAGGGCAAAGGTGATGACGACTTGGAAACCGAGGGTGGACGAGCTCACCCACTGCGCGGAGCGCTCGGGTGGCTCTCCCCCGGAAGATCGATCGCGGGGAGCGTCCGGTTGCATGCCGGTTCTCCGATCCGTGTCGATTCCGGATGAAGGGGAGGAGACTACAGAGTCCCACCCGGCATGACAAGGAAACCGGGGTGATTCGAGCCCCCCCCTGAAAGCCTGCGGGAGGGGCCTCTCAAGCCATTACTGGAAAAGAGCTTACGGCGTAATCAGAGGCCGGGCTCAGCGCCCGCCGCCGACCGCGTCGAGGACCTCCCGCACGCGGGGGTCATCCGGGGTCATCGTCCGGGCCCGCTCGGCGTAGTCCCGGGCCTCCGCGATGTTTCCCGCCTTCCAGTGCGCCTCGGCGAGGAAGGGGTAGAGCTGACGGAGCGGCGGGTCGTCCCCCGCCAGCGCGACCGTGTACTCGCGCACGGCCAGCTCCGGCTTCCCGGTCTCGAGGTAGGCCCGGCCGAGGAGCCGGTGGGTCTCCCGGACATAGGGATAGATGAAGGGAGCATCCCAGGCGCAGCGGATCACCTTCTCCCAGTTCTCCCGGGCCGCGTGGTAGTCCGCGAGCTTCATGCGGGTGGGGAAGTCGTCGCGGTCGATGTCCACGAGGTCCTCGAGGACCTTCACCGCCTCCGCCTCGCGGCCGACATCCTCCAGCAGCCGGGCGAGCTGATGGTAGGCGTGCGGAGCCCCGAGGTACCCGACCACCCCGAGGGGGTGCATCCGGATGATCTCCTCCCACAGGGCGATCGCCGCCTCGGCGTTCTTCTCCTGCTCCTCGAGCAGAGCGAGGGCGGTGCGGCAGCGGATGCCGTAGGTCGTCCCCCCGGCGATCGCGGCCTCGAGCTTCTCTCGCGTGGTCCGCCACTTCTTCTCGTCCCGGGCGATCATCCCCTCGAGGGCGAGGAGGTCGGGGTGGTCCGGGTCGAGCTTCCGGGCCGTCCCCATGGCGAGCTCCGCATCCGCCATGCGCTTGTGGAAGAAGTACGCCCAGGAGAGGCGCACCCACCCGGCGACATCGTCGGGGTGGTCCTCGGTGTGGTAGCGGAAGCCATCGATCGACTCCTCCGGCCAGCGCGGGCCGAGGCCTCCGAAAGAGTCGGCCAGCTCCTTCGCGTGGACAAGGAAGCGGCGGTCGAAGGATGGGAGGTCGATGGCGAGGACCTCCGCGAAGACCTGCTCGGTGCTCTTCCCGGCCGCGTAGGCCTCGAGCATCCGCAGGATCGCGTCGTACCCCCACTCCTTCTCGATGAAGTCGCAGATCGCCCCGCCCTGGTAGTAGCTCAGCAGGACCTGGCCGGGGAAGCTCGGGCGGGTGAAGCCCTTCTGGATGTCGGCCATCGGGAGGAGGCGACCCGCGGCGACCGCGGTCACCCAGTCGTTGGCGTAGATCCGCTTCCAGCGCGGATTCCCCCGCCCCTCCTCGAAGACGCTGAGCCCCTCCCCGAACCAGCGGGGGATGCGGTACTTCGCGGCGTGCAGCGTCACGACATGGGCGAACTCGTGGACCGCGACCGCGCCCCAGTTCCCGGGGATGGCGTTCGGCGTGGTCAGGGTGACCATGCGCCCGAAGCAGACCCCCGATGCGGCGAGCCCCGGGAGGCCGATCGACCGCGCCGAGAAGTAGGCGTGCTGGGCGAAGTCCTCCACCGTGATCGGGCGGGTCACCTCCAGCTCGTAGGCCCTCTCCATCCGCTCCCGGGTCTCGTGGAGGAGCGGCTCGAGGTAGGGCATCAGGAAGGGCTCCTCCTCCTCCGGCATGCGGATGACGAAGTCCTCATCCTTCTTCTCCACGAACTTCCGGTCGATGCGCTTGATCAGCTGCAGGGTGTTGAAGGCCCAGACATTGTAGGGATCCGCCTCGAAGGCCTTCTGCGTGAACTCGCGCCCCACCTCATCCCGCCCGGCGCGGAGGGCGTTGACCCCGAGGACGACGTAGGCGGGCCAGTACTCCGGATCGATGTCGACCGCCTTCTGGGCGAGGTCCGCGGCCTCCACGTAGAAGAAGCGGTCGACGAGCCTCTCGGCGAGGGACCCGTAGAACGCGGCCGGCTTCGCCCACTTCTCATCCACGCTCCGGCAGATCTCACCGTAGCGGTCGAGCTGGGCGGTGGCGAAGTAGAGGGCGGCGAGGCGCCCCTGCCGCCAGAGGTCGCTGGGGTCCTGCTCGATCGCCGCCCGATAGCTGCGCTCGACCTTCGCCCACTCCTCATCGAAGAAGGCGATGTCGCCCTCGAGCATCAGCCCCTCGGGATGATCGGGGCAGGTCTGGCGGGCGAGCTCCAGGTGCATCTTCGTGTCCTGATAGCGCTCCCCCGGGTAGGCGTAGTCGGCGTAGATCGCCCGCGCGAGTCCGATGTGGGCGTCGGCCGCGCGGGAGTTCGTCTTCAAGGCGTCCAGGAAGTGGCTCCGCGCGTCGGGGTAGTTGTACTTCGAGGTGAAGAGGCGCCCCGAGGCGACATGGGCGGCGACATTGCCATCGTCGAGATCGAAGGCGGTGGAGTAGAGGACCTGGTAGGCCTCCTCGATCCGGCCGAGCTTCTCACAGGCGCGCCCCATCCAGACGAAGAGCTCCGGGGGGGACTCCTTGACCTGCTGGGAGGTCATCTGCTGGTAGATCGTGAGCACCTGCTGCCAGTGCCCGCGGGCCGCCTCGCGGTCCCCGAGGCTCTCGCGGACCTCGCCGAGGCGGACGAGCGCCTCGATCCTCTTCGGCTCCGCGGCGATCGCCCGCTCGAGGAGGGCCTGCGCCGCCTCGAGCTCACCGCGGTCGTGCCGGAGCGCGCCCGCGGCGGTGAGGAAGTCGCTGCGCCCCGCGGCGAAGGGGGCGGCTCCCTCGATCCGTTCGAGCGCTTCCGCCGGTCGCCCGACCTCGACGAGGAGGCGGGCCCAGAGGAGCGGGAAGCGCTCCGGCTCCTCCTCGTACCAGTCGAGGGCCTCCCCGTACTCACCCGTGCGAAGGAGCGCTTCGAGCTCCGCGCGCTCCTCATCCCGCGACGGCCCTTCGGCGTACAGGCTGCCCCCCGGGGCGGCGAGGGCGAGGAGGAGCGCGGCGAGGAGCCCCCGGCCGGGGCTCAGCAGGACGGAGCTCATCAGGACGAAGCGGAGCGGAGCGAGGGGAAGAACAGGGCTCACCGAGGGACCTCCTTGTCGGGCGGATCAGGATAGCCCGGCCGTGGGGGAACGCCACCGGGAGTGGCCGCCGAGTCCACGATCGCGCCATCCAGCGCTTCGCTGGCGGGTCCCGCGCGGTTGTCCTTGACGACGAAATCGGAGCACCGAGGATCGCGGGGAGGTCGCGCGCCCCGGATCGGGAAGGTCCACCATGCACTCCAGCCCCGAAGATCCCGGCCCCAACGATCCCAGCCCCACCGCCCGGGAGCGCCTGCACGAGGTGATCTTCGAGGCGGACACCAAGTCCGGGCGAATCTTCGACATCCTGCTCCTCTGGGGGATCGTCGCGTCGACCGGGGTCGTCATGCTCGAGAGCGTGGAGTCGGTCCGCGCCGAGTTCGGTCCCCTCCTCACGCGGGCGGAGTGGGCCTTCACGGGGCTCTTCACCGTGGAGTACCTCCTGCGCCTCCTGGCGGTGCGACGCCCCCTCCGCTACGCGCGGAGCTTCTTCGGGGTGATCGACCTCCTCTCGATCCTCCCGACCTGGCTGACCCTCGTCATCCCCGGCACCCAGCCCCTGATGGCGGTGCGGGCGATCCGGCTCCTGCGGGTCTTCCGCGTCCTGAAGCTCGGGAACTTCGTCGCCCAGGGTGACCTCCTCATGGAGGCGCTCCGGGCGAGCCGGGTGAAGATCCTCGTCTTCCTCTTCGCCGTCCTGAACCTCACCGTGGTCCTCGGGGCGGTGATGTACCTCGTCGAGGGGCCGGTGAACGGCTTCACGAGCATTCCGATGGGCATGTACTGGGCCATCGTCACGCTGACCACCGTCGGCTACGGGGACATCACCCCGGCGAGCGACCTCGGGCGGCTCATCTCCTCCGTGGTCATGGTCATCGGCTACGGGGTGATCGCCATTCCGACGGGGATCGTCTCCGTGGAGATCGCCCGGGCGATGCGCCCCGCGGTCTCCACCCAGGCCTGCCTCTCCTGTTCCCTCTCGGGGCACGACGCGGACGCCGTCCACTGCAAGCACTGCGGGACCCGCCTCTGACGGCCCCGCCCCGGCCGTTTCCTCCCTCCCGGACCGTCCCTGCTCCCCTCCAGCCCGCCTGCGACAAGGAATCCCGCCCGATCCGCTCGCGGCGCTTTGCCGGATCCGGCGGTCGCATCCTACTCTTCGATGGCGAAGCGGCCCCTCCGCAGGGGTCGTGCTCGGGGGGGGAGATCTCCCGATGGTCCCAGCCGGGGGCCCGCCGACGAAGAAACCACGGCAAGTGCACCGCTCGATCCCCGGGAGGGGCGTCCGGTGGTTCCCATCTCGGGAGAGACCCGAGCGGGGGACCGCGGCCGGCGGTGCCAGGAGGTGACAGTTGGCAGTCAAGTTCACCGAGAAGGCGGAGAAGGTCCTGCAGATCGCCAATGGCGAGGCGCAGCGTCTCCAGCACGGCTACGTCGGAACCGAGCATGTCCTCTGGGCTCTGCTCCATCAGCCGGACTCGGTCGCCGTCCAGTCGGTCCTGCGGCTGGATGTGAACCCGGATGAGGTCGTCCGCGCTCTCGAGGAGAGCCTGACCCGGATCCCGCGCAGCTCGCGGACCGAGACCGGGGTCCTCCCCTACACGCCTCACGCGAAGCGCTGCCTCGAGCTGGCGCGCGAGCAGGCGGTCCAGATGGACCAGTACTACGTCGGGACGGAGCACCTCCTCCTCGGGCTCTGCCGCGAGGACGAGGGAGAAGCCTCCCGAATCCTCGCCGAGAAGGACCTCGGGAAGGACAAGCTCCAGAACGTCATCCAGCGAATGCTGGGGGGCGACAGCGAGCAGCTCCCGAACAAGATGATGCGTCGTCAGGGCGCGGCCACGCCGACCCTCGATGCGAACGGGACCGACCTCACCGACCTGGCCGCTCAGGACCGGATCGATCCGGTCATCGGCCGCTCGAAAGAGATCACCCGGATCATCCAGATCCTCTCCCGCAAGACGAAGAACAACCCCGTCGTCATCGGCGAGCCGGGGGTCGGGAAGACCGCGATCATCGAGGGCCTCGCGCAGCGGATCGCGGACGGCGACATCCCCGAGATCCTCGCTCGTCGCCGCCTCGTCTCCCTCGACCTCGCCAGCCTGCTGGCCGGGACGAAGTACCGGGGAGAGTTCGAGAAGCGGATCAAGGCGATCATCAAGGAGGTGGTCGATGCGGGGAACGTGATCCTCTTCATCGACGAGCTCCACACGATCATGGGCGCCGGCGCCTCGGAGTCGAGCCTCGATGCCTCGAACATCCTGAAGCCCGCCCTCTCGCGCGGTGAGATCCAGTGCATCGGCGCCACCACCCTCGACGAGTACCGGAAGCACATCGAGAAGGACGGCGCCATGGAGCGCCGCTTCCAGCCGATCCACGTCGAGCCGCCGAGCCGCGACGAGGCGCTGGAGATCCTGACCGGCCTGCGCGACACCTTCGAGGCGCACCACCGCGTGCGCATCTCCGACGCCGCCCTCGAGGCGTCGGTCGACCTCTCCATCCGCTACATCTCCAACCGCTTCCTGCCGGACAAGGCGATCGACGTGCTCGACGAGGCCTGCTCGAGCGAGCGCCTGGAGCGCACCACCCGTCCGCCCGATGTGACGGCGGTCGAGGAGACGATCGAGCAGCTCGAGCGCGAGAAGAACGAGGCGGTCTTCGGCCAGGACTTCGAGCTCGCGGCCGAGGTGCGCGACAAGCTGGAGTCCGCCAAGGCCGAGAAGGAGCGGGTCCTCCTGGAGTGGAAGAAGTCGACCAAGGAGGTCGACGGGGCGATCGACGCCGACGCCATCCGACGCACGATCGCGTCGATGACCGGCATCCCCGCCCAGAACATCCAGGAGGAGGAGAAGGACCGCCTGAAGCGGATCGAGGAGTACATCCATCAGACGGTGATCAGCCAGGACCACGCCATCGCGTCGGTCGCCAAGGCGATCCGCCGCTCGCGGGCCGGACTCCGCGACCCGAACCGTCCCCTCGGCAGCTACATCTTCGTCGGCCCCTCCGGGGTCGGGAAGACGCTCGTCGCGAAGGCGCTGGCGAACTTCCTCTTCGGCAGCGAGGACGCCCTCCTGACGATCGACATGTCGGAGTACATGGAGAAGCACTCCGTCTCGCGCCTCGTCGGCTCGCCCCCGGGCTACGTCGGCTACGAGGAGGGGGGACAGCTCACCGAGAAGATCCGCCGCAAGCCGTACATGGTCGTCCTGCTCGACGAGGTCGAGAAGGCCCACCCCGATGTCCTGAACACCCTGCTGCAGGTCCTCGAGGAGGGACGCCTGACCGACTCGTTCGGTCGCCAGGTCGACTTCCGCAACACCATCGTGATCATGACCTCGAACCTCGGGGTCAGCGAGCTCGACACCCGCTCGCCGCTCGGCTTCAACTCCGGCGACGAGAGCATCCACCGGGAGAACACGCGCGATCAGATGCTCGAGGTCTTCCGGGGGCACTTCCGCCCCGAGTTCCTCAACCGCGTGGACGAGCTGGTGATCTTCGACCCCTTCTCCCACGAGGAGCTGGGCGAGATCCTCGCCCTCGAGGTGAAGAAGCTGGAGCAGCGTCTGCAGCACATCGAGCTCAGCATCGTCCTTGACGACGAGGCGGTCGAGCTCCTGATCCGGCTCGGCTCGGGCCCGCATGTCGGCGCCCGGGGGATCCGCCGGGTCCTCGAGGAGCAGATCCAGGACCAGATCGCCGACCTGATCCTCGAGGGCACGATCTCCGAGGGCGGCTGCGTCAAGGTGACCCTGAACGACCGGGGCAAGATCCTGGTCGAAGCACACGAGGAGAATCCGGTCTCGGAGGGTGCAACGCCCTGAGGCGAATCGAGCCCGGGACCGGATCCGGAGGCGCCGGCGTCCCCCTCGCGGGGGGGCGCCGGCGGTTCTCTTTTCGGAGGGAGGAGCCGGGTCTAGGGAGCGCGCTCCTCGTCGGAGCCCGGAGCGCCTGCGGCTTCGGACTGCCACGCGGTGAAGCCGCGCTCCTCGAGCGTGCCGGGGACGGTGTTGTCGAGCACCGTCGCGATGAGCGCGCCCACCGCCATCCCGGTCCCGCCGAGGGTGTTCAGAATGTTCGCGAGCCACTCCGCCTCGAGGACGAGCGGGTTCGCCGCGAAGTACTCCGGAACCGAGAGCCCCATGAAGAACGAGAACCCGACGATGAAGAGGTTGCGGGCGCTGTTGAGATCGACGAACTGCAGGTTCGAGAGCCCGACGCTCGCGATCATGCCGAACATGGCGCAGTACATTCCCCCGACGATCGGCTGGGGGATCGTCGTGAAGAGCGCCCCGAACTTGCCGATCACCCCGAGCCCGAGCATGAGGAGCGCGCCGACCTGAACGACGCGTCGACTCCCGACCCGGGTCAGGCCGATCGCGCCGATGTTCTCGCTGTAGGAGGTGGTGCCGTTCCCGGTGCCGAAGATCCCGGCGATGAAGCAGCCGACCCCCTCCATGCCGATCCCGCGATTGATCGTCCGGCGGTCCGGCACCGGAGCCCCGGAGAGCCGGGCGCAGGCGTAGTAGTCCCCGATCGACTCGACCATGGAGGCGACATAGCCCGCCAGCATGCCGACGACCGCCGCGGCCCCGAAGGTGGGCGTCCCCCACTGGAAGGGCGTCGGCACCCGGAACCAGGGAGCCGCCGCGAGGTTGTCGGTGCTGACGTGGGCCGGGTGGCCGGCCGGGAACCATCCCGCGCCGGTGCCGAGCCAGGCCGCGATCCACGCCACGACGATGGCGAGGAGGATCGGAAAGAGCTCGAACACCCGATGGCTCCGACGCAGGTACTGACTGAACAGGATGATCAGGAGGATGGTCAGGCCGCCGATTCCCCAGTGGGTGCCGGCGACCGGAGCCCCGAACTTGAAGAGCGCGAGGCCGATGAGCGCCACCGTCGGCGCGACCGTCACCGGACCGATGAAGCGGAGCAGCTTCCCGACGAGGCCGCTGTAGCCCATGAAGATCTCGATCACCGCCCCGACGATCACGGCGCCCTGGATGTGCTGCATCTTCACCATCCAGCCGGCGTCCTTGAGCGCCGCCATCCCGCAGATCGCGATGGCGGGGGCGAGGAAGGAGAAGGTCCCCCCCTGGACGATGGGGAGGCGGTTGCCGTAGGTCGTCTGGAGGAGGGTGGTGATCCCGCTCACGACGAACATCGTCGCGATCAGCTTCCCCTTGTCGACCGGGTCGGCGATGCCGAGGGCGTCGGAGAGCATCAGCGGGATCGCGACCGTCGAGCCGAACATCGTCAGGTAGTGCTGGAAGCCCAGGATGCCGGCGGCGGCCGGCGGAGGGACGTCATCGATGCCGTAGATCAGGTCGACATCTCGGGATCGGCTCATCGCTCCACTCCTCCTGCTCTCGCGGCGGCGGCTCGCGACGGGGAGCCCCCGTCGGGCGGGACCAAGTTGACGAAGCTCGCAAGCATCGTCAATAATAATACTTACGGACGAACGCTCGCCGTGCGCGCCCCGAGGGACCGCACCGGCGCCGGAGGGATGGAAGTGCCCCGATGAAGGAACTGCCTCGCCAGCGGACGGAGACCCTCTTCACCGACCGCAAGGGCGCCTACACCCGCCAGCAGGCCCTCGTCGAGGCGCACCGCTGCCTCTTCTGCGAGGACGCACCCTGCACCCGGGCCTGTCCCACGCACATCGACATCGCGGGGTTCATTCGCAAAATCGCGACCGGGAACCTGCGCGGCTCGGCGGGGACGATCTTCGAGTCGAACATCCTCGGCCGCAGCTGCGCACGCACCTGCCCGGTCGAGGTCCTCTGCGTCGGCGACTGCGTCTACAACGAGCTGGGCGTCCCCCCGATCCAGATCGGGAAGCTCCAGCGGCACGCCACCGACGCCGCGATCGAGGCGGAGTGGAGCTACTTCGAGGCCGGCGCGCCGACCGGGCGCTCCGTCGGCCTCGTCGGCGGCGGTCCCGCGAGCCTCGCCTGCGCCCACGAGCTGCGGCGCCTCGGACACGCCGCGACGATCTACGAGCGCCACGAGCGGCTCGGGGGCCTGAACACCCACGGGGTCGCGCCCTACAAGCTCAAGGCGGACATCGCGGTCGAGGAGGTGGACTGGGTCCTCTCCATCGGCGAGATCGATGTCCGCACGGGGGTCGAGGTCGGAAAGGACCTCGGCTGGGAGGAGCTCGAGTCCGCCCATGACGCGGTCTTCCTCGGGGTCGGGCTCGGGGCGGACCATCGCCTCTCCACCCCCGGCGAGGACCTCGAGGGCATCGTCGGCGCCGTCGATTGGATCGAGCGGATGAAGACGGGGCAGGTCGATGTCTCCGAGGTCCGCAGCGCCGCCGTGATCGGCGGGGGGAACACCGCCATCGACGGGGTCCGCGAGCTCCTCGGGCTGGGGATCGAGCGCGTCACCCTGATCTACCGCGGGGATGACTCCGGCCGCTCCGGCTACGACCATGAGTGGGATCGCGCGAAGCGCGAGGGCGCGAGCGCCCTCTGGCGGGCGGTGCCGGTGGAGTACGAGGGCACGGGCCGCGTCGAGCGGATCCGCTGCGCCCGACTCGACGGCGACAAGCGCCCCACCGGCGAGGAGATCACCGTGGACGCGGACTTCGTCCTCCTGGCGGTCGGCCAGGCGAAGCTCGGCGACGCGATCGCCGCCGCGTTGAGCGGGGTCGAGAGCGAGGGCGGCCGCCTCGTCGTCGATGAGAGCGGCGCGCTCGGTCGCCCCGGCTGGTTCGCGGGCGGGGACGCCTCGAACGGCGCCAAGGAGGTGGTCAACGCGGTCGCCGAAGGGAAGCGCGCCGCCCGCGCCATCCACGAGCACCTGGGAGGAGCGTGATGCCGGACCTCACCGCCAACTGCGCGGGGATCGAGTCCCCCAACCCCTTCTGGCTCGCCTCCGCGCCCCCGACGAATTCGGGGGAGCAGATCATGCGCGCCTTCGACCACGGCTGGGGCGGCGCCGTCTGGAAGACCCTCGGCACCCCGATCCAGAACGTCTCCAGCCGCTTCGGCGCGATCCACCATCAGGGCTCGCGCGGGGTCGGCTTCAACAACATCGAGCTCATCACCGACCGTCCCCTCGATGTGAACTTCCGCGAGATCGAGGAGGTGAAGAAGCACTACCCCGAGCACGCGGTCATCGTCTCCCTCATGGTGGAGACGAAGGAGGAGTGGAAGGAGATCATCGCCCGCTCCATCGATGCCGGGGCGGATGGTCTCGAGTTGAACTTCGGCTGCCCCCACGGCATGTGCGAGCGCGGCATGGGCTCGGCGGTCGGCCAGGAGCCGGCGGTGAACGAGCGGATCACCTCCTGGGTGAAGGAGTACAGCACCGTCCCGGTGCTCGTGAAGCTCACCCCGAACGTGGCGGACATCGTCCCCCACGGCCTCGCCGCGCAGAAGGGGGGCGCGGACGGCGTCTCCCTCATCAACACGATCAAGAGCATCATCGGCGTCGACATCGACCGCATGGTGATCGAGCCGCGGGTCGGGGGCCTGTCCACGAACGGCGGCTACTGCGGGGCGGCGGTGCGCCCGATCGCGCTCCACATGGTGGCAGGCCTCGCGCGGGACCCCGCGTTCCAGCTCCCGATCAGCGGCATCGGCGGGGTCACCAACTGGCGCGATGCGGTGGAGTTCATCCTCCTCGGCTCCAGCTCGGTGCAGGTCTGCACCGAGGTGATGCTGCGCGGCTACCGCATCGTCGAGGACATGATCGAGGGCCTGGAGAGCTACCTCCGGGAGAAGAAGGTCGACTCCGTGGCCGCCCTCGTCGGCGCCGCGGTCCCCACCTTCTCCGAGTGGGGAGACCTCGACCTGAACCACGAGACGGTCGCGAAGATCGACCCGGAGACCTGCATCGGCTGCTACAAGTGCATGGTCGCGTGCCACGACGGCGCCCATCAGTGCATCTTTCCCGCCCGGGACGACTCCCGGGTCCCGATCGTCGATGAAGCGGAGTGCGTCGGCTGCAACCTCTGCGAGATCGTCTGCCCCGTCGAGGGATGCATCACGATGGTCGAGGTCGACAACGGCTTCACCCCGGCGAGCTGGAACGACCATGTCGGGGACGGGAAGACGCTCCGTCCGAAGAAGGGCGCCCACTGAGGGGGACGACCCCGGGAAGACACCGAGGGGCGTGACTCGGAGAGGAACGGAGCTTCGCGGGTGATCGAGTTCTCCGGCTGCGACTACCTCGGGCTCCGCACGCACCCCGCCGTCATCGGGGCCGCGCGGGCCTCCCTCGCGGCCGACGGTCTGGGGGCCGGGGCCTCCCGCGCGACGACCGGGGAGCACCCGGTGCATCTCGCGCTCGAGCGGGCGGTCGCCGGCTTCCTCGGGACCGAAGCGGCGCTCCTCCTCCCGTCGGGCGCCCTCGCCAACCTCGCCCTCTGCGCGACCATCCTCGAGGACCAACCCACGGTCTGGGTGGACCCGCGCGCCCACACGAGCCTCCGCGATGGTCTCCGCTTCGGAGGTCGGGAGGTCCCCCGCCCGGAGGAGGCGAAGGTCATTCTCACCGACGGCGTCTTCCCGTCCCGAGGGGAGGAGCCGGACCTCCCGGCCCTCCTCGCCGCCCTGCCAGCGGACGGGCACCTTGTCGTCGATGACTGCCACGGCACGGGGGTCCTGGGAGCGCGCGGGCGGGGGAGCGTCAACGCGGCCGGCCTGGAGGATCCGCGGATCGTCATCACGACCACGTTCTCCAAGGCGCTCGGGGGAGCGGGCGGCGTGATCGCGACGCGTCGCGTCATCCGCGACCGAATCGCCGCGCACCCCCTCCATGTCGGCTCCACCGCGCTGCCCCCCGCCTGGGCCGCCGCCGGCCTCGCGGCGCTCGAGCTCCTTCGGAATGACGCCACGATTCACGGGCGCCTCCTCGACCGGATCGCTCGGGCCCGCGCCGCGCTCGCCGCGGAGGGCGTCCCCCTTCCCCCTCTCCCGCTGCCGGTCTTCCGCTTCGACGTGCCCGCGGCCGGAACCGACGGCATCCTCGCCGAGCTGAAGGCGACCGGCCTCTCCGTCCCGCACATCCACTATCCGGATGGCCCTCCCGGCGGCTACCTGCGGGCGGTCGTCTCCGCGGAGCGCACGCCCGAGGAGATCGAGCGTCTCGCGGAGGTCCTCGGCCGTTGGTACGGGACGAGCTCCGCCCATCTCTCCCCGTAGATCCGCCACAGGAACGCGGAGCGACTTCCCGGGGAGCTTCGGCGCGGGGGTGTCGGAGCGATCGAGGACCCTCAACTCTCGGGAGAGGTCGCTCCCTCGCGAGCGGAGTCACAGGTCCGGCGGGGACGACGACCTCGCGGGGCTCAGGGGCAGCCTGCCGCCGGGAACGGCGCGGCGGGGGGGGGGCCCCCGCTGAACAGGTGGGCGAGCAGGTAGATCGGGTCGGAGATGTCGAAGGCCGCATCCCCGTTCACGAAGGCCGCCTCCGCCACCACTGCGGGGGGACCCCCGGTGAAGAGCGCCGCGAGCAGGTAGACGACATCGGCGACATCGACCGTCCCATCCCCGTTTCCATCCCCACGGACGAACGGCTGCGGGCAGGGATCCCCGGGATTCAGCCAGGGGAGCGCGGCCGCGAGGAGCTCGCTCCGCGCGTCGGAGACGAGGTCGGTGAAGGGGAAGGCGAGGAAGAGGGTCCGATAGCCCGCATCCACCGTGCTCGCCGCGACCCCGCCCCCGAGGAGCGGCGTCGGCCCGGAGCTCGCGTCGTACCGGAAGGCGACCTCCGCCGGCGGCGTCAGGGCGATCTCCGATCGATAGCCCGCGGAGCCCCCCAGGGTCAGGGGCGAGCTCGCGCCCACCGCGCTCCCGGGCTCTCCGATCAGCGAGGGCAGCTCCATCCCCCACTGAAGATGGGAGACATGGAGATGGTCGGTGAAGAGTGAGGTCCCCCCGAGGAACGTGCTGACATACGCGCCGGAGAGGAGGAGGCTGCCCCCGGCATCGAGGTGGTCCTGAAGGAGCTGGCGCCGCGCCGGGCCGAGCTGGTCGGGGTAGTTGCCGTGCAGGTAGCCGCAGGGCCAGATGACGACGGGGTGCGCCGCGAGGAGAGCCGCCGTGACCG
>JAFMMO010000215.1 GCA_017859655.1 Pseudomonadota bacterium | reverse complement strand
CCTCTTCGCGCTCGGCTACAAGCCGCCCCCGCCTCTGGCCCAGCGCATCGATGGGGAGATCCCCGTCTTCCTGCCCGCGAACGTGATCGGGCCGGTGGCGGCCGCCGAGCGGGGGCGGGGAGGGCAGCTCGCGCACGCCCGGGACACGCCGAAGGTGCCCGCGGGGAAGTCCCTCTTCCTGGAGGTGAGCAGCGTCGACGCGGGGCTCACCCTCGACTGGAAGGGCACCCTGCTCCACGAGGCCCCCTACCCGCGAACCAAGGAGCTGCGGAGGGGCACCATCCAGCTCCGGACCTACGGGAGCCCCCTGAGGATCGAGTCCCTCGCGATCGAGGCGCAGCTCGCCCGCAGCTGGTGGTCTCGCTGGCTCGACGAGAGGGTCGGCCTCGACCTCGAGCCGTGAGGGGCCCGACCGATCTCCCTCGAACCCGGAAACCCTGATCTCCGTTGCGATTGTGACGGTCCGGGCGGTCGGCTAGACTGCCCGCTCGGCGGAACCACGCCCGCGGGCGGCGTCAGCGGCGGGGTCGAGCCCCGACAGGCTCTCCTCGTTCCCATCCGGTGCTTCGGTTACCTTCTCCGGAGCACCTCCGCCCCTTCGTCGAACGGACCCCCATGCGATGCCGTCGGCCCGACCGCCGGCGGACAAGGAGAACGATCGATGCCCTGCCAGAGCCGGCTCCCCCTCCCTCTCCTCCTCCTCGTCTCCCTCAGCCTCCCGCTCGCCCTGACGCTCGAGGGGAGCCTCGCCCCCCGCGCGGAAGCGCAGGCGGTCGACTTCACCAAGCTGAAGGCGGGGGACCGGGTCCGGATCACGCTCCGGCCCGATCGCCTCATCGAAGGGGACCTCGTCGAGATCGATCAGTTCTCGATCACGGTGAAGACGAACTTCGGGCAGCAGGAGCTCCGCAAGGGGGAGATCGTCGCCATCGAGAAGGTGCGGACCTTCGAGTCGATCTACGAGGAGCGGGCGGCCGCCTGCCGCACGGCGGATGACTGGTGCGACCTCGGCGACTGGGCCACCGACGAGGGGCGGGAGCGGGAGGCCCTCGAGGCCTACCGTCAGGCGACCCAGGTCGAGGTCGACCACGCCCGGGCGCGGAAGGCGCTGAACGAGGAGAAGGTCGACGGGGAGTGGCTCCCCTTCGCCGAGGCCCAGCGCAAGAAGGGTCTCGTCGAGTTCGATGGGGAGTGGATGACCCCCGAGGAGGCGGAGGCGCGAGAGCGCGCCGAGGAGGAGGCGGTCTCCGCCGAGAAGCTGAAGGGGCGGGAGCAGCTCCGCCGGGAGTACGAGGGCCGCCCCTGGGCGGAGATCGACCCGATCGAGACCGAGCACTACATCATCTGGTGCAACTCCACTCCGGAGATCGCGGACTACTACTCCGATGTCATGGAGGCGCTCTACAAGGAGTACGACAAGGTCTTCCCCGAGAAGTACTTCCCCCGGAACAGCCGTCGGAAGTCGGAGGTCTGGATCCACGCGAACCATCAGCAGTTCATGGACTGGACCTTCAACGGACCCGGAACCGGAGGCTTCTTCCGGCCCGCGCTGCGGGACGTGACCGCGTACCACGGCTCCTTCGGCATGACGGGGAGCACCGAGGAGGTCCTCGCCCACGAGGGGACCCATCAGTTCGAGGGCCTCATCTTCGACAACCTCTTCGCCCTGCCGGCGTGGTTCATCGAGGGGCTGGCGGTCTACTTCGGAGATGGCTCGAAGATCGGCCGGCGCAAGGTGGAGATCAACCAGATCCCCCGCGACCGGCTGGTCGGACTGCAGCAGGCGATCCGCGACGGCTCGTACTGCTCGCTCGAGGACCTGCTCATGGTTCCGCAGCCCGCCTTCAGCGGCTTCTTCTACTCCCACGGGTGGGGGATCATCTACTGGTGCCTGTGGGGCCAGGAGATGGGGGCCGGCAACAAGGGGGTCGGTCGCCCGATCATGGATGACTGGCTGATGCACTGTAAGCAGGAGTCGAAGAAGGAGCAGTTCTGCGATCACGAGGAGAACAGCAAGAAGTTCATCCAGATCCTCGAGCAGCACACCCGGAAGACCGTCGCCGAGTGGGAGGAGGAGTACAAGGAGTGGATCCTCTCCCTCCCGGTTGAGGAGATCGGGAAGCGGCGCGGCAACAAGTGGAGCTCCGAGCCGCTGAAGCTGGAGATCACCAAACCCACCGGCTGGGGCTGGGAGAAGGACACCGACCTCGCGGGGAGCGAGGTCGTGGCCGCCCGCGGGAGCGGGGGCAAGGTCCGCCGCGTCTCCACCTACTGCTGGCCGAACTGGCAGAAGGCCTCGATGAGCGCGAACTACGCCCAGAGCCTGGCGAAGAGCGTCTTCGAGGAGGTCCCCGCGGATGTGGAGTACCGCGTGGAGACGGTGGGGGGCTACCCCGGCGCGATCCGCGCGCGTCTGAAGGCCCGACGGATCGTGAAGACCGAGACGATCTTCGACGAGCAGGGGAACGGGCGCACCGAGGTCACGACGACCGACCCTCTCGAGTATGAGATCGTCTTCTACGGGTCCATCGACAAGATCTACGCCAACGTCTTCGAGTGCGATCCGGAGATCTGGGATGCGAACTACGACTCCTTCGAGAAGTACCTCGACGGGTTCAAGATCGACAACTGATCGGGGCCCCTCGGCGGGCCCGTGAGCGCAGCGGCCGAAACCTCCGATGATTCGAGGACCGAGGCCCCTCCCCGGGGCCGGTCCGGCGGGAGCCGATGATGAGATTCCTCCCTCGCCGCCCCCTGCGGGCGGCCCCCCGACGCGGCGCGGCCCTCGCGCTGCTGCTCTGCCTGCTCGGCGCCCTCCTCGCACCGGGGGACCTGCACGCCCGACCGGACGAGTCGGTGGTCGTCGTCCTCAAGGACGGGTCCGAGCTGATGGGGGTGCTCGTCAAGGAGACCGAGGAGTCCGTGGCGATCCGGACCCCGTTCGGCGTCACCACGATCGAGCGAGGGAAGATCTCCGAGGTCCGACGCGGGGAGAACCCCTGGGTCCGCGAGTTCCGCGCCCGCTTCGAGCGGGCGAAGCGGCTCCGGAAGGCGGAGGCGTTCTCCGAGCTCGGGGAGTGGGCCGGGCTGAAGGGCCTCGAGGCGGAGCGGGAGCGCGCGCACGAGGAGGCGCTCCTCATCGACCCGGAGCACGAGATCTCCCGCCTCGCCCTCGGGCACGCGCGGGTCGATGGTGCGTGGGTCGATGCGGTCGAGGTCGAGCGTCTCCTCGATCGCGGGTGGCGCCGGGCGGGGGCGAGCCTGCTCCCCCCCGCGGGGGAGGCGCGTCCCGCCCCCGGGTCGGCCCGCGGGGCGGACTCCGGCTCCCGTCCGTCTCCTCCCACGCCGGCGCCCGTCGCCGGTGACATCGACCCGGAGCAGGAGGCGCGGCGAGCCCGCCTCCTCGAGAAGCGCCGCCGCGATCGCGAGGAGTTCGAGGCGAAGCGTCGGCTGGAGTTCGAGGGGGTCCCCTGGTCCGACCGGCATCGGATCAAGACGCGCAACTACGAGCTCCACTGCAACTCCACCCGGGAGGTCGCGGAGTCGTACGCGAAGATCATGGAGGCGCTCTACGCCGAACTCAGCAAGCGCTTCAACCAGAAGCACATCCGTCGCGGGCGCCTGCCGGTGTTCATCTATCGAAACCAGCAGGAGTTCATGGACCGCAACGGCATGTCCCGGAACGTCGGCGGCTTCTACAGCCCCCGCAGCGAGCAGGTGCACGCCTTCTACGGCCCCTTCGGAATGACGAGCACGACCTACAACGTGCTCGCGCACGAGGGGACGCACCAGTTCCAGGGGCGGATCCTCCCGAACATGACGAACCTCAACAACTGGGTCATCGAGGGGTTCGCCGTCTACTTCGGGGACGGCTCCCGCATCGACTACAAGCGGAAGAAGATCGTCACCGGCCTGATCCCGCGGGACCGCCTGATGGTGGTGCAGGACCGGATGCGTGAGGGGACGGTCCAGCCTCTCAGCAAGCTCGCCGGCCTCCCGAGGAACCGCTTCGGAGGCGCGGAGTACGCGGACTCCTGGTCTCTCCTCTACTTCCTCATCAACGGACCGGAGAAGGAGAAGGGGCAGGAGCTCATCGCCCGCTACTGGCTCGCGGGCTGCGAGCAGCGCGTGGGGCAGAAGGAGTTCGACCAGCTCGCGGAGCGCTACTTCGGGAGCGTCGGTGAGCTGGAGAGGGAGTGGAAGGAGTTCATCCTCGCGCTGGAGCCGGAGCCGGCGGGTGAGGTGGATGACGATGGCGCCTTCACCTCTCTCGACTACATGTTCGAGATCCTCGGGCCCGGAGCGGGCTGGTCCTTCCAGCAGTCGGGCCTCAAGTCGAGCGAGCTCGTCGCGATCACCCCGGATGGGGTCGAGGGGAGCGATCACCGGATCCTCGTGAAGCTGCTGTCGAAGACGGACGAGCTCCAGAGCGCGGAGGCGTTCGCCAATGACGTCCTCCTCGCCGGCCTCGAGAAGCGCTACGCCGAGGTCGAGCTCGAGCAGGTGACCCTGAACGAGTACCACCCGTTCCTCTGCCAGTGGGTCGACCGCGACCCGGAGGCCGGGAAGAAGGACGCAGCGGAGACCGAGGAGGCGAGCGGGTCCGACAAGGAGCCGGAGGAGCCCGGACCGGGGAAGATCCCCCCTCCTCCCGAGGGCGAGGCGGACGCGGAGGCGACACCGCCGGAGCCTCCGCCCGTGCGCCGCCGCTATCGGGCCTATGTCTTCGTGGGAGTCACCAACGCCTACATGCTGCAGTGCGAGTTCCCGATCGAGGAGTTCGACCGCCATGTCGGCACCTTCGAGCAGGTGGCGCGGAGCTTCGCGAAGATCTTCCGCAACCGCTGGTGAGACCTGACGGGGGGCAGCGCGCCCCCCGGAACCGAGGACCGATGGGATCGACCCCGACACTCCAGCCTGCGCTCGCCGAGGGCACCTCCCCGTGAGGTCCTGGTTGCGTCTCGTCCGCACCTTCGACCCCGCGACCCTCGTGGCGGTGGTCGTCGCCGGCCTGCTGCCCACCGCGCTCATCCTCGCGATCTCCTCCTTCGCCCTCACCGGCATGTCGATCGAGCTGGGGGACCTCCTGGAGGAGCCGCATCTCGAGCGGGTCCGGACCCAGGCGCAGCTGCTGAGCGCCGAGATCGATGCGCGGCTCGAGGCCTGGCGGGGTGCCCTCCGGGAGGTGGTCTCCTCCCGCGGTGAGGCGCCCCCCCCCCGATCGGGGCGGAGGGACTCCTCTCCCTCGTCTGGATCCCGAGCCGTCAGCCGGGGGTGCGCTCCCCAGGACGGGATGAGCGGGCGGACTTCGCCGAGGTGGTGCTGCGCTCCCTCCCCGACCTCTCCGCGCCGGAGGAGCGGCGGGAGATCCTCCGCGCCGTCTCCTCCCTGCCTCCGTCCCTCGAGGACGACCTCGGATTCTCCTACGCGATCGAGGCGAACCTCGAGCTCGGCGGCGATCGCCTCGATCCGCTCGCGGTGCTCGCCTCGCCCTCGCTCGACCCGGAGACCCTCGTTGCATGGGGCGCCACCGTCCCGGGGGGACGGATCGAGCTGCCGGGCTGGTCGGTGCCCGTTCTCCTGCAGCTCGACGCGGCGCCTCCGCCGATGACCGCTCCTCGCCTCGTCGACGGGGACTCCGGCCGGTTCCAGCTCGTGCTCCCCGAGGTGGGGACCGGGCGGATCGTGGCGGAGTTCGCGACGGAGCCGTTCCTCGCGGATGCGCTCGCGGCGACGCTGGCAGAGCGAGGGGAGAGCGAGGCGGTGTTCACCGTCCTGCGCCCCTTCGGCTCCGCCGAGGCGACCCCGGGGCGCGCGTGGGCGAGCTGGCCGCTCCCTCCCCCCTTCTCGACGAGCCATCAGCTCGTCACCGGGACCTTCGGTGCGGAGATCCCCAGCCCCCTCGCGCTCTTGCAGCGCCTCGAGGGCTTCCGGCTCGTCTGGGCCGGCCTGCTGCTGGTGGTGCTCGCCGTCGGAGTGAGCCTGGTCCTCGGCGCCCTCGCCTCCCGACGGGTGCGGATCTCCTCCGAG
>JAFMMO010000214.1 GCA_017859655.1 Pseudomonadota bacterium | reverse complement strand
CCGAGGCGCGGTACACATGCTCGATCCCCGCCTGCGGGGTCGCGAAGGTCACGGCGTCCTCCAGCCCGAGGGCCTCCGCCTCCCGCCGGAGGCGGGCCTCGTCCGGACCCTCCCCGGCGATCATGAAGAGGATCTCATCGAGGCGCTGGCGGACGAGATGGGCGATCTTGAGGAACTCCTCGAACCGGCGCCCCCGCTCGAGGCGCCCGACCGTCCCCACCACCGGAATCCGCGTCGAGTCGCCATCCGCCGCTTCCGGCTCGAGCCGCGGCGCATCGACGCCGTAGGGGATCACGCGGATGAGCCCCTTCGCGATGCGGAGCTGATTCACGAGATGCTCCCGCACATCCTGGTTCACGGCGATCACGCCGCAGATCGTCGGCGGCAGGGGTCGGACGGCGTCCTCCGGCAACCACGAGTGGACCGTGTGGACGAGGGGCCGGTGCAGATCCCGCGTGACGAGGGAGCCGAGGCTCAGCCCCTCCCGCCCTCCGACCGCGTGGACGATCTCCGGATCGAACTCGCGGAGGAAGCCGAGGAAGCGCCGCTTCGAGTACCCCAGCGGATCCCGATGGTACTCGTAGACCTCGCAGCCGAGCTCCCGGAGCCCCTCCTGGAGCGGTCCTCCCATCCCCGCGACCTGAACCTCGTGACCCCGATCGAGGAGGCCGCGAATGAGCCCCTGAGCGTAGGTCGTCGGAGTCGACCAGGTCAGACGGCCGGTGGTGAGGAGGATCCGCATCGAGTCTCCCGCCCGGACTGGGGATGCAGGGGGACCGACACGGCCCCGCCTCCCGGCATGATAGGGAAGCCCCGGAGGAGGGACCAGTGCGCTCGAACCCGGCAACGGCTCGAAACCGGAGACGGGCGGCGCCATACTCCCCCGAGCCCCGGAAGATCGGATGCCTCATGTCCCTCTCCCCACGCCCCTCGGCCGTCGTCCTCTTCAGCGGCGGACTCGACTCCTCGACGATCCTCGCGATCGCCATCGAGGAGGGCTTCGCCCCGATCCCGGTCTCCTTCCTCTACGGCCAGAACCACGCCGTGGAGGTGGAGGCGGCCCGTCGCGTGGCGCGCTCTCTCGGGGCTCCGGCTCCCCTCGAGCTCGAGCTCCCCTTCGGCCGCATCGGAGGATCCTCCCTCCTCGGGGATGGCCCGATCCCCGCGGAGCCCCCGGAGGGGGCGGGCCGGGGCGGAATCCCGAGCACCTACGTGCCCGCCCGGAACCTCACCTTCCTCTCCCTCGCCGTCGGCATCGCGGAGGCGCGCGGAGCCCGGGACATCTTCATCGGGGTGAACGCCCTCGACTACTCCGGCTACCCCGACTGCCGCCCCGCCTTCATCGAGGCGTTCCGCCGCGCCGCGGATGCCGGCACCCGGGATGGATCGACCGCCGGAGATGCGGCGGACGCGGGCTGGTGGCGGATCCACACCCCGCTCCTCGAGTTGACGAAGGCGCAGATCGTCTCCCGCGGCCATGCGCTGGGGGTCGATCACTCCCTCACCCTCTCCTGCTACGACCCGACGCCGACCGGCCTCGCCTGCGGGCGCTGCGACTCCTGCGGGCTCCGGCGCCGCGGCTTCGAGGAGGCGGGGCTCGACGACCCGACCCCCTACGCGGAGTGACCGGGGAAACCGTCCGACACCCTCGCCCGGAGCGCTCCACGGCGGCTAGAATGCCCGATCGCCCGGACTGAGGCTCGCAAGACGGAGAGACGGGGAGCCCGGACCGACGGTGGGGAAGGAGCGGACATGGCGATGAGGATCCTCCTCACCGGAGGCGCGGGCTTCATCGGGAGCCATGTCTGCGACCGGCTGCTCGCCCGCGGGGATGAGGTGGTCGTCCTCGACAACCTCGACGACTACTACGATCCCGCCATCAAGCGGAGGAACCTCCGCGACGCGCGCTCCCGGGACGGGTTCACCTTCATCGAGGGGGACATCCGGGACGGAGAGCTCCTCGGGAGGATCGGTCGAACCCACGCCCTCGACGGGATCATCCACCTCGCCGCCCGCGCCGGCGTGCGCCCCTCGATCGAGCAGCCGACCCTCTACAACGATGTGAACCTGGTCGGGACGAGTCGGATGCTGGAGCTCGCGAGGGACTTCACCATCGGGAACTTCGTGTTCGCCAGCTCCTCTTCGGTCTACGGCGAGCGGGAGGAGACTCCCTTCCGCGAGACCGACCCGGTCGACCACCCGGTCAGCCCCTACGCCGCGACGAAGAAGGCGGGGGAGCTCCTCTGCCACAGCTTCCATCATCTCTTCCAGCTGCCGGTCGCCTGCCTGCGCTTCTTCACCGTCTACGGGCCCCGCCAGCGCCCGGAGATGGCGATTCACCGCTTCACGCGCCGGATCGAGGCCGGGGAGACGATCCCCCTCTTCGGGGATGGCTCCTCCCTCCGGGACTACACCTACATCGACGACATCGTCGCCGGGGTCCTCGCCTCCCTCGACCGCAACGAGGGCTTCGAGGTCTACAACCTCGGCAACCATCGGATGGTCAGCCTCTCCGAGCTGGTCTCGGCGATCGGCCACGCCCTCGGCCGGGAGCCGATCATCGAGCGCCACCCGAGCCAACCGGGCGATGTCTCCCGCACCTGCGCGGAGATCTCCCACGCCCGCGAGCAGCTCGGCTACGAGCCCGAGACCCCGCTCGAGGTTGGCCTCGCCCGCTTCGTGGAGTGGTACCGCACCATCGGCCCGCCCGAGCCCCGAGAGGAGCGCGCGTGAGCAACCCAGCCCCCCGGACCCGACCGGTCCCCATGGTCGCGGTCGGCCCGGACGACGCGCAGGAGCGCGCTCTCTGGATCGAGGCGCTCTCCACCGCGATCGATGAGAGCTCCTTCTGCCTCGGCTCCGCCGTCGACCGCTTCGAGGCCGCCTGCCGCGACCGCCTCGCCGTCCCTCACGCCATCGGGATGAACTCGGGGACGGACGCGATCCGCCTCGGACTACAGGCGGTGGGCATCGGGGCAGGCTCCCGGGTCATCGTCCCCGCCTACAGCTTCTTCGCCACCGCGTCCTCGGTGGCGCACCTCGGCGCGACCCCGATCTTCGTCGATGTCGACCCCGGCACCGGGCTCATCGACGCGGCGGCGGCGGTGGCCGCGATGGAGGCGGGGGCGGATGCGGTGATCCCGGTCCACCTCTACGGGCAGGGGGCGGAGATGGAGACGATCCTCGCCGCGGCCGCCCGCACCGGCACCCGCGTCATCGAGGACTCCGCCCAGAGCTTCGGGGTGGAGTACCGCGGTCGGATGCTCGGCACGCTCGGGGACGCGGGGGCCTACAGCTTCTACCCCACCAAGAACCTCGGGGCCGCGGGCGACGCGGGGCTGGCGGTCTCCCGCGACGACGAGATCGCGGCGCGTATCCGCTCTCTTCGCGTCCACGGCGATGCCGGCGGCTACGACCACCGCAGCCTCGGCTGGAACGCCCGGATGGACGGGTTCCAGGGAGCCATCCTCTCGGTGAAGCTCGCCCGCCTCGCCGAGGTCGAGGCCGCGCGGGCGCGGAACGTGGAGGCGTACCTCGCCGCGCTGTCCGCCCACGACCTCCTCGAGCGGGCGCGCCCGCTCGATCGGACGCCGGGCTCCGCTCACTGCTGGCACCAGTTCATCGTGAGGATCCGGGAGCGCGAGCGCGTCCGCGACGCGCTCACCGGCGCGGGCATCGGCTCCGGGCTCTACTACCCGGGGATCCTCCCGACCCAGCCGGTCTTCTCCTCCCTCGGTCACCGCGCCGATGAGTTCCCGGCCGCCACGGAGCTCGCGGAGACCGCGCTCGCCCTCCCGATCCACCATCGGCTCGAGCCGGGGGACCCGGAGCGCGTGGTCGAGGTGATCGCAGGCGCCCTCCGCTGAACGCCCCGCCGGTGGAATCGGCGGATCTCCCTCGCCCTCCCGCCCCTCGACCGGGAAGATGGAGGGGAGGGGAGACTCCCTCGGAACGGAGAGACCGCTGAGCCCTGCCCGCACGAGTCCCGTCACCGCCACCCCCGAGGGGCCGCCTCCCCCGCGATTCGCGGAGGAGGTGCGGGATGGGATCGTCCTCTTCGACGGGGAGTGTGGACTGTGCAATCGCTGGGTCGACTTCGTCCTGCGCCATGAGCGGGAGCCACGGCTCCACTTCTCGCCCCTCCAGTCCCCGGCGGGGGCGGAGCTGCTGCGCTGGGCGGGTCTCCCGACCGAGGACTTCGACACGGTGGTCCTCATCGACGGGGAAGGGGCGCATCTCCGCTCGACCGCGGCTCTGCGCGTCGCGCGCCACCTCCGGGCCCCCCGCTCCTGGCTCCGCCTCGGGATGCTCGTCCCACGTCCGCTCCGCGACGGGGTCTACGGCGTGATCGCCCGACGGCGCCTCCGCTGGTTCGGGAGGCGGGAGAGCTGCCGCGTGCCGACCCCCGACATCCGCGATCGATTCCTCGACTCGGGGTAGCCGCGCATCCCGCGTCTTGGCTATGCTGCCCCCCGGCAGGAGGGCCCATGCACAAGTCCGCCCGGAGAGCGGTGTTCCTTTCCTCGATCGGAATGGTCGCGGCGGCGTTCCTCTACATGAAGGCGCTCGGCGACGGCGTGGGCTCGACCCGGACCGCCATCGCGGTCTACCTCGGGCTCGGCTCCGGAGTCGTCTTCCTCCTCGGTCTCGTCCTGATGCTCATCACCGCGCAGGATGTGGAGATGGAGGACGAGGACGAGGGGCTCTACGACCCCTACGGGGACCCGGAGCCGGAGCGGGTGGACGAGTACGCCCGATAGACTCCGCGTCGGTCCTCCTCAGAGGGTCGCCATGTCGATGTTGTTGAAGACGCGCTTGTAGAACTGCGCGTACTGGACCTTCCGCTCGAGCGCGTCCATGACGACTCCCGAGAAGCTGACCTTCTCGAACTCGTAGGCGCTCCCCAGCCCCCCCGGGCTGAAGACGTTCACCTCCATCAGCTTGTCGCCGACGATGTCGAGCCCGACGAGGAACATGCCGTCCGCGACCAGCTTGGGTCGCACGATCTCGGCGATCCGGAGCGCCCGATCATCGACGATCGCCTGCGCCTTCTTCCCGCCCGCGTGGAGATTGCTGCGGAGGTCTCCCCCGCTGCGGTTGCGCCGGAACGCGGCGTATCGCCCGCGGTGGCGGAGCGGCTGCCCGTTCATCATGAAGAAGCGCATGTCCCCCTGCTCCGCCTCCTTGAGGTACTCCTGGACGATGACATATCCATCGCGACTCACCGAGTCGATCATCTGGTTCAGGTTCGGGAGGTCATCCGGTCGAACGAGGAAAACGCCGGTCCCGCCGGAGCCCTGCACCGGCTTGATGACGACCGTCCCCTCCTCCTTCGCGAAGTGGCGGATCTCCGTCCGGTCCCGGGTGATCAGGGTCCGAGGGCGCACCTCCTCCGGGAACAGCTGGAAGTACATCTTGTTCATGGCGTTCGCGAGGGTGGTCGGATCGTTCACGACGACGACCCCCTGGCGCACCGCGAACTGGCCGAAGAGGATCCCGACGTTCTGCGCCCAGGGGCGCTTCACCGCGTCGTCCGCGGGGTCGCTCCGGAGCATGAGCACATCGAGGTCCCGGACCGAGATCCGCTCCTCGATGGCGGTCGGCCCCTGCATGACCCGAAGGTAGCTGTCGAGGCTCTTGTACTTGCGCGGAGTGACCTGGCGGGCTCGCGCGCGGATCATGTCGTCCGGGTCGTAGGCGAAGTCGTTCGCCCCGATGAACCAGACCTCGTGCCCCCGGTTGGTGGCGGTGTAGGCGAGTCGGGTGGTCGTGTAGCCGGACTTCTCCGTCTGCACGTCGTTCACGAAGAACGCGATCCTCATCGAGGAATCCTCCGTCAGCGGGGCGTCGCCCCCAGGTCGTGGGTGATCAGTTGGGAAACGGTCGATCCGGCGCGGATGCGCTCGAGGCGTAGCCGGGAGATCCTCCTCGAATGGGACCGCGGGATCAACTTCGGGGGGATCAGGATCCGGCGCTCGAGGAGCTCCTCGACGAGGGGGAGGTGCGCCTGAGCGAACTTGCCCAGATAGAGGGTCTCGAGGTCCCCCCCCTCCCCCAGAT
>JAFMMO010000026.1 GCA_017859655.1 Pseudomonadota bacterium | reverse complement strand
GCTCACCGAGCGGCGCCGCTCCGAGAAATCGATGGGTCTCCACGGCCTGAGCAGCATCGAGCGGATCGCGACGCTCTACTCCCTCGTCCTCGACCTCAACGTCGCGTGGATCTTCCGGGCCCACGGCTGGCCAGTCTTCGATGGCCGGGTCGACCTCGGAGCCCGGGCCGTGAAGTTTCTCCGGACCCACCCGCGCCAGCTGAACTACGCGAATGTCCCGGGCACGGAGATCACGGGCTGGTGGGTCCTCGATGTCGATGGGGAGGTGCAGCCTCCCCAGTGGCACCGGCGCGTCTGGCGGACCGCGAACATCGACCTCGTCGCGGACGGTCCTCCCCTCGAGCGGACGAAGCGCTGGCTCCTCTTCCGTCGGATCGTGGTCGCGAAGGACACCGACGCCCGCCTCCTGTGCGCGAGCGACTGCTCCCTCGAGGTGCGGGTCAACGGGGAGTCGATCGGTGTCACCGACAGCTCCCCCCAGATGTCACAGCCCGCCCACGACGAGCTGATGCTCGACCAGAAGCGGCCCTTCCCGGTGTTCCTCCCCCAGGGGGAGAACTTCATCGAGGTGGCGATCGCCCAGTCCCCCGGGAGTCGGGGCTTCGTCCTCGCCCTCGCCGACCCCGAGGGAGACCCTCTCCGGATCGGCATCCTCGATGACGGTCCTCCCGGGGAGACCCACTCCGACGCCGAGGCGATCGAGGTGGCGGATCAGGTGCTGCTCAGCGGCTCCTTCGAGGAGGGGATCGGACCGGCGTGGATCGAGGGGGCGACCGAGCCCTCGGGGAGCCTCGGCTTCGTCCTCGACACCCAAGAGAAGGTCGACGGCGAGAGCTCGATGCGGGTGGACATTCGGACCCCCGGCGCCGGGGCGATGATCCAGCGCGTGTTCATCCCCCCTGGCCGCCTCTACGACCTCCGCGGCGCGATCCGGACGGAGGGCTTCCAGGGAGAGGCCTTCATCGGGCTCTTCACCGGGGAGCTCGGCGGCTGGAAGGGGAGGACCGAGCCGGTCCGCAAGGCGAACCTCCCCTGGAGCCCCATCGCCCTGCGATGGTCCCCGGGTCCGTCCCGGGTGGTCTATGTCGCGCTCTACGTGAAGGGCACCCAGGGGTCGGTCTGGTTCGATGGAGTGCAGTTCACGCCCCGGAAGGGGCGGCGCTGAGGGAAGGCGCCCCCTCGATCCGGAGGCCCGCTCTGCCTACCATGCAGGGAGTCTGCCGGAGGGAGCCAAGCCCGATGACCGCCCATCCCCACGACCATCACTGGCCGCGTCTCCTCGCCGTCGCGGAGGCGGGCGGCGCACCCGCTCTCATCGCGGCGATCCGCGAGGAGGAGGACCCCGGCCTCCGCCGAGCGCTCTTCCTCCTCTCCCTGCGGAGGATCGCCTCCTCGGAGTTTCCGAACGCCTCACTCGACACGAGCCTCGAGGTCGCCCGGGCGGCGATCGCCGAAGGAGTGCGCCAGGCGGAGTCCGAGGCCGATCCCGAGGAGGCGGCGCGGAGGAAGGACTTCGCGAACGTCCTCTCCTACAACCTCTCGGCGGACCTCGCCGAGTGCTGGCCGGAGGACCCGCGACCCCGTCGGAGAGAGCACTTCGAGGCCGGCCTGCAGGCGGCGGAGGACTGCCTCCGCTGGCGGGAGGAGCTCGACAAGGGTCCGATGCCCTTCTCCCTCGCCCACTGGGCGCATGGGATCCACGCACTCTCCCTCGGTCGCATCGAGACCGCGATCCGGAGCTTTGAGGCGAGCCTGAGCGCGGCCCGCGAGGCCGCGCGGCGGGATGAGCGCTCCCCCACAGAGGGGGCGGAGAGCACCTTCGGGGTGCACCTCGGCCTCGGCTACCTCGGGATCGCCCGGATGCGCTCCGGAGATCCGGAGGGAGAGGACCTCCTCGACCGGGCTCTCGCCTGCTTCGACCTCCAGCGACAGGCCCATCCCGAGGAGTCCTCCGAGGTCGACTTCGGGATCGCGCAGCTCCGCACGGCGGAGGAGCGCACCCGGGGCGCCGCGGAGCGGACCTGAGCCGCGCTCACGCCGGAAGAGGGAGATCACACCCGTGTCCCGCCGCAGCCCACGCCCCGGGATCCGCATCGTCCACGAGGACGAGCGCATCACGGCGATCGACAAGTCCCCCGCCCTCACCTCGGTGAGCGAGCGCTGGGATCCCGCCGCCCCCACCGCCATCGACCTGCTCTGGGAGGAGTGGAAGCGGGCGGACCCGGACGCGCCGCGCCCCCATGTGATCCACCGGCTCGACAAGGACACCTCGGGGCTGCTCCTCTTCGCCCGCGACCGGGAGGCCCAGGTCTCCCTGCGCGAGCAGTTTCGGGCCCGGAGCGTGGAGAAGACCTACTTCGCCCTCACCAACGGAGTCCCGGAGGCGGCGGAGGGGAGCATCGAGGTGTCGATCGAACCGGATCCCGCCCGCCCGGGGCGGGTCCGGACCGTGCGGCGCGGAGGGAAGGAGTGCAGGACCGAGTACCGGACCGAGCAGGTCCTCGGCCCGCACGCCTGGGTCCGGCTCCACCCTCGGACCGGCCGGACCCATCAGCTCCGCATCTCGCTGCGCGAGCTGGGGACCCCGATCGTGGGCGACCCCTGGTATGGGGACGGCGCGCCGCTTCTCCTCTCCTCCGTGAAACGCGACTACCGCCCCGGGCGAGGAGAGCCGGAGCGCCCCCTGCTCGGTCGACTCGGGCTCCATGCACTCCAGCTCACCTTCGACCACCCCGCGGGCGGCGCGCGCATCACGGTCGAGGCGCCGCTCCCCAAGGACCTCCGCTCCGCGCTCCGACAGCTCGAGCGCTGGACGCGCGCCCGCCGGGCTCCCGGCGCCTAGGCGCGGCTCGCACCGTCCCCGGGCATTGCCTCGTCCCCTCCGAGGGCGTCTGCTAGGATCCGCGCCGATCGCGCCGACGGACGCGGCCATCGCCGGCGGCGCGAGGCGCCCGCGAGGATGGAGAGGGACCCCGCGATGGACTCCCCCCGGGGAACTCCCGAGCTCGAGATCACCGCAGTGGTGCTCGCCGGCGGCCGCGGAGTGCGGCTGGGGCGACGCAAGGAGACGGTGCGCCTCCCCTCCCACCCCGGCGCCCCACCATCGCCGACGCTCCTCGACCTTCAGCTCCACCGCTGGAGCTCCCTTGTCCCCCGCCTCGCGGTCTCCGCTCGGGAGCCCCTGCCCCAGCCCCTCCCCCCCGGAGTGGAGACGATCCTCGATCCCCCCGAGGCGACCTCGGTCATCGACGCGCTTCGGGCGATCCTCGCGCACCTCGCGCCGCGCGGCGACGCCGCTTGGGTGGTGGCGGTCGACTGCCCCATCGTCCCGCCGACGATCGCGCGCACCGTGATCTCCGCCTGGGAGCCGGGTCGGTCGATCTTCATCACCACGGACTGCGGGCCGGAGATGCTCTGCGGGCTCTACGACCCCTCCGCGCTCTCCGGCATCGATGCGCTCATCGAGTCGGGAGAGCGGCGCCTCTCCCGGATCACGGAGGAGGTCCCATCGAGGGTGCTGCTGTACCCGGCCGACTTCCCCCCCCTCGGCACGACGACTGCGGTCGACCTCCTCGCCGCCCGGCTCGGGCCGTTCCACAACGTGAATCACCCGGCGGACCTCACCCTCCTCGAGCAGGCGCTCACCTCCCTCCCGGAGGGGACCCCTCCGCTGTGAGCTCCCGCGCACGCGATCGCCTCATCGAGATCCAGCGGCGGATGGTCGAGGAGGCGAAGACGGAGATCTTCGAGGCCCTCGGACCGATGTCCCCGGCTCTGCGTGAGTACTACGAGCGATACCAGTCGACGCTCCCGGGGCGGGCCCGCCCGGTCCCCCGCGCGACGGTGATCGAGGCGGTCGGGGCCGCGAAGATCGCCTACTTCGGCGACTACCACACCCTCCGCGAGTCCCAGAAGGCACCGCTGCGGATCCTGGAGGCGGTCCGGCGCGAGGGGAGGTCGCTCATCCTCGCCACCGAGGTGATCCGGATCGACGACCAGGAGGCCCTCGACCGACATCTGGCGGGGGACCTCTCCGAGGCGGAGCTCCTCGCGGAGATCGAATACGACCGGACCTGGGGCTTCAGCTGGCGCAACTACGCGCTCCAGTTCGCGTGGGCCCGGGAGCATGGCATCCCGATGCTCGCGCTGAACTCCGACCCGGATGTGGTGCGCGACACCCTCGGCACCCGCGACGCGATCGCGGCGATGCGAATCGCCGAGGCGCACGAGCGGGACCCGGATGCGCTCATCGCGGTCCTCTTCGGCGACCTTCATGTCGCCCCCGCCCATCTCCCCCGGCGCGTGGATGAGTTCCTCTCCGCGCGCGGGCTCGAGGGCGGCGCCTCGGTGATCGTGATGCAGAACGCGGAGAGCGTCTACTGGCACCTCGCCGAGCGGGAGCTCGAGCAGGCCACCCAGGCGGTGGAGGTCGACGATGGCATCTACTGCCTCGTGAACTCGACCCCCCTCGTGAAGTTCCAGTCCTATCTGAACTGGGAGATGAACCTCGACGAGCTGGAGGAGTCGCGCGGGCTGGATGAGCCGGAGATCTCATCCAGCGTGATGACCGATCAGGTCCACGAGATCGTGCGGACGATCTGCCGCTTCTTCGAGCTCCCGGAGGAGGGACTCGAGGACTTCACGGTGCACACGAACCGCGACCTGGACTTCCTCGACCGCCTTGAGCGATCGGGGTTGATCGAGCCGGGGGACCTCGCGGAGTTCCGGGCACAGGTCGAGGAGGATGAGAGCTTCTTCCTCGTCGACGGCCGCCTCATCTATCTGGGGAACCTCTCCATCGATCACGCCGCGGAGGAGGCGACGCACTACATCAACACGAAGCTCGCCGGGCATGTCCGGACCCCGCCCGACCCGGTCTTCGACTTCTACTACCGCACCCTCAAGGAGGCGATCGGCTTCCTGGGCTCGAAGATCATCCACCACAAGCGCAGCTGCTATCACCGCGCCGAGTTCGAGGGGCTGGTGGAGGAGACTCGGGGGCGCCGCCTCGATGAGAGGATGACCCAGATCCGACAGGTCGCGCGCGATGTGCTCACCCACCTCGACTACGAGGACCGCTACCTCCACGCGGGGGTCCGGGGCTACCCCCGATTCCGCTCCCTCTACCGCCGCGACCTCCCCGTGCACATCGGGACGACCCACTCCCTCGGGTACATCCTCGGAGACCAGCTCCACGCCGCGCTGATGGAGGGGCGCGTCCGCCGCAGCGATGTGCGGATGCTCTTCGAGGAGCGCTTCGAGGGGGGAGGCGGTCCCCGGGAGGTCTACTTCGACTGGATCGAATACGCGCGCAGACCGGGCTCTTCTCCCCCATGAGACCGTCGAGGGGCCCGCTCCCTTGCCCCCCCGCGGCGGAGGAAGTACCCTTTTCCATCATGAAGAAGACCGTCGCCCCCCTGCTGCTAGCGCTCTCGCTCGTCCCCTCGTGGGTCGCGGGCCTGCCCCTGTACGAGTGCCGGATCACCGGCGAGCAGGGTTTCGCCAGTCGCTGCTGCTCCCGGACCGGCGCGGTGCCGGTCGAGGAGACCATGAGCTGCTGCGGCGGCGGTGCGGAGACCGAGGTCCCCCTGCGCGAGGCACCCGCGGGAGCCCGCGTCGGCTGCTCCTGCTGCGAGGTCTCCTTCCTGCAGCTCGTGACCCTCGCCCCCGGCGGGGGAGCGGAGCAGGAGCTCGAGCTCGCGATGCTCGCGCGGGATTCGGAGCTCTCCTCCGCGCCGTCGGTGACCTTCGCCTCGCCCCGGAAGATCCGGAGCTCCCTCTCCCTCCCCCCCGAAGACCCCCTCCCTCTTCGGCACGGCGCCCTCCGAGTCTAGCCCGCCTTCCTCTCGATCGACCGCCCAGCGGTCGCCGCACTGGGACATTGTGAATGGAACATCGTGACCGGCCCGTCGTGACCGGCACACCGTGATCCCCCGTCCCCTGCCATCGCCCCTCGAGGAAGGTCTCTCATGTTCGACGCTTCACCCCGCCGGTCATTCGGCGTGGTTCCCCAGCTCGTGGTTCCGCTCATCTTCGGCGCGCTCACCGTCGCGGGCTGTCGCTCCGTCGACCCCTCGCCCCAGCTCTCCCGGGCCGCGGACGCCGTCGAGGCGAGGCTCGGCGCCCGCCCGGCGTGGGGGGCGGGAGCTCCCGCCCTTCGCAACCCGCTCCCGACGGGGCTGGCGATCGAGCGGGCGCTGCAGGTCCACCCCACGATCGGAGCGCGCCTCGCCGCCGTGGAGCAGGCGGAGGCGCAGCGCGTCGCGGCGGAGCGACTCCCGAATCCCTCCCTCACGGCGGCCCTGGGAATCCCCATCGATGGGGACGGAGGCACGCCCGGGGGCGTGGGCCTCACCGCGCCGATCACGGCGCTCCTCACCCGGCCGGATCGGATCGCGACCGCCGACGCCGAGCTGCGGCGGGAGGTCCTCGCCCTGGCGGACCTGGCGCACCGCCTCGCGGAGGAGACCGTCCGTGGGTGCATCACGGTGCACCATCTGAGGGAGCAGGTGGCCCTCGACGACGAGCGCACGCGGGTCCTCGAGCGCCTCGCCCTCCTGAGGGCGGACCTCGAGCGCCGCGGCGAAGGGACCGGAGCGCAGCTCGCCGCGGCGATGGACACCCTGGGTGCGGCGCGGGAGAAGGCGGCGGCGAGCCGCAAGGCCCTCGCCCTCGCGGAGGCGAGCCTCCTCTCCCTCCTCGGCGGCGACGACCCCGGAGCGGGCTGTCCCGCGATCGATGCGAGCACCCTCCCCCCGCTCTCCGCGATCGACGCCGGCATGCCCGAGCTCACCGCCATCCTCGCCGACCGACTCGATGTCGCAGCCGCGATCGCCCGAGTCGAGGCGCATGGAGCGCGCGTGGAGACCGCCGAGCTCGAGCGACTCGGGGCGATCGCCTTCAGCCTCCGGGCCGAGGAGAACTTCGTCGGTCGCCAGGGACTCTTCCCCGGCATCCGCTTCGAGCTCCCCATCCTCGATCCCGGCGACGCGAGGATCGCGGCCGCCCGGGCGGCCGCCCTCCGGGCGGTCCATGAGGCGGAGGAGGTCGTGCGTCTCGCCCTCCTCGAGGTCCGCCGAGCCACCATCGAGCGGCAGGGGGATGCCGAGAGACTCGCCCATCTGCGGGACACGCGGATCCCCGCCGCGGAGGAGCACCTCCGCCTGCAGGGGCTCCGTCGAGCCGCGGGAGAGGGCACGGAGCTGGAGGTGCTCGCCGCGAATCTCGACCTGATCCTCGCCCGACGCACCGAGAGCAGCTGCAGCGCGGACCTCCGCACCTCCCGCCTGCGCCTCGCGCGCGCGGTCGGGGAGCCGTTCGCCCGTGCCAACGACCCTCGCGCGAGCGACGGTGCCGTCCCCCGAACCTCGGAGACCCGGACCACGAAGAAGGAGGGTGGGCGATGAACGCCTCGATCTTCGAGACCGCCGGCGAGCCAGGGAGCGTGGCCATCCCGCTCCCCCGCCGACGCCTCGCGACCCGGTTCCTGCTCCCCGTCATGCTCGTCATCGCGACCGTCGGGCTGATCCTCGGCGCCTCCTGGCGCAGCCTCATCCCCGTGCTCGAAGTGAGCGGGGTCCCGGTCGTGGTCAAGTCCGTCGACGCACCGGTCGGGGGGAGCTCCCTCACCGCGACCGGTTGGATCGAGCCGGACCCCTACCCGACCCACGCGACCCCCCTCGTCCAGGGGGTCGTCTCCACGGTGGAGGTTCTGGAGGGAGACGAGGTCGTAGCGGGCGATGTGCTCGCCCGACTCATCGACGAGGATGCGAGGATCGCCCTCGACGCCGCCCTCGCCCAGCTCCGCGTGGCGGAGGGCGAGCACGCCCGCGCCCGAGCCCAGCTCAATGCGGCGGAGACGGAGATGTCCACCCTTGTCCTCCCCACCCAGCAGGTGGAGATCGCCGCCGCGAAGGTGAAGCAGGCGGAGGCGGCCCTCGCCGGGCTCGCGTCCGAGGAGGGCGTGCTCCGGGCGGAGGCCGCTGCGCTCCGGGATGAGCTCGATCGGAAGAGCCCCCTCGTCGAGGCCGGCGCCGCCGGGGCCGGAGAGGTGGCGCGCCTCGGCCTCGCCCTCGCCGCGAAGGAGGCCTCGATCGAGAAGGTCCGGGCCGGACAGGCGGCGGCCGGCGGATACCTCGAGGAGAGCGTCGCCCGCCTGCGCGCCGCCGAGGAGGCACGCAGCCTCCGGATCCGGGAGCTGCAGGCGGTCGAGGTCGCCCGCGCGGAGGTGGCGAAGACGGAGGGCGCGGTCGCCCTCGCCGAGTCCCGCCGCGCCGCGGCCCAGCTCGCGCTCGATCGGACCGTGATCCGGGCGCCGTCCGCGGGCATCGTGCTCCGCCGCTCGGTCGTGCCCGGCAGCCCGGTCTCCTCCCACGGGGCGGGGGAGGCGACACCGATCGCCATCCTCTACGACCCGGCGCGACTGCAGGTGAGGGTGGACATCCCCCTGGCGGACGCGGCCGGGGTCGGTCGGGGCCAGGCGGCGGAGGTGCAAGTCTCCGCCCTCCCCGATCGGACCTTCCGAGGGAGGATCTCCCGCCTCGTCCATGAGGCGGACCTCCAGAAGAACACGGTCGAGGTGAAGGTCGCCATCGAGGATCCGATCCCCCTCCTGAAGCCGGAGATGCTCGCGCGCGTGCGCCTCCTCGCCGGCGAGGGAGGCGGCGGGATGACCGCGACCCGGGAGCGCGTCTTCGCTCCCCGGGACCTCGCCGCGAGCGGAGAAGCCGCGCTGTGGGTCATCACGAATCGCGTCGATGGACGCGGGACCGCCTCCCGACGCGGCATCGAATGGGGTGCGGCCCGCCTCCGCGACGCCGCCGGCCGCGAGTGGGGCGAGGTCACTTCGGGGCTGCTCCCGGGCGACATCCTGATCGAGAATCCCCCTCCCGACCTCGAGGAGGGCGCGGGGGTCGAGTGGAAGAGCGGAGGAGGCCGATGATCGGCATCGAGTGTCGGGCGCTGACGAAGAAGTTCATGAAGGGCGAGACGACGATCACGCCCCTCGACTCCCTCGATCTCGTGATCGAGCCGGGCTCCTTCCTCGCCCTGATGGGACCTTCGGGCTCCGGCAAGACGACCCTCCTGAACCTGATCGCCGGGATCGACCGGCCGACCTCGGGGGAGCTGCTCGTCGATGGACTGGACATCGCCCACCTCTCCCGCTCGCGCCTCGCGAGATGGAGGGCGGAGAAGGTCGGGTACATCTTCCAGCTCTACCACCTCGTGCCGGTCCTCACCGCCTATGAGAACGTCGAGCTCCCCCTGCTGATCCACCCGCTCTCGCGCAAGGAGCGCCACGCGCGGGTGCAGCGGGCCCTCGAGCTCGCCGGGATCGCCGACCGCCACGACCACTACCCCCGCCAGCTCTCCGGAGGACAAGAGCAGCGCGTCGCCATCGCCCGGGCGATCGTCGCGGATCCGCCCCTCCTCCTCGCGGACGAGCCCACCGGGGACCTCGATCGGGAGTCCTCCACCGCGATCCTCAAGCTGCTCCGCAAGCTGAGCGAGGACCTCGGGAAGACGCTCCTCGTCGTGACCCACGACATCGCCACGACCGACTACGCCCAGGCGACCCTGCACCTCGAGAAGGGGCGCCTCGTCACCGAACCGGGGGAGGAGCAGAGACATGCCTGATCTCCTGCGCGTGCTCCCGCTCATCGCGAAGCAGATCCGCCGGCGACCGCTGCGGAGCGCCCTCACCCTCTGCGGGATCGCGGTCGCGATGTTCCTGCACTCGACGATCGATGCGATGCGCGACGGCGTCGAGCGCGCGACCCGGGTGACGGCCGAGGACTCGGTCCTCGTGGTCTACCGTGAGAACCGGTACTGCCCGTTCACGAGTCGCCTCCCCCAGTACTACGGGGATCGGATCGAGGCGATCGACGGGGTGGCGCGGGCCATCCCGATGAAGATCAAGGTCTCCAACTGCCGCGCCTCCCTCGATGTCGTCACCTTCCGCGGCGCGCCGCCGGAGCAGTTCGTCGAGCTCTACGTGCCGGATCTCGAGATCATCGCCGGCTCGGTGGATGCGTGGCTCCGCCGCAGCGATGCGGCCCTCGTCGGCGAGGCTCTCGCGACCCGTCGGCGGGTCGTGGTGGGCGACCGCCTCGACGCCGCCGGGATCACGGTCACCGTGGCCGGGATCATTCGGAGCGACGAGCCTCAGGATGAGAACGTCGCCTACACCCACCTCTCCTTCCTGCAGGAGACGAGCCAGCGAGGGGGGACGGGCGGCGTCGTCACGCAGTTCCAGGTGAAGGTGACCGACCCGACGCGCATGGAGGAGGTGGCGCGCGCCATCGACGCCGAGTTCGCGCGGGACCCCGATCCCACGGCGACCCGCCCGGAGAAGGCCTTCGTCGCCGCGGCGGCGAGCGATGTCATCGAGATCGTGGAGTTCGCCAGCTGGCTCGGCCGCGCCGCGCTCATCGCGGTCTTCGCCCTCATCGCGAACTCCATCGCCCTCGCGGTGCGCGACCGCGTTCGGGAGCACGCGATCCTCGAGACCGTCGGCTTCACTCCGGCGCGGATCGCCGGCCTGATCGTGATCGAGGGGAGCCTCCTCGGGCTCGTCGGCGGAGGGGTCGGCGCGCTCGGATCCCTCCTCCTCCTCCGCCAGCGTCCCTCCATCGGGATGGAGGGGCTGACCGTGGAGTTCACCGCCCAGCCCGGCGCGATCCTGCTCGGGCTGTTCCTCGCCGTCGCCCTCGGGCTGGCGGCCGGCCTCCTCCCGGCGATCCGGGCGGCCCGCCGCCCGATCGCGGGCTCGTTCAGGGCGGTGTGAGATGCGAGGACTCCCCTTCGACTACGCGACGCGCAACCTCGGTCGATCCCCGGGGCGCCTCGCCGGCGCCCTCGTCGGGAGCACCCTGGTGACCCTCCTCGTCATCGCCTCCGCCTCGTTCATCCGAGGGATGGGGGCGAGCCTCGATCCTCCCGCGGGGAACTCCAACGTGATCTTCCTGGGCGCGGGGTCGGAGGAGTCGGTGGAGCGCTCCGAGATCCGCATGCAGGCGGCCGATGTCGTCGGGACGATCTCCGGGCTCCGCACGCGGCTGGGGCAGCCGTTCATCTCCCCGGAGGTCCACATCGGCCTCGCCGTCCGCACCGATCCGGCCGTGCCGGAGGGACGGCTCACCCCCTTGCGCGGCGTGCGTCCGAGCGCCTTCCTCGTCCACTCCGAGGTGCAGATCACCGAGGGGCGCGCCCCCGTCGCCGGCGCGAACGAGCTCCTCGTGGGAGGACTGGTCTCGGGCCAGCTCGGGGTCCCGGACGCGCGCCTGGGGCTCGGTGAGGTCCTCCACATCGACGGTCGCGAGTGGCGGATCGTGGGCCGGATGCGCGCCCCGCGCACCGTGATCGACGCCGAGATCTGGATCCCCCTCACCGACCTGCAGGTCATCGCCCAGCGGGACAACCTCTCCTGCGTGATCGCGACCCTCGTGCCCGGAGAGGCGGACATCACGGACGCGGAGATCCTCGCGGCCCAGCGCCTCGACCTCGAGCTCGCGGTGATGACGGAGTCGGAGTACTACGCCACCCTCTCCCGGTTCTATGCTCCGGTCCGAGCGATGGTCCTCGCGACCGCACTCCTCGTCGCGCTCGGCGGAATCCTCGGAGGGCTGAACACGATGGTCGCTGCGTTCGCGAGCCGTGTCCGGGAGGTCGGAACCCTGCAGGTGATCGGGTATCCACGACGGGCGATCATCCTGAGCTTCCTCCAGGAGTCGTGGATCATCTCCTCCTGCGGAGCCCTCGTCGCGGGGGCGCTCGGCTGGGCGGTCCTCGACGGGGTCGCCGTCCGCTTCTCGATGGGGGCGTTCGGTCTCATCGTCGATGCTCCCGTCCTCGCGATCGGGGTCGGCGCCGGCCTCGGCCTCGGGCTCCTCGGCGCCCTCCCCCCGACGATCCACTGCCTGCGACTGCCGGTCGGACAGGCGCTGAAGTCGTGAAACATCGAACTCCTGAAGTCCCGGGGACCTCGGTCCCCTCCGCCACGGAAGGCCACCCATGCGTCACCCCCGTTTCGTGATCCCCCTGCTCCTGCTCACGCTCATCGGCTGCGCGGTCGAGGAGTCGCCGGTGCAGACCGCCGCTCCCGACCTGCCCCCCTCCCTCTTCCTCACCAGCCCGCCGGCGAACGCCCGCTCCGTCGCGGAGGTGAAGGAGAGCGCAGCCCTCGGAGATGAGGTCGTCATCGCCGGACAGCTCGTCGGGAACCGCCAGATCTTCGTGGAGGGGGCGGCGACCTTCATCCTCGGCGACCACTCGATCGAGGCCTGCCACCCCGAGGAGGGCTGCGACACCCCCTGGGATGCCTGCTGCACCCCGATCACCGAGCGACGAGCGCTCTCCGCCACGATTCAGGTCGTCGGAGAGGATGGGAAGCCGCTGCGGACCTCCCTGAAGGGACGGGGCGCGCTCTCGGAGCTGAAGCAGGTGGTCGTCGTCGGAAAGGTCTCCCAGCGCTCCGAAGGGGTCTTCGTCGTGGACGCGAGCGGGATCTTCGTGGCGGGAGGCGACTCCTGAGCACCGCCCTCCGGGGGACCGCCGGAAGCCGCGAACCGACAATGACTTGGGAAACTCCGCCCCCGCCGCCGTAAGATCCACGCCCGAGGATCGACTCCTTCATGGAACCTTGGAGGAGGGGAGGTGGCGGCATCGGGCCGCTCCCCCCCCCGACGGTCTTCCAACGATCGAGGCAGAAGGGTCCGCGGCACCGAATGACCGACAGGGAGCTCCTCCTCGCCTATGTCGAGACCCGTGACGCCGAGCCCCTCGGCGCGCTGCTCGCCCGGTATCAGGAGTCCCTCGTCCGCTTCGTGTCCCGCTTCCTCGGCGACCCTGAGGCAGCTCAGGATGTGGTCCAGGAGACCTTCCTGGAGGCGGCGCGGCATCCGCGTCGCCTCCTGAAGGTCGACGACTGCCACAACTGGCTCCTCCGCGTCGCCCGCAACCGCTCCGTCGACTTCATCCGCCGGGAGAGCCGACGAAGGAGGCACACGGAAGCGGCCGCCCGCGAGCGACGGGGAGCGGGGACCGCCGCGGACCAGCCCCTGGTCGCCGAGGAGCGCCGAGCCTGCACCCGCGCCGAGATCGATCGCCTCCCCCCCCGTCAGCGCGAGGTCCTCCTCCTGCGCATCGAGGAGGGGAAGAGCTACCGGGAGATCGCCGAGATCATCGGGACCACGCCGACGAATGTCGGAGTGATCCTCCACCGGACGATGGGGGTCCTCGCGACCCGCCTCGCTCCGATCGGAGGCGAGGACGAATGACCAGTCCCCCCCCGGAGTCCGGACTTCCAGAGTTCGGCTCCCCGCAGCCCGAGTCCGACGGCCACCTGCGCTACCTGCTCACCGCCTACCTCTTCGAGAACCTGACCGCGGAGGGAGTCACGGAGGTCGAAGCGCACCTCGAAGGGTGTCCGGAGTGCCGTGAGGAGCTGAAGCGGCTCCGCGCCACTCTCCGGCTCGTGGAGGATGCCCTCGCCCCCGCCGACCCCGGTTCGATGGCGGCGCCGGAGGAGTACCACTTCGACCAGCTCCGCCTCGAGCGTGTCCTCGCGGCGAGCAGCTCCCGTCCCCTCCTCACCCGCCTCGCCACCCCCGGAGCGGCCGCCGCCGTCCTCCTCATCGGCATCGGATTCACAACGCTCCTCCTCCTCCCCTCGCTGATGAGCGGGCGACGGGGAGCGAGTGAGTGGTCCGCCCGCGTCACGGCCCCCTCGTCGGAGCGGGCGGTGACCCGAAGCACCGAGGACGCCGACGACGGGTTCTTCGGATGGGGAGCGGAGGACCCGGGACAGCCGACCGGGGAGGCGTTCCCCGCCCCCTCGGATGCGATGAACTCGCGCAACTTCGCCCACCTCGGAGAGCCCGTCGAGGAGGTGGAGATCGAAGGAACCCTCGCGGTGGCGCCCCTGCAGACCTTCGGGCGCGGAGGGGAGAGCTACGGCTACGACGACGCGGTCGCGGGCACCACCCTCTCCTTCACTCCACCGGATGCATCGGCGGGTCTCCCCAGCGGAGGCGGCGGGGGAGGTCTCCCTCCGACGCAGCCTCCTGCGGTCTTCCACTCGAACGCGGCCCCTCACGCGGATCCGGCCGAAGCCGGCGAAGTCGCCCTCTACGCGCAGCCCCCCGTGGGCGCTGCCAGGAACCCCGAGCGCGCGGAGTTCGAGAAGTCGGAGCTTCAGGGGGACCGGGCCGGCGCCGCGAAGACCGAGACGAAGAAGCTCGACTTCGGGACCCGACGGGGACGCGGGTCCTTCTCCCACGCGGGCGCGGGCGTCGCCGCCGCCCCCGCGCCCCCGCGGAACGAGGGTCCCGGGCTCGCCCGTCTCGACGAGAAGCGGGTCGTCGCGGAGCGGGATGCCCGGCAGCGTGCGGCCCCGAATCGGGATGCCCGAGAGCCCGATGCCGAGGAGGACTTCCGCGCCGCGGGAGACCTGACCCGGGGAGAAGCCAGGTACAAGAGCGAGAACAAGAACCTCCAGGGAGGACGCGCGATCGAGCTCCTCGACCGGAGCCTCGAGGAGGAGCAGGAGGCGAGCCCTCCCCTCCCCCGCTCCGCCTCGATCGAGTTCTCCCGGGAGGCGCTCCGCGAGAGCCGCCGCCGGGTCGACCTCGATGATGCGCCCGCGCTGGGGCGGTTCGCCTCTCCGGAGACGACGACGGCGGCGAGCGGAGAGTCGCGCGACAAGGGGGGCGCCCCCTCCTTCGGCGAGCCGATGCGGGGGCTCGCGCCACCGCCCGCCCGGAAGATGAACCTCAAGCCGATGGCGCCGCAGGAGAAGGCGGTGAGGGAGGCCGAGAGCCGGGCCGCCTCCCCCGACGAGCGGACCCTCCGCGCGTTCCAGCACTACCGCAACCTCGATCCCGAGCTCGACCTCGGCCGGTTCCTCGCCGAGCCGCTGACGATCCCCGCTCCCCGCATCGGCGACGAGGGACTGGGAAGGGATGGCTTCCGGAGGAGGTACGGGGTGAACCCCTTCGTCGAGACGAGTCGGGATGCCCTGTCGACCTTCGCGATGGATGTCGACACCGCGAGCTACACCCGTGCCGTCTCCCGACTCGCGGATGGCCGGCTCCCGGACCCGGGCACGGTGCGCACCGAGGAGTTCGTGAACGCCTTCCCCGATCCCCGACCGGCCGCCTCCGGCCGCGCCTTCAGCGTGTTCGTCGAGGGGGGGCCCTCCCCCTTCGGCGGCATTGCGGGCGAGGGGGGAGCGGCCATCCCGGTGGAGCAGCTCCAGATCACCGTGAAGGCCCGGGAACTCGCCGCCTTCGAGCGACGGCCGCTGAACCTGACCCTCGCGCTCGACACCTCCGGCTCGATGGGGATCGAGGCGCGGCTCGGAGCCGTGCGCGAGGCGGTGAGCACCCTCCTCCAGAACCTCGGCGCCGCCGACCGGGTGGGGGTCGTCGCCTACGGGAGTCAGGCCTACCTCGTCCTCCCCCACACCGCGGCCACGGAGCGGGAGCGGATCCTCGAGGCCATCGATGGTCTGACCGGGCTCGGCTCCACCAATGTCGAGGCGGGACTCGACCTCGCCTACCGCATCGCGGACGAGGTCGCCCATCCCCGCGCCGTCAATCGTGTGATCCTGTGCAGCGATGGGGTCGCGACGAGCGGGGCCCGCAGCGCGGACGAGATCCTCGGCTCGGTCCGGGTCTACGCGGACCGGGGCATCTACCTCTCGGTCATCGGGTTCGGGCGAGGCCGCTACGATGATCGATTCCTCGAGCAGCTCGCCGATCGGGGGAACGGGAACTACGCGTACGTCGACTCCCCCGCCGACGCGCGCCGGACCTTCGAGGAGAACCTCCCGGCCGCCCTCTCCGTGCTCGCGCGGGACGCCAAGATCCAGGTCGAGTTCGACCCCGCGGTCGTCTCGCGCTACCGCCTGCTCGGCTACGAGAACCGGGACATCGCGGACCGGGACTTCCGCAACGACGCGATCGACGCCGGCGAGGTCGGCCCGGGAAGCACCGTGACGGCGATCTACGAGATCGTCCGGCGCCCGGCGAGCTCCGGCGCCATCGGCCGCGTCTTCCTCCGCTACCACGACACCACCATCGGGCGCGTCAACGAGCTCGACTTCCCCATCCCCCCCGGGGTGATGGGAACCTCGCTCGACCGCACCTCCCCCCGGTTCCGACTCCTCGCCGCGACCGCCGAGCTCGCGGAGCTCCTGCGCGGCAGCTACTTCGCGCGGGACGGCGCCTTCGGACCGGTCCTGCACCTCCTCGAGCAGCTCCCCCCCGTCGCGCAACGGCGCGACGAGGTTCGCACCCTCATCGAGACGACCCGACGCGCGCTGGAGCTCAGCCGCCAGCGCTGGTCGCAGTGAGAGGATCCAGCATGCGCTTCCTGCTCTCGGGGCCCTTCAAGGCCCTCCTCCTCGCCATCCTCGTGCTGCCGACGGCTCCGCTCCCCGGCCAGGGGGACCCCACGGCCCCCGTCCGCGAGAAGGTGTACTACGTCCCCTTCGATGAGCTGGGCGAGGTCTTTGAGGCGGCCGACCGGGGGATCTTCCTCCCCTATCAGGAGTTCCTCGAGCTGTGGCAGCGGGCGGAGGGGAGGAGCGGGTCGTCCGATGTCCGGCCCCCGGCGCCGACCGTGGTGCGCCGCGGTGACTACCGTGGCGAGGTGATCGGAGAGCTCGCGCGCCTCGAGGCGAGCTTCGTCGTCGACTCGCTGCAGGATGGCTGGACCTCCACCCCCCTTCCCCTGGGGCGGATCGCCCTTGAGTCGGGGACGATCCGCCACGCCCCCGGCGAGGAGGGGGGCGAGCCCGGAGCGGTCGTCGAGGACGCGCTCTTCTTCCTGAAGGATGGCAGCTACACCCTGCTCCTTCCCGACGCCGGCACCTACCAGCTCGACCTCCGCTTCTCCGTCCCCGTGCAGAGCAGCCCCGGTCGCAAGATGATCGAGTGGAGCATTCCCCCGCTCGCCGTCTCCCGGCTCGAGCTCTCCATCCCGGAGACCGAGACGCGGGTCGAGGTGAGCCCCGCCGTCGCGACGAGCGAGGTCGAGACCACGGGGGAGGCCACCGCGCTGCGCGCCTTCCTCGGAGACTCCGGCGCCGTCTCCGTCACCTGGATGCCCCCCGTCGGGCGCGCCGCGGCGGGAGGGGCGATCGTCTCCGCCCACCAGGAGGCGCTCGCCACCCTCGACGCCCGGGTCCTCCGGGTCGCCTCCGTGCTGCAGTTCTCGGTGCTGCGCGGGGAGGTCGACACCTTCCGGGTCGCGCTCCCCGCGGGCCTGCAGCTGATCGCGGTGGAGGGGGACAACGTCAAGGAGTGGCGACCGGAGGAGGGAGTCCTGACCGTCTCCCTCCATGCTCCGGTCTCCGAGAGCTATCGCCTCCGCCTCGAGCTGGAGCGGATCCTCGAGCAGACCCCGCCGAGCCTCGCGCTCCCGTTCCCGAGCGCCCGGGATGTCCAGCGGGAGTCGGGCACGATCGTCCTCGAGCACGACAGCGGGCTGCGCGTCCGGGTGACCGAGCGCACGCGCCTCTCCCAGCTCGACCCGGAGGAGGTGCCCGGACACCTGCGCGGACCGGGGCGGATCGGCTTCAGCTACCTCGAGGCTCCGGCCGCCCTGACCCTCGCGGTCGAGACGATCGAGCCCCGCCTGCGCACCCAGACCGCCTCGGTGGTCGTCCTCGGCACCGAGGAGGACGCCTGGATCGGGACGATCGATGCGTCGGTGCGCGCCGCCGGCATCTTCCAGCTCGCCATCCGGATCCCCGCGGGCTGGGAGGTGGAGTCGATCGGAGATCCGCGCGCCGTCGAGGAGTACCGGACGGTGGATGACGAGGAGGGACGGACGATCACGGTCAACCTGCGGTCGCGCGCCCTGGGGAACTTCAGCCTCCCCTTCCGCTTCGTCCGGGAAGGGAGCGCCCGCCCCGGCGAGCTCTCCCTCGTCGCGCCACGCATCCTCGGCAGCGAGCAGGATCGGGGGCTCCTCGGGGTCTCCGGGCCCCGGGCCATCGAGATCGTGACCCTCTCGACGGAAGAGCTCCTCGAGGCCGATGTCGATGAGCTGTTCAGCACCGGTCTCCTCGGGAGGATCGGCTCGGAGGCCTCGATCCCGCGGGCGTTCCGCTACCGGAAGCACCCCGCCCGCGCGACCCTCTCCCTGTCGGAGCGGCGCACGGAGCTCGACCTCCTCTCCCAGCACCTCCTCGAGGTCGGCGACGGGGAGGTCCGGGTCACCCATCTCCTCGACTACGACATCCTCTACGCGGCGGTGGACGCGCTCCGGTTCCGCGCGCCGAGCGAGCTCGATGAGCTCCTGTCGGTGGAGGTCGAGCAGAAGACGCAGGTCCGCCGGATCGCGAGCGAGGACGGGATGACGACCTGGGAGGTCGGGCTGCAACCCCCCGCGCTCGGCCCCCTCACCGTGACGATCCGCCACTCCGCGCCTCTGCCGATCACGGAGCTGGAGGCGGGGATCCCGCTCGAGATCTCCGTGCCGCTGATCGAGGGGATCGGGGCGCGCTCGACCCAGGGCTTCGTCGCGATCCGCAAGGAGGGCGCGCTCGAGGTCGCGGGCCGCGTGCAGGAGATGGAGGCGATCGACGCCGGCGACCTCCCCGACAAGCTCCGCCGGGGACGGATCGCGGCCTCCTACCGCTACTTCGATGAGGCGCGAGCCCTCTCCCTCGTCCTCACCCGCTACGACCTGCAGCCGCTCGTCACCGCCGTCGTCTCACTGATGCACTTGCGCACCGTGATCTCCGAGGGGCTCGAGGCCCGCACCGAAGCCACGATCTGGTTGCAGAACGGAGACCGTCAGTTCATCGAGGTGGAGCTCCCCCCGGGGGCCCAGCTCCTGAACCTCGTGGTGAACGGGGAGCGGGAGGCGGAGCGGCGACGCCCCGGCGGCAGCGGGCTCCTCGTGGAGGTCCCCCGCTCCGCCGGGCCCGCCGGGACCTTCCCGGTCGTCCTCAACTACGAGCGCTCCCTCGGCACCGCGATGAAGACGAGCGGGCGCATCTCCCTCGAGACCCCTTCGATCGGAGATGGGATCCCCGTGCAGGAGATCGAGCTCGACCTCCACCTCCCGTCCGACCACCACTACCTCGGCTGGGAGGGGAACCTCCACCGTCGACAGACCGCCGGTCCCGGGAGCTGGGAGCGCTTCAAGCGGCTCATCGGCCTCGCGACGCCGACGGGCGGCACGGTCGGGGCGGGGGGCGGCGAGCGAGCGCGCGCTCCCACCCCCCTCTCCTTCGAGCTCGACACCGAGGGGACCGTCCACGAGCGGTTCCAGACCCTCTCCCCCCGGGGAGAGCTGCGGTTTCGGCACTTCGAGCGCCGGATCTTCTCGCTCCTCGACTTCCTCCTCTTCCTCGCCAGCGCCGGTCTCGGGCTCCGATTCCTCCGACGCCGGGAGGACACTCAGGTCGCGACCTTCGCGACCCTCGTGCTCCTCGCCCTCGCGGGCACCTGGTTCGCAGACGGACCTCTCCGCTCCCTCGCCTCCTCGATCCTTGGCGGGGTCATCGTCGCCGGCGCCCTCCTCCTGCTGCGGGCCGGCCGAGCACGCCTCGCCGAGGCGCGACGGGCGCGACTGCGCCGGGCTCCCGACCCGTTCATCGAGGAAGCGCTCCCCGCGGGGGAGGCGCCTCGCGGCGCCGATGCGTCAGCCGCCGAAGGGGGTGATGCGGAGGAAGGACGATGAGAAGGACCCACCGCGCGCTCCTCCCGGCCTCTCTCCTCGCCCTTCTCATCCTCCCCTCCCTCGCTCTCCTCGGTCTCGGGGAGGCGCGGGGGGATGAGGGCGACGCCGATCTCCGCCTCGTCGAGATCTACATCCCCCAGGAGCGCTTCATGGAGCTCGTCGGGGATGATCCGGACGGCATCGTGATCGACCTCCAGGAGTACCGAGAGCTCGTCCGCCGGGCGGCGTCCGCGCCCGCGTCGCGCACCCCGGAGCTCCCTCCGGTCGCGGCCACTGTCATCGGAGGAGATGTCGAGGTCGAGGTCGTCGGGGATCGAGCCGTCCTCACGCAGACCCTGCGGGTGAAGGTCCTTCAGGACGGCTGGGTGCGCTGCCCCCTGGGTGCCGCTCCGCGCGGGCTCGGCTCGGTGCGCACCGGCGATGCTCCCGGGTGGATCGTGCGGAGCGGGACGCGGATCGACCTGCTCCTCACCGGACGCGGGGAGCACGAGGTGGTCCTCCGCTCCTCCGCTCCGGTCCGGGAGACCGAGGGGATCGCCGCCCTCGCCGTGACGATCGTCCCCGCGCCGACCGCGGCGCTGCGGGTCGTGGTCCCCGGACCCGCGACCCTCGTCGAGTCCAGCTCGGAGGGGGGTCGATCCCTCCCCCTCCAGACCGCGCCGCAGGAGAGCGGGCCGACCTCCACCACCTTCCGCGGCGCCTGCGGAGCGCGCTCGTCGCTCCGCATCCGCTGGGAGCAGGAGCGACGGCTCGACGCGAACCCGCTCCTGCTGACTTCGCTCCAGCGCTTTCAGGTCCTCGCTCGTCGGGACGACCCCCGCTTCCTCTGCGAGCTCTCGATCGGGATCGCCCGGCGCCCCACCGATGCCCTCCGCCTGACGATCCCGGCGGGCCTCCGCGTCCTCGGAGTGGAGCGGGCGGACGGAGGCGAGCTCAGGGGTTGGGAGTCGGATGGACGCCGGCTCACCCTCCGAACGCTGGCCCCGATCGAGGGGAGCCTGCAGGTCCGGATCGACGGAGTCGTGGAGAGCGGAGACGACCGGCTCGAGCTGGCCCCGCTCCGCCTCGAAGGAGCGGAGAGCGACACCGGAGAGCTGCACATCTACGCTCGCGCCGTGGATCGTGTGATCTGGTCGGAGTCGCAGGGTCTGGTCGAGCGGGACCCCAGCTCGATCTCGAGCCCGGTGACCTTCCCGACCCGCTCCGGGGCGGCCCCCCGCGCCTGGTCCGGCCCCGTCTCCCGTCATTCGTTCGGGAGCGGGCCCGGCGTGCGCGCCTCCATCGCCGTCGAGGAGGACCCCCTCTCCGTGACCCTGCGCCAGACCTACCTGCTGCAGGAGGGTCCGGAGCAGCGCCGCCTCCATGGGCTCCTCGAGTGGCGCGTCGAGAGCGGGCGCGCGCGGGAGCTCTCCCTCCTCCTCCCCCCCGGCTGGCGAGCCATCGACCTGCAGGCCCTCGACCGCGCGGTGGGCCTTCGCATCGAGGAGCGGGAGCTCGAGGAGCGGAGCGAGATCCGGATCGTGCCCGAGCGCGCCCTCGATCAATCGCTCCCCCTCGATCTCCACCTCGTGCTCGAGCCGACCGAGGCGGTGACTCCGCTGATGGACGAGGCGGACGAGCGCGGCGTCACGCTCCCCCTCCCCACGCCGCGCGGAGCGAGGCTCCAGCGCACCGATCTCGGGATCCTCCTCGCCGATGCCCTGGTCCTCAGCGAGACCTCCATGGCGGGCTGGCGCAGCCTGGAGAGCGATGCGCTGCCTTCGCTCCTCGCCGCCTCTGCCCTGGGCGACCTCCGGTCGCTCCGCTCCCGACTCGTCTCCGCGCTGACCACATCGACCCCGGAGCCCGCGATCGCCTTCCGCGCCCGCCCCCTCGCCCCCCGCGGCGAGATGCGGGCCGTGACGCACCTGCTCGCGGCGGAGCGCGGTACCGCCGATGGCGGACACGCGATCCGCGTGCGCTGCGACCTTCAGGTGGTCGTGCTCGACCATCCCATCGACCGCCTCACCCTCGAGCACCCGGTCTTCCCGGCCGACGCCATCGTCCACATCCTCGGCGAAGGGATCCGCGAGACCAGCCCCGCCGCGGACGGCGGCAGCCATCAGATCCGCTTCACCCGCCCGTGGGTGGGCTCCCGCCTGATCCGACTGGAGACGGAGCTCGCCGTGACGCCGGGCGCGGCGATCGAGTTCCCGGGCATCGGACTCGGTGATCGCTTCGGAGGACCCCGCACTCTGGTCCTGCAGAGTCAGGGCTCGGTGGAGATCGCCATCGAGCCCGGTCCGGACCTCGCCCGCGTGGCCCTCGACGATGTCCCCGACTTCGCCGAGCCCTGGTCGGGGGGGAGGATGGTCCAGGCCTTCCGCCTCCGCCGCGGCTCCGCCCCGGAGGGGCGCGGGAGCTTCACCACCACCGTCCACCGTCGGGCTCCGGTCCTGACGCAGATCATCCCCCGCCTCGAGCTCACGACGCTCCTCGGCGCGGACCGATCGAGCCGGACGCGGGCGGACCTCCTCGTCTCCTCCGCCCGGGAGCAGACCCTCCGCCTCGACCTGCCGGTGGACGCGCGCTGCCTCGCCATCGCGATCGATGATCTCCCCATCGGCCATGTCCGCTCGGACAGCGCGGGCCCTCCACCGCCCTCGGGGTTTCGCCGGATCGCGGTCCCGCTCCCCGCGCGCTCCCACCTCCGGGTCTCGGTGATCACGGAGCGCGTCAGCGCACCCCGGGAGCCCACCGGTGTCCGTGACCTCTGGATCGAGACCGGCGTCCGACCCTCCGACGCGCCGGTCGGCGAGACGCGCTGGTCGATTCACCACCCCTCCGGCTGGCGGGCGGAGCTCGGCGAGGGGGGCAACCTCGCCCTCCTCGATGGCGGTCGGCCAGCGGACCGCTCCCTCCTCCTCGACTTCCTCGCGCCGCTCCTTCAGGGGCGGGCTCCTCGCTGGAGCATCGCCGCGCCCTCCCCCACGGGGAGCCCCGCGGGGTCGCTGCCCCTGACCGAGCAGGAGGCACGGGGCGCCCTCGTCGATGGCCCCGGCCCGATGGGCGGACTCCTCCCTCGCTCCAAGGAGGATCCCCTCGCCTCCCGCGGGACGGCGGTGCGACCGACCCTCGCCCCCCACGGGCCGAGCCTCGAGCTGGTGAAGTTCGGCGGGGACCCCCGGGTCGAGCTGCACCTCTCGGAGCCTCGGGCCCTCGCCGCGCGGGCGCGCGCCTCCTTCGGGGGCGCGCTGCTCCTGTGCCTTCTCGTGCTCCGCCGACTCCCCTCCCGCCGGAGAGGTCCGCTCCTCCTCGGCGCCCTCGTCGTCGCGGCGCTCCTCCCCCCCGCGATCGGGTGGAGCTCCCCGCTCCTCGCGATCCCCATCGGCGAGGCGCTCATCGTCGCTCTGACGCTCCACCTCCTCGCGACCGGATGCACGCTCCTCCCGCGCATCCGGCGGAGGTCATCCCTCTCGATCCTCGACACTCCAGGGACCATCGGTCCCGGGCTGCTCCTCGCC
>JAFMMO010000213.1 GCA_017859655.1 Pseudomonadota bacterium | reverse complement strand
AGGCGAGGAACGAAGACATAGGGGCTGTGGAAGACCTGGATGTGCTCGGAGTACTCCTCGGGCACATGGTTCTCCTCGTGGACCAGGATCCCGAGGTGCTCGGTGCCGCCCGGGCAGACCACCTGGGGGAGACCGAGCTCGCCGGCGACGGTGAGGCGGTCCTCGTCCGCGGCGCGGAGGGCGTCGTAGCACCAGTCGGCGATGTCCCCGAGGGCGTAGTCGAAGATCCCCGCGAGGAGCCCCTCCCGCGCCATCTGCTCCATCGCGCGTCCGCCCGCGCCGATGGCGTGGAAGGTGATGACCTCGTAGCCCGCCTCGTGGAAGAGGTCGATGGCATGCATCGCGCCCTTGGTGAGGACGCCGAGGTTCGTCATCCCGATCAGGCCCTTGCAGCCGGCCTCCGGCTCGATCCTGCGCTCGTGGGTGAGGGCCATTCCGTAGGCCGCTCCCGCGGCGTTCGCGAGGATCTTCCGGGAGAACGGATTCAGTCCGAGGATGTCGCTGACGGAGAACATCATGGTGATGTCCTTGATGTCGACGAACGGCGAGGTGTCCCCGGAGGCGGCGGTCGAGAGGATGACCTTCGGGACTCCGTAGGGGAGGGTCTGCATGATCTGGGAGCAGCTCGATGTCCCCTGGGTCCCCCCCATGCTCAGGACGGCGTGGACCTCTCCGGCGGTGATCCGGCCGAGGAGGAGCTGGCTCGCGCCGCGGACGATCGATGGGTTGAACCCGGCTCGCGTCGGCTCCGCCATGAGGGCGTCGAAGTCGCCGCCGCCGGCCGCGACGACCTCCCGGCGGTCGATGTCGACCGGGACCGTCGGCTCGTCCATCACGCCGATGTCGATCAGGAGCGCGCTCCCGCCGAGAGCCTCGATCTCCTCGCGGAGGAACCGGGCCTCGTCCCCCTTGGTGTCCATGGTCGCGACGACGGCGATGCAGGGCTTCATGTTCATGCCTCGCTCCTCGCAGAGAACCGGAGTGCGGCGAACTCGGCCGCCGCGGCGGAGACGGCCCGCTCGATCGGCAGCCGCTCCGTGGAGGAGCCGGTCCAGAAGCCGTGCCCCGAGGTGTGATCGAGCATGTACTGCGCGTCGGAGGGGTTCTCCATCGCCGCGCCGTGGGCGACGAGAATGACATCGGGGTGGACCTCCCGGCACTTCCGGTAGGCGAGCTCCGTCATCTCCGCGGTCTCCTCGATCGTCGTGCCGTTGTCGTAGCCCTTCTTCCCGCCCCGGGTGGTGCCGGCGTGGTAGCAGAAGATGTGCGGGCGGGCCTCCCGGCAGATCTCGATCGAGTCCTCCAGGGTGAAGCCGAGCCCGATGGAGACCATGTCCATCTCCTCCCGGGCGAGCTTCAGCATCTCGATCTCGTTCTGGAGGGTGATCCCCGCGCTCGTCATCACGCGGTAGATCTCCGAGTCGTGATCGACGTAGCTGATCGAGGGGCCGATGTTCGACACGGAGTTGACGCCCATGCGCTTGCAGTCGTCGAGGACCATGCGCATGTCCTTGAGGGGATCGTTGGCGTTGAGGCAGGCGCAGACGAAGGCCCGTCCCTGGAGGGCCGGCATGATGTCCTCGCGGGTGTAGTCCATCGTCTGTCGATTGGAATCGAGGATCGGCCACATCATCGACATGGTCCCCATGCCGTTCGCCCGCAGGCGCGCTCCGGAGAAGGTGTTGATGCAGTCGGTCCCCGCCTCCTCGAGGAGCTTGGCCACGAGGCCGCTGCCCGCGCTCGCGATCATGATCGGGCGGCGGGCGCGGACCTTCTCGTGCAGCTTCCCGAGGATCTGTTCGGTGCTCAATCTCCTGGTGATCACGGGCGAAGTCCTTGCCTTGGGCTCGGGGGTCGGAAAAGCTCGCTCTCCGCCTCGCGGGGCCGGGAGGAGGGTCGGGTCTCCGAGTCTCGGCGCAAGCTCCCGGGAGATCAAGCGTCCAGTGGACCCCCTCCCGCCGCGGGGGCTCGCGCCTTCCTCCGCGGTGATCCGCTGCCACTCCCCGTGATCCGGGAAGGACCCGCCATGCTGCTCCTCCGCGTGCTCCCGATCCTTCTCCTCGCCGCTCTCACCTGCGGTTGTCGGGGCGGCGCCTCCCAGCTCGTCGCGTCCTCCCCCTCCCGGGACCTCCCTCTCGAGTTCGGCCCGACCTCCGAGGTGTGGGGAGCCGCGGGGGGGCTCCGGTTCTACGAGCATCGGGACGCCGACTTCCGCCTCGCCGCGGAGCGCGAGGACTGGGACCGGGTCGAGCGCGTGGAGCTGGGCTTCGCCTCCCGGGAGCCTCTGCAGGGGCGGGTCGAGGCCCTGATCGGAGGGCACATCTTCTCGGAGGAGCGGGACTGGACCGACGGCCCCCGTCGGATCCTCTTCGACACCGTCGGCTTCGGGGTCGACCTCGGCGCGATGATCTACCCGTTCGAGGGGGCGGGGGACCGCGCGCTGAACATCGGGCTCGGGCCCTGGGTGCGGGGCGCCGTCGGCTGGTGCGACGGCGATTTCGTCGACCTGGAGGCGTCGCTCCCGGGCGGGGGGGTCGGGTCGACGAGCGGCGACCTCGCCGATCTGCGCTTCGACCTCGGAGTGGGGCTCGATCTCCGCGCGGTCATCGCCCGCTCGATGGTCATCGGGGTGGGCGGCGGCTGGAACAGCTGGCGCGCGACGAGCGGTGCCGCCGGGACGACGAAGGACGGCGGGGGTGTCATCGTCGTCGAGGATGACGACTTCCGCCTCTCCGGGTCGGAGACCTTCCTGCGCTTCACCCTCGAGTTCTACTGGTGAGCCCGACCTACCGCCCGTCGATCGGCCAGGTGACGAGCTCCGGCCAGATGATCACGGCGATGAGGGCCAGCGCCTGAACCCCGATGAACGGGATCACCCCCCTGTAGATGTCCGTGGTCCGGACCTCCGGAGGCGCGACCCCCTTCAGGTAGAAGAGGGAGAAGCCGAACGGCGGGGTGAGGAACGAGGTCTGGAGATTCAAGGCGACCATCACCCCGAACCACACGGGGGAGACGCCGAACTCGTTCACGAAGACCGGGGCGAGCAGCGGCACGACGATGAAGCTGATCTCGAAGAAGTCGATGAAGAAACCGAGCACGAGGATCAGCAGGTTCGCCAAGATCAGGGCGCCGATGTAGCCGCCGGGGAGGCTCGTCAGGAGTCGCGTGATCATCTCGTCCCCGTAGAAGCCGCGGAAGACCAGCGCGAAGAGGGTCGAGCCGACGAGCAGGAACATGACCATGGAGGTGAGCCGCGTCGTCTCCTCCAGCGACTCCCGGAGGACCCTCCAGGAGAAGTGCCCCGAGAGTCGGCTGAGCACGATCGCTCCGAAGGCGCCGAGGGCCCCCGCCTCGGTGGGGGTCGCGACCCCGGCGAAGATGCTGCCGAGGACGACGAGGATCAGCGACAGGGGCGGGAGGAGCACGAGCAGGACGCGTCGGGCGAGCTGGCCCCGGGTGAGGGTCCGCTCCTCGGGGGGGAGGGCGGGAGCGGACTCGGGGCGCAGGATCGCGACCACGGCCACATAGAGGAAGAAGAAGCCGGCGAGGAGCGCCCCCGGCGTGAGGGCCCCGAGGAAGAGATCGCCCACCGAGATGCCGATCTGGTCGGCGAGGACGACGAGCACCACGCTCGGCGGGATGATCTGGCCGAGGGTGCCGCTCGCCGCGATCACGCCGGAGGCGAACGCCGGCGGATAGCCGTACCGGAGCATCACGGGGAGGGAGATCATCCCCATCGCGACGACCGAGGCCCCGACGACCCCGGTGGCCGCGGCGAGGAGCGCCCCCACGAAGACCACGGCGAAGGCCACCCCGCCCCGGAGCGGCCCGAAGAGCTGACCGATCGTCTTGAGGAGATCCTCCGCCATGCGGGACTTTTCCAGCATCGTCCCCATCAGAATGAAGGTCGGGACGGCCAGGAGGATCTGGTTCTCCATGATGCCGAGGGTCCGCAGGATCATCCCCTCGCCGATGAACTGCAGGGAAAAGAAGCCCTGCTCGACCCCGATGAGACCGAAGATCAGGCTCACGCCTCCGAGCACGAAGGCCACGGGGTAGCCGGAGAAGACCCCGAGGAACACCGCGAGGAAGAGGAGCCCGGAGAGGGAGTCACCGCTCATCGCGCCTCCTCCTCAGGCGCGATCGGCCGTACCCCTTCCGCGATCGCCTGCAGGAGGAGCAGGAGGAACCCGAGGGGGATCAGGGGCTTGAGGAGGTAGCGGGGGAGACCCCCCGGATCGGGGCTCTGCTCCCGCTGGCGGATCGACTCGAGCATGGGATCCAGCGAGAAGCTCAGGACGAAGACGCAGAACGGGATGAGGAGGAGCCAGGTCCCGAGGCGTTGGATCCGATGGCGGGTCGAGGGGGACAGCCGCTGGGAGAAGGCGTCGACCTGGACATGCCCGCCATCCTTCAAGGTGCTCGAGGCTCCGAGGAGGAAGAGTGCGCTGAAGCAGTACCACTGCAGCTCGATGTAGAGGTTCGAGGAGAGGTCCACTCCGAGCTGTCGCCCCATCTTCCGGGTGACGACGTTGTAGACCCCCACGAGAACGAGCACGAAGAGGAGCCAGGGGACCCCGCGCCCCACGGCTCCGATGAGGCGATCGACCCGGGGGACATACCAGCTCGCCATGCACCTCAACCAGGTGGCGAGGACCTGCGGGAGGGCCCTCAGCCAGCGGAGGATCCTGCGCAGTCTCCGCCGCTCCCGCTTCTCGGACTCGCGATCTCTCTCTGGTTTCACCCTCGGGCCTCCTCGTCGCAGGATGGCGGGGAGGGGGCGCTCCGTCGAGTCCACTCGACGGTCTCGGGAGGAGATCCGGGGAGAGAACTCCCGGGAACGGATCGGTCCCTTCGCGGTCGCTCGCTACAATCGCCGCCCGATGGAGGACAGGAGATGCCGGAGGGCGCCGGAGATGGATACCGACTGATCGAGTCGGGAGCGGGTCGCAAGCTCGAGTCGTTCGGGGGCGTGGTCGTCGATCGTCCCTGCGCGGCGGCGGTCTGGCCGCAGCGCGACCCCGCCGCCTACTCCCGCGCGGCGGCGCGCTTCGATCGGGATGCCTCCGGTCGGGGGCGCTGGCATGTTCGGGAGCCCCTTCCCGGAGACTGGACGATGGCGTTGGCGGGGACCACCTGGGGCCTGCGGGCGAACGACTTCGGTCATGTGGGCATCTTCCCGGAGCAGAAGGCGAACTGGCGCTGGATCCGCGCGGAGGCGGAGCGCGTCGTCGCTCGGGGCGCCGCGCCGGAGGTGCTGAACCTCTTCGGCTACACCGGAGGGAGCACCCTCGCCGCCGCTCGCGGCGGGGCGAAGGTCTGCCATGTCGATGCATCGAAGACGAGCACCCGGATCGCGAGAGAGAACGCCGAGCGCTCCGGTCTCGCCGAGGCCCCGATCCGCTGGATCGTCGAGGATGCCGTCCTCTTCGTGGAGCGTGAGATCCGCCGGGGGCGGCGGTACCAGGGGGTCATCCTCGATCCTCCCAGCTACGGGCGCGGGCGTCGCGGCGAGGTCTGGCAGCTGGAGGAGCTCGTGATGGAGCTGCTCGACAAGTGCCGCGCGGTGATGGCGGATGCCCCCGAGTTCTTCCTGCTCACCGGCCACTCCCCCGGCTTCACTCCGACCGTCCTCGCGAACCTCGTCTCGGAGCTCTTCCCGGGTCCGGTGGAGTGCGGAGAGATGGTCATCCCATCCTCGGACGCCCGGCCGCTCCCCAGCGGCGCCTTCGCCCGCTGGTCCGCGGGGGGAGGGGCAGACCGTTGAGCGAGCCGATCTCCAGCCTGCAGAACCCCCGCGTGAAGGCGGCGGTGAAGCTCCGCGACCGGCGTGACCGCGATCGGGACCGGCGCTTCCGCATCGAGGGGTATCGCGAGGTCCTGCGGGCGGTCGGCTCCGGGCTCCCGCTGACCGAGCTCTTCTTCTCCCCCGATCACTTCCTCGGCGAGAACGAGCGGTCCCTCATCGAGCGGGCGGTGACGACCTGTGGGGCGGAGGCGGTCGAGGTGACCGCCCCGGTCTTCGAGAAGCTGAGCTACCGCGATCGCCCCGATGGTCTCCTCGCCACGGCTCCGATCCCCGATCGGGGGCTCGCCACCCTGGAGGAGCGGGC
>JAFMMO010000212.1 GCA_017859655.1 Pseudomonadota bacterium | reverse complement strand
GGAGGCGGTCGCGCTCCTGCGGAACCGCTCACGGCCCTATCTCTTCTCGAACTCGCTTCCGCCCCCGATCGTCGCGGCCGGCATCCGGGTCCTCGACCTGATCGAGAGCGAGCCGGAGCGGGTCGCCCGCTCGCAGTCGAACACGCGGCGCTTCCGGGAGGCGATGACCGCGGCCGGCTTCGCCATCGCGCCCGGGGTTCATCCGATCGTCCCGATCATGCTCGGAGACGAGCGGAAGACGATGGAGATGGCGGATGCCATGAACAGCAGCGGGATCTTCGTGGTCGGGTTCAGCTACCCGGTCGTCCCGAAGGGCCAGGCGCGCATCCGGGTGCAGATCTCCGCCGCTCACACCGAGGAGCAGATCGACCGGGCGGTCGGCGTCTTCACGGAGGTGGGGCGGATGGTGGGCGTCCTGACCGCGGAGCCGACCGCCTAGGGCCCCCCGCCCCGCGCGGAGGCGCGGACTCCTCCCCGCGAGCCCCGACCCCGGGCGCAGGCTCGGGCGCGGGGGAACCGCCCCCAATCGCAGTGTCTGCTTGCCATCTCCCGGGCACCTTCGGATGATCGCCAGCCACCCGGAGTGGAGGATCCGATGAAGCCGCAACCCCTGCGCGGGTTCCGCGACTACCTGCCCGAGGACATGCTCGCCAAGGAGCGGATGCTCGACACCGTGCGCGCGGTGTTCGAGTCCCACGGATACCCCCCCGTCGCCACCCCCGCCCTCGAGTACGCCGAGCTGCTGCTCGGAAAGTACGGGGACGAGGGGGAGATGCTCATGTACCGGTTCCGCGACAACGGGGACCGGGATGTCGCGATGCGCTACGACCTGACCGTGCCGCTCGCCCGCCTCGTGGCGACCCACGGAGGTCTCCCCATGCCCTTCCGCCGCTACCAGATCGCCCCGGTCTGGCGGGCGGAGAAGCCCGCCAAGGGAAGGTTCCGCGAGTTCGTCCAGTGCGATGTCGACCTGGTCGGGGTCGACGACGCCAGCGCGGACGCGGAGATGCTCCTCATCGGACAGGATGTCCTCCGCTCCCTCGGGGTGGCGAGCGTGCGCCAGCGGGTGAACCACCGGGGAGTCCTGCGGGCGATCACCCGGGTGCTCGGCCTCGCCGAGGGCGAGGAGGAGGGGGACTTCCTGCGCCTCCTCGACAAGCTGGACAAGATCGGCGCGGAGAAGTTCCGGGCGGCCTTCGCGGAGCGCTTCCCCGCCGCGGGGGACGCGGGGGCGCAGCGGGTCCTCGAGATCGCCGGAGGGGAGGCTCCCCCCCGGGAGACTCTCGCGCGGCTGGAGGGGATGATCGGCCAGGATCCGGACGGGGCGGCGGCCATCGAGCGCCTGCGCGGCACCCTCGACCGGGTCGAGGCGGGGGGCTCCCTCGACCTCATCGAGGTCGATCCGAGCATCGCCCGGGGGCTGAGCTACTACACCGGGATCATCTACGAGACCTTCCTCGGTGACCTGCCGGAGTACGGCAGCGTGATGTCCGGGGGGCGGTACGACGGTCTCGTGGGGATGTTCGCCGGGCGCGACCTCCCCGCCGTCGGGATCTCCCTCGGCGTGGACCGCCTGTTCGCCGCGCTGCTGGAGCTCGGCTCCCTCGAGGTGAGGCGGACGCCGTCCGAGGTGCTCGTGGTCCAGTTCTCGGAGGAGGGCTCCGTCGATGCCTTCCGCCTCGCGGCCGCGCTGCGGAGCGCGGGGATCTCGGTCCTCGTCCACCCCCAGGCGGCGAAGCTGAAGAAGCAGTTTCAGGCGGCGAACGCCCTCGGCATCCCCTTCACCGCGGTCGTCGGCCGCGATGAGGCGGCCCGAGGTACCCTGCAGCTCAAGGAGATGGGCTCCGGCGAGCAGGTGGAGGTCGATGTGGCGGAGGCGGTGCGCCGCATCCGCGCCGGAGTGGAGGGGGAGGGCCGATGAGCCGCTCGATCCGGACCAGTTTTCCGGTGACCGGAGACCGCGTCGTGAACGGGACGATCGAGCTTCCGCCAAGCGGGATCCGGAACGCTCCGGTGCTCCTGTTCGTCCCCGGCTTCAAGGGCTTCCGAGACTGGGGGGGCTGGCCGTGGCTCACCCGCGCGATCGCGGACGCCGGCTTCGTCGTCCACCGGGTCGATCTCTCGATGAACGGCTACTCCGGTCGCTGCGACCTGCAGGACGAGGAGGAGAAGTTCGCCCACAACACCTTCGGCCACGACCTCGAGGACCTCGATGTCCTCTTCGACTCGTTCGATCGCTGGGGGATCCCCAACGGGGTCGCCTCCGAGCGCTTCGGCATCATCGGTCACTCCCGCGGGGGCATCGTCTCCCTCCTCTTCGCCGGGGAGCATCCGTCGATCGAGTCGGTCGCCACCCTCGGTGCTCCCGCCTGCGGCCTCAGCGTCTACAAGGAGGAGCTCCACGACCTGTGGCGGGAGAGCGGCTCCCTCGAGGTGATCAACGCCCGGACCGACCAGACCCTGAGGCTGGATGTCTCCATCCTCGAGGACCTCGAGGAGAATCGGGAGCGCTACGACGTGGAGCGGGCGGTGAAGGAGGCGAACCTCCCCACGCTCGTCCTCCACGGGTCGGAGGACGAGACCGTCTCCCTGACCGATGCGGTGGAGCTGATGAACTGGCTCCCGAACCCGCGGTCCCGGATCGAGGCCCTGGAGACCGGCCACACCTTCGGGTTCATGCACCCCTTCGCCGGTCCGGACCGCGCGGGCGAGGCGGTGCGGGACCTGCTCGTCCAGTGGTTCACCGACACCCTCGCCGACGACGCCGGCGATGACTGGGGGGGATGAGCCGAGCCGATCCCCGGCCGCCACCCCGCTCCCGTCACCCCACCTTCCCCGAGGAGAGATGCGTTGAAGCGCTACCCCGCCTACGACCCGATCGAGTACCAGGACTGGTCCCCGGACCCCGAGGTGATGCGGAGCTACCGCGGGCTCGTGGCGGAGTCGGAGGGGATCCAGCGCAGCCTCGAGCGCCTCGGCCCCGCCGGACTGGAGCGGCTCCAGCGGGGGCTCCTCCGCAACCGCCTCCATGACATCGCGCTGAAGCGCTGGGTGCGGACCGGGGTCATCACCAAGGCCTGGCTCGGCTGCGGGGAGGAGGCGGCGACCGTCGGCGCCGTCCACGCCCTCGCGGACGGGGATGTCGTCGGTCCGATGATCCGCAACGCCGCGGCGACCTTCGAGCGGGGGGTCCCCCTCGAGGAGTCCTTCCGGGCCTATCTCGCCACCGGCGACAGCGTGACGAAGGGACGCGACCTGCACTTCGGCGACCTCGCCCACGGCGTGGTCGCCCCGATCAGCCATGTCGGGGACCTCGTCCCGGTGCTCGCCGGCTTCGCGCTCGCCTTCCAGCTCCGCGGGGAGTCGAACGTGGCGATCACCTGGACCGGGGAGGGCGCGACGCGAACCGGGACCGTCCACGAGGGGCTCTCGCTCGCCGCCGCGAGGCGCGCTCCCCTGATCGTCGTCGTTCAGGACAACTCGGTCGCCCTCGGGACCGTTCGCTCCGATCGGTTCCGCAGCGCGCTGGAGGGAATGGCGGGGGGATACGGGGTCCCCGGGATCGAGTGCGACGGCAACCATGTCCTCGATGTGCACCGCGCGGTCCGGGAGGCGCGGGAGCTCTGCGTCGCGGGGGAGGGGCCGGTGGTGGTGCTCGCCCGCACCTTCCGCCTCGGGGGACACGCCACCCACGACGAGGCGGAGGCGCGGCGGCTCTTCGACGCCGAGCTCTTCGCGGAGTGGGGGAAGCGGGACCCGATCGGCTGCTTCGAGGAGTTCCTGAAGGAGGAGCCGCATCGAATCGGCGGAGGCGCCGAGGAGAAGCTCGCGCGGTGGGAGGAGGAGGTGATCGCCGAGGTCGAGGCGGCGGCGGAGCGGAGCCTCGCCAGTCGCCAGACCGCGCCCCCCGACCCGGAGGCGATGCTTGGTGATGTCTTCGCCGGGGGCTCGGGGTCCTGATCAGATCGAGAAGCTGGTCCCGCAGCCGCAGCTGTTCTTGGCGTTCGGATTCTCGAAGACGAACCCGCGGCCCATCAGGCTCTCCTTGAAGTCGACCCGGGTCCCGTTGAGGAAGAGGTAGCTCTTCGGGTCCACGATCACGCGGACCCCCTCGATCTCGAAGACCTTGTCCTTCTCCTCCGCGCCCTCGACGATCTTCATGTCGTAGAGCATGCCGGAGCAGCCGCCACCCTTGACGAAGAGGCGGAGCCCGCCTCCCTCGCTCCCACCCTCGGCCTCGATCAGCCGGGCGATCTCGCGCCCGGCGGCGGCGGTCATCTCGATCATCTCTGCACCTCCATGGGGGGGAGAGTCCCTCCCTCGACCCCCGAGTCTATCAGCTCCGGCCCGATACGGGAGCGAACACGCCGGGGACGATCAGGATCCCGATCCCGCCCGGAGCCGTCGGGCGGCCCCGGCGAGGAGCCGGGCGGCGTGATCGATCTCCTCCGGGCGGGTCGAGCGCCCCACGCCGATCCGGATCGCGGTGTGCGCCCGGTCCTCCGCGACCCCCATCGCCCGCAGGACATGGCTGGGCGTGAGCTCGGTCGAGGTGCAGGCGGACCCGTTAGAGAGGGCGAGCTCGGGGAGGGCGACCATCAGGGTCTGGGACTCGAGCCCGGGGAACCCGAACAGGAGGGTGCCGGGGAGGGTCCGCTCCGGGTGCCGGTCGCGGTCCACTCCGAACTCGAGGAGGTCGGGGACCTCGCTCCGGAGCGCGCGCCGCAGGCGATCGATGAGCCCGCGCGCCCGCTCCGCCTCGACGGCCATCCCCTCCACCGCCCGCTCGATCGCGGCCCCGAGCCCCACCGCGAGGGGCATCGGGACCGTGCCGGGTCGGAGCCCCTGCTCGTGGCCACCGCCGAAGAGGATGGGGGAGAGGCCCACCCGGGGTCTCCCCCGGACGAAGAGGGCTCCGACCCCGGGGGGCCCGTAGAGCTTGTGTCCCGAGATCGAGACGAGGTCCGCCCCGGCGCTCTCCACATCGAAAGGGACCTTCCCCACCGCCTGCGCGGCATCGATGTGGAAGGGGACACCGAGCTCCCGGGCGACCGCGCCGAGCTCGCGCCACGGGTGGAGCGCCCCGGTCTCGTTGTTGGCGGCCATGAGGGAGATCAGCGCGGTCCGCGGACCGACTCTCCGCCTCAGCACATCGGGGTCGACCCTCCCTTCCGCGTCGGGAGGGAGGCGATGGATGGTCCAGCCGCGGCGCTCGAGGTGGCGACAGGGATCGAGCACCGCCTTGTGCTCGGTGAGGCCGGTGATGATCTCCCCCGGGCGCTCGTGGTGTCGGTCGGCGATCCCGAGGATGGCGAGGTTGTTCGCCTCCGTGGCCCCGCTCGTCAGGATGATCTCCCCGACGCGGGCTCCGATCGCTCGCGCGATCCGCTCCCGGGCCTGCACGACGCGGCGGTCCGCCCGCCACCCCCAGGCGTGGGTGCGGGAGGCGGGGTTCCCGAACTCCGCGTGGAAGCAGGGGAGCATCTCCTCGAGCACTCCCGGATCCACGGGGGTCGTCGCGTTGTGGTCGAGGTAGATCGGCAACCGCATCGGCCCTGCTTCCCGGGTGGGCGTCCGGGGCGGATCGTAGCAGTCCGTCCGAACCGGGGACACCGAAGGGGCGGAGTGCTACCCTCGCCTCCCGAGCGGGAGGACCCGCGCGGAAGGTGGGGGGGCGGGAATGGCGACCCGAAAGAGTCTGCGGCGGGGGATCCAGGTCGCCCTTGCGTCCCTCGCGGTCGGCCTCCTCTCCCGCTGTCCGCCGGCCGTGGCGCGCCGGCTGGGCTCCGGCCTCGGGACCCTCGCCCGGCTCCTCTCTCCCGGGGTCACCCGGACGATGAGAGCCCATCTCGACGCCTCCTGGGGAACCGCGCTCTCCCCCCGCGCCCTTCATCACATCGCCCGCCGCGTCCTCCCGTCGCTCGGAGCGACGATCTGCGAGTCGGTCTCGATCGCGCGTCGGGGAGTGGATGCGACCCTCGCGCGAACCCCCATCGACGGACTCGAGGCCTTCGAGGCCCGGGTGCGCGCCGGCCCGCGCGGAGTGATCGTGGTGGGGGCCCACTACGGGCACTGGGAGCTCCTCGGGGGGATCCTCGCCCGCGCGAAGGGGGGAGACGC
>JAFMMO010000211.1 GCA_017859655.1 Pseudomonadota bacterium | reverse complement strand
GACCGCCGTCTCGATCTCCCCCCGGATCGCGGTCGCCGTCGTCGCGTTGATGCAGCCGGGAGGCAGCTCCGCGCTCCCCGCCGGGATGCTCACGAACCCGGAGGGCGTGGCGTCGATCGTGATGGACCCGGGCAGGATCGCGGTCGTCGCGAGCCCGGCGAGGTAGGTCCAGGACACCGCCGTCTCCACGGTGCAGGAGAAGGCGACCGGGGTGACCCCCGCGAAGTAGGTGCCGCTGATCGGGGTCGAGATCGTGGCGCTGCCCGTGATCGAATAGACCGTCCCGCTCAGCGTGATCGCGCTCCGGGTCCAGCTCATCGAGCTGCTCCCGAACTCTCCCACCGGAACCAGATGAGTCAGCGATCCCCCCGCGAGGACGATGGGGAACGCGCCGCTCGGGGCGATCGCCTCCTCCGCGAGGCCGAGCAGCTCTCCCGCCTCGAGGCAGTCGAGGAGTGGGCAGCCGAAGAGATCCGGGGTCGGGTCGAGCCCGAGGATGGGAAAGGGAAGAGGGAGAGGATTCCCGCCGCCGAAGAGGTACTCGAGCAGGAAGACCGGATCGCTCAGGTCGAGGATCCCATCGTCGTTCGCGTCGACCGCGTCGAGGCACTCGGGGGCGGCGCCCCCGCCGAAGACGTAGTCGAGCATGAAGATCGCGTCCACGAGGTTCAGGGCCCCGTCGAGGTTCGCGTCCCCGCGCAGGAACGGAGCATCGATCTCTCCCGCCCGAGCGGTCGGGATGGGGAGCGCGAGGGAGATCACCAGCAGGAGCAGCCAGGGAACGGGGGAGCCCATGCTGGACCTCCTCTCACCGGATACGCGCAGGGGGTGTGACTCTCGAACCGCGGAGATAGGCGCCGAGGAGACCTCGGCGCGCCCATGATAACCGCGGATCGGAGCGTCGCACCCACCCACCCCGGCGGGAGGGGCGCCTCCTCAGGGGACGCGCCAGATGACCGGAGAGATCGTCCCCACCCCGGTATCGGCGGACCCGACGACGACGACTCGGCTGGCGGCGTCGATGACGAGCCCCCGCGCATCGGAGACCGCGTCGAGGGCGGAGGAGAGGTGCACTGCACCGGTGCCGCCCAAGGCCGGATCGAGGAGGCCGGAGGGGAAGAGCAGCCAGAGGCTGCCGGCCCCCGTCGTGCCCCCGGCTCCGTCGTCCAGGGTGATCCCCGCGGCGGCGACCGTTCGACCATCGGAGGCGACGACGCTCTCGTATCCCGCCGCATCGCCGAAGACGGTCCCGAGGAGGGTCACTCCGGTCCCGCCGTAGTCCCCGTCGAGCGACCCGTCGATGAGCGAGATCCGGGCGGAGAAGAGTCGGTCGGGGAGGTCGAGGACGGTCCGGGTGCCGGTGACGATCGCCCGGGAGATGAAGCCGCTCGCGTCGGCCCAGAGCTTCGCATCGCGCGCGTGAAGCGTGCCTCCGCTCGGGTCGGAGAGGAGGGAGAGCCCGCCGCTTCCGAAGGTGACCACCAGCGAGCCGTCCGCATCGAGGAGCCAGACCGCCAGCGCGGCGTCGCGGCGGCCGACGATGAGGGTCTGTCCGAAGTCATCGACGATGAGGTCGCCCCCTTCGTCATCGAGCCCGCCGCTGGTGAAGAGTCCGGCCGCGCCGAAGCCTCCGTCGGCGAGTCCGATCTCCGTGAAGCGCCACGCGACCATCTCGCTCTCGTCGGGGAGGCTGCCGTCGATGGAGGTCCCGAGGACGGTGATGCGGTTCGTGGCATCGACCGTGACCGCGGTCGCGGTGTCGAAGCGCACGCCCAGGTCGTCGTTCTCCGCGGTGACGATCCCGCTCCCGGCCCCGAAGGAGGCATCGGGGGCGCCGCTGGGGAGCAGGCGTGCCACGAAGACATCGGGATCGGCGGGATCCCCCGCCGTGCCGGCGAGGATGATCCGCCCGAGGTCATCGATGACCATCGCGGCGAGGGAGTTCTCATTCGGGGAGACCCCCGGGGACGGGTCGAGGGTGGCGATCCCGTTCCCGTTGAAGGTCCCGTCGAGCCCGCCGGTCGCGGTGAGCTTCCAGACGGTGATGGTGACATCTCCCCCCGCGTCGATCACCTCGCCCGCCACGAAGAGCTCTCCCGCCGCCCCCTCGATGACCGTCTTCGCCACCCCGTCCCCGGAGGAGAGGAAGACGAGGCCATCGCCGCTGCCGAACTCTCCATCGAGGAGGGCACCGAGGGGGTTCTCCCCGAGGGTGGTGCTGCCGCCGCCCTCATCACCGGAGTTGCTGCAGCCGGCCAGGCTGAGCAGGAGCAGGGTCAGGGGGAGCAGGAGCCGCGAGCGCGCCGTGTCGAGACGATGGGATGAGGAGACCATGAGGAGGGCTTTCCGGCTGGAGCGGGCGTTCCGGGGCGCGCGACCGCTCGGGCGGCCGCGTCGGGGAGTCGAGCGTGCGCAGAGGGTAACCGATCCGACCCCCGGGTCGATCTCCGGGGTGGAACTCTCCCTCCGGATGCCGGATGCTGTCCCGTCGTCGCGTCCGCACCGGGTGGGCCAGAGACGCGATCCCACCGGGAGGAGGGCCGATGCGACCGGAGCTGATCGGAGTCCTCCTCTACGTCCTCATCCAGTTCGCCATCGGCCTCTGGGTCTCGCGACGGATCCGCTCCCGGGAGGACTATCTCCTCGCCGGGCGCAGCCTCGGCCCGCTCCTCGCCTCCTTCTCGATCTTCGCGACCTGGTTCGGGGCGGAGACCTGCATCGGCTCCTCCTCCGAGATCCATCAGCACGGGCTCTCCGGGGGTCGCGCCGATCCCTTCGGCTACGCGATCTGCCTCCTCCTGATGGGGCTCCTCCTCGCCCGCCCCCTCTGGCGGCGGGGGATCGTGACCCTCGGCGACCTCTACCGGGAGCGCTTCTCGCGGACGGTGGAGCGGGTGGCGGTCCTCGTGCTCATCCCGACCTCGCTCCTGTGGGCCGCCGCGCAGATGCAGGCGTTCGCCGCCATCCTCGGCTCGGTCGCCGGCGTCTCCACCGATGCGACCCTGGCTCTCGGCGCGGCCCTCGTCATCGCCTACACGACCCTCGGCGGGCTGAAGGCGGACATCATCACCGACCTCGTCCAGGGGATCGCGCTGATCCTCGGCCTCGGCGCCCTCCTCTTCGTCGCCCTCTCCGCGGCGGGCGGGGTCGTCGATGTCGTGCGCGCGGTGGAGCCGCAGCGCTGGAGCCTCGTCGGCGAGGGGGAGAGCCTCCTCGCTCGCCTCGACACCTGGGCGATCCCGATCGTCGGCAGCCTCGTCGCGCAGGAGCTCATCGCCCGGATGCTCGCCTGCCGCAGCGCGGGCGTCGCCCGAGGGGCGACCCTCGCCGGGGCGGGGATCTACCTCGTCGTCGGCTGCATCCCGGTCCTCCTCGCCCTCGCCGGCCCGAGCCTCGTCGGCCCCCTCGACGACCCGGAGCAGTTCCTCCCCGAGGTCGCTCGCCAGCACCTGCCCATCTTCCTCTATGTCCTCTTCGCCGGCGCCCTCGTCTCGGCGATCCTCTCCACCGTCGACAGCGCGCTCCTCGCGGTGGGCTCCTTCGTCTCCCAGAACCTCGTCCCGCGGCGCTACCTGGAGGGGAGCGAGCGCCGGGAGCTGCGGGTCGCCCGGGGCACGGTGATCCTCGCCGGGATCACGGCCTACTTCCTCGCCCGCCACGGCGGCTCGATCTACGACCTCGTGGAGACCGCCTCCTCCTTCGGCTCCGCCGGGATCGTCGTCATCACCGGCTTCGGCCTCTGGACCCGCTTCGGCGGCCCTCGCGCCGCGATCGCGGCTCTCGTCGCCGGCGTCGCCGCGAACCCCATCGCCGAGGCCCGCGGCCTCGAGGCCCCCTACCTGACGACGATCGCCGTCGCCTTCACGGCGTTCCTGTTGGTGGGGGTGCTGGAGCGAGCGCGTTCCTCACGGTCGACCCGCAGCGGGATCGAGCGCGGCTCCCCGCTCGACGCGTGCCCGGGATTGTCGACCTCCGGCCCCTGAGGCGACCCCCCGCGCCGCACCGGCGAAGGTGTGGCGCGGGGGATCCCACTCCCCTCAAGTCCGATACGGCGCGAAGCTCGGCTCACGGTCGGGGACCAGCCCTGCGGCGCGATCCGCGAAGAGCTGATCCAGGGCGCGCTCGAGGTCTTCCTGCGTGAGCAGGCAGGGCACCTCCCGGAACATCTCCCACCTCTCGAGGGCGGCCTCGTGCCGAGGGTGGTGGGCGAGGGGACAGTAGTGCGCCTCGCCGTCCACCGTCTCCCGGTCAAAGATCATGGTCGGGCTCGCCCCCTTGGGATACCCGCAATAGTTCTTGCCGAACTTGTTTTCCGGGGCCACGAGGGTGCGGCTCGGGCAGGTCTCCCCGCAGATGGGGCACAGCGCCGGACCGGACCACCAGGGCGGGAACTGCAGGCGCAGCGGGCCGACCCAGACGATGGGGCCGCGGGGGGGATCGGGGAGGGTGAACCGCGAGTGAGAGGGGCCGAGGTCGGGATCGGCCAGCGTGCGCACCCGCCCCATCCACGAGTGGACCTCGGTCGGTCCCTCCGACTTCGGCCAGAGGTTGTAGAAGCGACCGTTGCGGTGGATCTGGTCCATGCATGACTCCTTGAGGCGTGCGCCTCATCAACCGGGTCTCCGACCCGGTAGGTTCATGCATCACGAGAGCTCGGCCGTTCCGGGCGGAGCGCACTCCGAGTGCGTCACCTTCCGCAGGAGGACCCGCGCGGTCCTCTCTGCAGCACATCGTTCCGGCGGAAGCCGGTGGCCTGGGCACCTTGCCGAACGGAGGCAGGTTGCCGGGTGAGTCAAAGGGCCAGTCCCTCGTCACCACTCGTGATGCTGCGCTCTTGATATCGATCTCGGTCGTCGAAGGAAAGGGAAATCGAGCCCGGAGTCGGGGGGGCGCAGACTCTCGGAGGGAGCTGCGGCTCTCCGCCCCGCGAGGGACCCGCTGTCTCCTCACGACTCAAGGGCTACACTCTCGGTTCGTCCATCTGTGGAGAGTGAGTCATGGTCGATCCCCGCTTCCACGAGCACGCCGAAGCACCGGGCGGGATCACCCTCGAGCGAATCATCGCCCGAGGTCCCCGGGGAGTGGTCTGGTGCGGCAGGCAGCGACGCCCGAGCCGCCCGGTTGCGGTGAAACTCCCCGCCGCGGCCGCTCTCTTCGAGCGGGAGGCGCGGATCCTCTCCCGCCTTGATCACCCCTCCGTTCCGCACCTTCTCAGCGCGGTGCCCGCGACGAGCGAGTTCCCGGGGCACCTGATCCTCGAGTGGAGGGAGGGGCGATCGGCGGATGCCATCGCGCGGGAGGTCTCGCGCGAGGAGGCGCTCCGCATCGGGGTCGCCCTCTTCGATGTGCTCGATCACTGTCGGTCGCGTGGCGTCGTCCATGGGGATGTGAAGCCGGCGAATGTCCTCGTGCGGAGCGAGCTCCTCGCCGAGGGTACGGAGGAGGGGGAGCTGCTCTCCCTGATCGACTTCGGCGAGGCGCAGGAGCTGGGCACCGCCGTCGAAGACGAGTCTGCGGGCTGGACCGAGGTCTACGCCGCCCCGGAGCTCCGGCGCTGGGACCGTGCCCTGAAGAGAGAGGACTCGCCGACGGCGGCGTCCGATGTCTACTCCGCGGGTCTCCTCCTTCACCAGCTGCTCTCCGGGCGGAACCCCCTCGAGCTCGTGCGCGGGGAAGCCAGCGCCGGCCGGGGAACCCAGACCGCGTTCGAGGTGCCTCCACCCTCTCGCTGGATGAGCGACGGGGATCCGGACATCGACACCATCGTCCTCGCGGCGCTCGCCGCGGATCCGGATCGACGGCCGACCGCGGGCCAGCTTCGTGACGCCCTCCGTGACCATCTTCGCGGCTTGCCCATCGTGCTCCGCCGCCTCGGCCCCGTCGCCCGTACCCGGGGGCTCCTCCGCTCCCGCCCTCCGCTCCGCTGGAGCCTCGTCGCGGCGACTCTCCTCCTCGGGCTCGCCCTGGCGGGGACCTCCGTGGCGCGGACCATCGTCGATCGCAGCACGGCGCGGCATGAGGAGGAGGTGGAACGACAGATGGCGCTCCTCGGAGACCTGATCGCGCGGCGGAGGGACTCGGAGGAGAAGCTGGGGACGGCCGGGCTCCGGGAGGCTCTGCTCTCCGCGGCCCGGACCCTGCGGACCGCGGGGGAGCGGGCG
>JAFMMO010000210.1 GCA_017859655.1 Pseudomonadota bacterium | reverse complement strand
GCGAGCTCGAACGCGGCCGCCGCGCCGGCGGGGTCCGACCTCGCCACGCAGCCTTCCGCGACCCCGGCGTGGAAGCGGGCATCGCCAGGGTCGAGGGAGGCCGCTCGCCGGGAGGCCGCGAGGCCGGCCTCGGTGTTTCCGACTCCGTACTCCGCGCGACCGAGGGCGAAGTGGGCCAGGGCCGCCTCCGGATGCGCCTCCGCGAGGCGTCGAGCGACCTCGACACCGGCGCCGAACTCCTTCAGCTGCCAGAGCGCCTCCGCGAGGTTGAGCAGGATGCCGAGGTCGCCGGGCTTCTCGGAGAGGAGCGCCTCCAGCTCGCTGCGCGCCTCCTCGGCTCGACCCACCCGCAGGAGGGCGACGGACAGGTTCGTGCGGAGCTCGGGGTTTCCGGGATGGTCGCGGAGCGCGCTCCGGAAGTGCCGGATCGCGTCCTCGCTGCGACCGGCGTCGATGAGGTCCGCCCCCCGATCGACCGCCGTGGAGATCCCGACCGCGAGGGTGGCGATCTCTCCATCGATCCCGTCCGGCGGGCGTCGCGGAGGCCCCCTCACCTCGAGAGCGAGGTCCGGCGCCGCTTCCTCATCCCGACCCAGAGCCTGGAGCGCCCGCCCGCGCGCATGGCGCGCCGAGATCGCCCTCGGGGCGATGCGGACCGCCTCCTCGGCGAGGGTCAGAGCCTCCTCCGGGAGCCCCCGGAGGAGGGCCAGCTGAGAGAGCGCGATCCAAGGAGAGGAGAGGGTGGGCACCTGCTCGCGGGCGACGCGGAAACGAGCCTCGGCCGCGTCCAGATCTCCCGCCTCCAGGTGGAGCCTCCCCAGCAGGTGCTGGCCGGGCGCGAAGCCGGGATGCCGGAAGAGGAGCTCCTCGAGGCCGGACTGGAGCCCTTCGCTCTCGCCGGCCTCCGCGGCGCAGAGGAGCGCGTGGAAGCCCCACTCGACCCGTGAGGGATCGAGGCGGGCCGCATTGCGGTAGGCGGACGCGCCCCGGACGAGGAGCCCGTTCGCCTCGTAGATCATGCCGAGACGACCCCGCTCGGCGCCGACGCGTGGGGCGGCGGTGATGCGGGAGAGCTGCTCTTCCAGGAGTCCACGGAGAGGGGCGGAGAGCTCCTCGGCGGGTGGGGGAGCGGTGACCGGGGGGGGCGGCTCGGCCAGACAGCCGGGGAGGAGGCCGACCGCGACGACGAGGAGGAGCGGGAGCGGGGAGCCCGGCGCGGGGGATCGGTCTCGTCGGGGTGGGCGCCGGCGGTCTCGGCGGGCTCGTGGCGACTCGAGAATCATCGGCAGCTCGACCCCTCTCTCCGGGGGACGATCATACCTCACCGAGAGCGTCGGGGGGCAGCCAAGGCCCGATCGGAGAGCGCGCCGGGTGAGCAGGATGAGAAAGAGGGCCCGGGGGAAGCTCCCCCGGACCCTCTCGCTCGAACGAGGTCGATCGCGGATCAGCAGCCGCCACCCGGGGCGGGGGCCGGAGCCGCTCCGCCGTCGAAGAGGTAGATCAGGCTGTAGACCGCATCCGCCAGGTCGAGGCTGCCGTCACCATTGACATCGCAGGCGCCCGCGCAGACCGGCGCCGCCGCACCCGCGAAGAGGTAGTTGGCGAGGCCGATGGCGTCGGCGACATCGTAGGAGCCGTCCTTGTTGCAGTCGCCCATCTCGATCGCGAGGATCATCGGGCCCGTGGCCGTATCGCTGCCGGCCGCGTTGGTGACCGTGGCGCTGGGGGTCCAGCTGCCGGCCATGTAGGTGTGCGTGGTGGTGCTGCCGAGGCCCGCGCCGAGATCGGAGGTGCCGTCACCCCAGTCGATGTCGAGGCTGGCCGCCGGGTCCTCGCCGCCGTAGGAGGCGTCGGTGAGGGTCACCTCGAGGGGTGCGATCCCCTCGAGCGGACCGACCGAGATCGAGGCGGTCGGGGGCACGATCGGCAGCGCGAAGTCGATGGTGAGCGTCCCCGCTCCGCCTTCGGACGCGTCCCAGCCTCCCAGGCGGATCGTGTAGGTCTCGCCCGCGGTGACGGGGAGATCGTCGATCTGGGAGTGGAAGGACTGGCAGCTCGGATCGGACGCCGCGTCACCGTTGCAGGCGAGCTCGGTCAGCGCCGCGCAGTCGCCCCCGTAGACCGCGAGGTCGGAGTCGAAGCCGGCCGGGTCGCAGGTGGAGAGGGAGATCGAGCCGGTCTCGGCCGCGGTGTAGGTGAACCAGAGGTCGTTCTCCATGTCACCGAGACCATCGCAGGGGATCGCCGGGAGCGGGTCGCTGCTGGTCGTGGCCAGAGTGGTGTCGATCGGGTTGGCACCGTCCATCACCGGGGTGGCGGAGGTGCACTCGTCGCCCGCGACCTTGAAGCTGATGTCGAAGACGCCGAACCCACCCGGATCTCCCGCGAAGCCGCCGATGCGGATCGTGTAGACCTCGCCGCCGGAGACCGGAATCGGATCGGTGGTGCCGGTGAACCCGCCGCAACCCGTGGTGTCGCAGGAGCCGCCAATGAAGGCCAGCGCGGCGCAGGAGCCGCTGTAGACCTCGACGTTCGTGTCCCAGGAGGCGAGGTCGCAGGTATCGATCACGATCTCCCCGTCGGCCGGGGGCGCGAAGGTGTACCAGACATCCTTGCTGATCGAGGCGCCGCAGCCGGCGGCGCCGCCCTGGGCGAACTCATCCGCCGAGTCGGTGGCGTTGCCGGTGAAGATGGCGTTGCTGCCGAGGAAGGCCTCGGTGGCGCCGTCACACTCGTCGTTCCCCGGCGGGGTCGAGCAGAAGTTCGGCGCCCCCGGGGAGTCACCGTCGGTGATCGTCGCGTCGTCGGACCCGGCGAAGAAGTCACCGAAGCCGTCCGGGCAGCGCTCCACCGCGGGAGGCGGCAGGAGGCCGTCGCCGCCGACCTGGTTCGCGCAGTAGACGAGGTCGCCGCTGCCGAAGGTCTCGATCAGGGCGACACAGTCGAGGATCTCGGCCCACGGCTCGACGTCCAGGACGCCGTCATCGTCGATGTCGAGGTCGTCCCCGTCGAGCCCGGTGAACCCGGAGACGAGGAGCATGGTGACGTTGTCGGAGTTCTCGAAGTTCAGGGTCGTGGTCAGGTTCGCGGTTCCGATGGTGAAGGTGGACTCGGCCGCGACGAAGAAGCCGCTGGAGTCGATCGAGGAGCCGGTGAGGTCGACGACCGCCTCGATCACACCGCTGCTGCCTCCCGCGTCGTCGCCGATCGCGAGGAAGGTCAGTCCGGTGAGGTCCTGCGGGGTGCCGACGAGCTCGAAGAACTCATCGTTGTCGAGACCGAGCTGGTCGATCCGCACCTCGTTGATGACCGGCGGGTCGGAGTTGAAGGCGATGTTGAGGGTTCCCGCGCCGCCTTCGCCCGCGCCCCAGCCGGCCACCCGGATGTAGTAGGTGTTGCCGGCGAGGACGGCGATGTTCGAGACACGCGACGCCCAGTCCTGGCAGCCGGCGTCCTGGTGCGCACCGTCTCCGTCACACCCGAGGAGGGTGAGCGCGGAGCACGGACCCTCGTACACCGAGAGGTCGGTGTCGAAGCTGGCGGTGTCACAGGTGTCGACGGTGATGGCTCCATCGGAGGTCGGCGTGTAGACGAACCAGATGTCCCCGATGTTCTGACCGAGGGAGTTCGTGCAGCTGGTCGGGTTCGGCTCGGCGCTGTCGGTGAACCCGGTGTTGTCGAACGGAGTCGCTCCCTCGCCGGCCGGGAGGGCGAAGGCGCAGTTGTCGCCCGGCTCTCCCGCGCCCTGATCGTCGATCACGAGGTTGATGATCGGTCCTCCCGAGATCGGGGAGAACGAGAGGCCGCAGGGGGAGGCGTTGAGGTAGACCGGGGCGATCTCACCGGCCCCGTTGGTTCCGGGGCGCATCGTGTGGCCGGTGCCGCTGAAGAAGGAGTCCGCCTGGAAGAACTCGGCGACCACCGTGGCGTTCGCCGCGCACTGGACCGGCGCGGCGAGGGTGTAGGTCTCGAGGCGGGGTCCGCCATCCGCGATGGTCAGGATCTCCTCATAAAGGAGCACCATGCCCGCGTCGGGGGCTCCCCCATCCGGGTCGGCCCAGAGGCGGATCGCTCCCGGCTGGCCGGTGCCGCCGGCCGAGACGGAGTCGCCGATGCCGACCTCCATGGCGAGCACGCGAATGCCGTTCGGGCAGGCCAGGGTCGAGGTGTCGTAGGAGCGGAAGTGACCGTTGTCCGTGTGGTCGGCCGGGCTCGCGGCACAGGCCGGCGAAATGGTGTCCACGGTGACGGGGTCGACATGCTGGGTGAGGAGGGTCGGGCAGGTCGTGCAGTAGACATCCGCGGCGCAGTCCGGGTCCGCGCAGTCGAGGAGGCCGTCCGCATCGTCATCGATGTTGTTGCCGCAGATCTCCGCGGCGCTGGCGGCGAGGGAGATGGTGAGCGCGCCGCTCCCTTCCGTCCCGTTCCATCCGCCGACCTGAATGAGGACCGGCGCGCCCGCGGTCACGGCGACGGACACCTCGGACATGAAGGCCGAGCCGCCGGCGGTGTTCTCACAGGAGTCGTCGTTGGCCGCGAGCCCGGTGTCTCCCGCCACGGGACAGCCCGCAGCGCCGTCGTAGGCGATGAGCACGGTGTCGTCGAGGGTTCCGCCGCCGAGGCAGGTGCCGATCGTGGCGATCCCGTCCGCGGCGGGGGTGTAGAGGAACCAGACGTCCGCACCCATGTTGGAGTCACCGTCGATCGGACCGTCCGTGATCGCACCGGTGTTGCAGAACGGGGTGGTCCCATCCGACACCGCGGTGGCGTTGGCGCAGTCGTCGTTCGCGGGTCCTCCGGCGACCGAGATGGTGAGGGTGCCGGTGCCGAACACCGCCCCGTTCCACCCGCCGACCTGCACGTAGTAGCTGTTGCCGGGGATGACGGGGATCGAGACTCCGGACATGAAGGCGGAGCCGCCCGCGACGTTCTCGCAGCTGTCGTCGTTCGAGGCGATCCCCGCGTCACCCGCGACCGGGCAGCCGTTCGCGGCGTCGTAGACCGTGATCACCGTGTCGTCGATGGAGCCGCCGCCGAGGCAGGTCTCGATGGTCGCAGTTCCGCAGCCGCTGGCGGTGTAGAGGAACCAGACATCGGCGCCCATGTTGCCGTCCCCGTCGGAGGGACCGTCGACGACGGAGCCGGTGTTGTCGAAGGGGTGAGACCCCTCCCCGACCGCGGTCGCGGTGGCGCACTCGTCGTTGGCAGGCTGGGCGTGGACCGCCCCGCCCAGGAAGCAGAAGAGGAGTCCGGCGAAGAGGACTCGTGTCACAGCGCGATCGATCATCGATCCACCTTCCTCGTTTCCGCCTGCTCCGCCCCGGGGAGTCCACCCCGTGGAGTCAGGCTCGCGTGATCAGGACTGACCCATTGCCCTCGACCTGGTCCGGTCGGATCTGCAGACGAACGCCCGGGGAGCCCTCAGGCCTCCGGTTCAACGCGCGGGGGAGGACACCGTTTCGGTGCCTCGACACAATGTTCTGCGGATTCGAGCCCAGCCACGGCTTCTCACGAACCGTTGGCGAGTGCCTTGGAATAACACGGACAGGAGCCCCCCGAAGGCGGCCCTTCACTGGCTGCGCTCCTGGATCCGACCCAAGGACCGACGGGACATCAGCAACCAACTCCCCCTATGATACCGACCGAACTCACCTTGCGACAGGTAGGAGTCGGAACTCGGTTCCCGGGCAGAAGGTGGGAGCGCGTGCCCCGACACGCGAGGAGGGAGAACGCGGCTTGGTCGCCGATAACTTCAACGTTGGTGGTGGCTTGAGTGGTCGCGGCACCGGTGGGTCCTCGGGAGCGGGCGTCCGTGCCGCGGCCGCTCGAATCGCGGGCGCGGTGCACCGGACGGCGCTCATCCCCGTCCCCCCCCGCTGGACCCCTCCGGGGGTGGAGCTCCATCTCAAGTTGGAGTGCACCCAGGTGGCGGGTGCCTTCAAGGCGCGGGGGGCCCGTCACTTCCTCTCCCGCTCTCTCGAGGCGGCGGAGCGGGGCGGGAGCCCGCTCCGCGGGGTCGTGACCTACTCCAGCGGGAATCACGGTCGCGCCGTGGCGGAGGTCGCGGCCTCGAGTGGGATCCCGGCGCTCATCACCGTCCCGGATCACGTGGACCGATCGAAGGCCGCCGCCATCGAGGCGAGCGGCGCGGAGCTGGTCCTCGCGGGTCCGACC
>JAFMMO010000209.1 GCA_017859655.1 Pseudomonadota bacterium | reverse complement strand
GGGTCGACGAAGATGATCCCGCGGTAGAGGTCGAGGAGCTCCTGGGTCCAGCGGTCCGGGGTGGTGACGGTCGTCGAGTAGGGGCTGAGTCGCACCCCGGTCTCCGCCACCGTCGCGCCGCCGAGCGCCGCGATCAGCCAGTCCGCCTCGGAGATCCCCTCCGAGGCATCGAAGCTCCCGTCGACCACCAGCAGGTCGAAGGACTCCCGCACCTCGAAGACGGCGAAGCGCTCGTTGTCGACCTCGAGCTGGTCGCTGCGCACCGCCGCGCGGACCGAGATGGGACCGGTGGACCGGAAGACGGTCGGGAACGCCACCGTGGCAGTGGAGCCGGGCTCCACCGAGATCCGGCGGCTCCCCTGGACCTCCTCGTCGATCCAGAGCTCGACCTCGATCCCGGCGACCGCCTCGCGCCCCTCGTTCACCACGCTGACGAGGAACTGGGTCGGCAGGTCGACCGCGAGGAGCTGGGAGGCGCTCCGCACCGCGGTGATGGAGACGTTGCGGGGTCGCTCCTCCCCCGCCGGATGCACGAAGACCCGCGCGCCCCGCTCCTCGAGGCGGCCGAGGGCCTCCCGGATGGCGGGGTCCACGGTCCCCTCACCGCTCGTCCAGTCCTGACGCTGGAGATCGCTGTACAGGTGGATCACCCAGCCGGTCCCGCGCGCCGCCTCGCTGGCGATCCAGTCCGCGGCCACCGCGAGGAGCGGCGCGACATCGAGGGGCTCGTGGACGATCTCCGCCTCCTCGAGCGCCTCGAGGACGAGGGGAGCCCCCGCCTCGGTGATGACCTCCGGCTCGCGGGTGATGATGTCGGGGAACCCACCGCCGTAGATGAGCCCGACCCGGTCCCCCCGGGAGAGGGACTTCACCTGGTCGCGCACGATGTCGGCGACCGTGCGCAGGGTGGAGCGGCCGGTGTCCTGCAGGGCCATGCTGTAGCTGCGGTCGATGAGGAAGAGCTCGCTCCGGCCGGAGCCCCCGACCACGGGCAGGGCGCCGGACTCCAGGGTCGGACGCGCCATGGCGAGGACGAACAGCAGGACCGCGGCGGTGCGGATGAGGAGAAGCAGCAGGTTCTCCACCCGGAGGCGCCGGCGGTGCTTCTTCATCGCGCGCAGCAGGAACTCCATCGCCGCCCAGGGGCGGCGCTGGTAGCGCTGGCGGTTGATCAGGTAGATGATGAGGGGGATCGCGCCGAGCGCGAGGAACCCCAGCATCCCCGGGTTGGCCCAGGTCATCGGAAGTCCCCCCCCATCACCGGATCGTCCCCGCCCGCCGCTGCAGGTAGCGGGTCAGGACGACATCGAACCGCTTCGAGGTGTCGACGAGCTCGTAATCGATCAGGGCGTTCCGGCAGCTCCGCTTGAGGGCCTCCACGAACCCCTCGACCTCCGTGAGGTAGGCGTCCCGCAGGGCGTTCGGATCGGCGAGGAGGTCGGGGTACTCCTCCAGCCCCTCGAAGAGCGTCATCCGCTGGAAGGGGAAGTGGAGCTCATCCGGATCCATCAGATGGAACACCATCACCTCGTGCCCCTGATGCCGCAGCCGCCGCAGGCCGAGAGTGATCCGCTCGACATCATCGAGCAGGTCGGTGACGAGGATCAGCAGGGACTTCTTCTTGATCCGCTCCGCGATGCGGGAGAGGACCTCCCCCATGTCGGTCGCATCGCGCCCCGGCTCGGCCGCGACGACGCGGACGAGGTCCTGGAGGTGCCCCCGGCTCGAGCTGATCGGCACCTGCGCCCGGATGTCCGAGTCGAAGACCATCGCCCCCACCGCGTCCTGCTGCCAGAGGACGAGGTAGCTCAGCGCGGCCACGAGGGTCCGGCCGTAGTCGAGCTTCGACATCCCTCCGCCGGAGCGGAACTCCATCGACTCGCTGGCGTCGAGGATGACGTGAGTCCGGAGGTTGGTCTCCTCCTCGTACTGCTTGATGTAGTAGCGGTCCGAGCGCCCGTAGACCTTCCAGTCGATGTGACGGATGTCATCCCCCGGCACGTACTCCCGGTGCTCGGCGAACTCCACGGAGGCGCCGCGATAGGGGCTCTTGTGCAGACCGGAGATGAAGCCCTCCACGATGAGGCGGGCCCGGATCTCGAGGCCGGAGATCTTCGAGAGCTCGACCGGATCGAGGTAGTTCCGTTCGGAGGAAGGCCCCTCAGTGGCCATGCGTGGGGATCTCCTCCAGCAGGCGGCTCACCACGTTGTCGGAGGTCACGCCCTCGGCCTCGGCCGCGAAGTTGGTCAGGATGCGGTGACGCAGCACCGGATGGGCGACCTTGCGGATGTCGTCGTAGGTCACATGGGAGCGGCCGGCGAGGATCGCGTTCGCCTTGCCGCCGAGGACGAGGTACTGCCCCGCCCGGGGGCCGGCGCCCCAGTCGATGTGCTGCCGCACGAACTCCGGGGCCTCGCCGGTGGTGACCCGGGTCGCCCGGGTCAGTCGGAGCGCGTAGCGGATGATGTCGTCCGCCACCGGCACCTGCCGCACGAGCTGCTGGAGGTCGAGGATCTCCTCGCGGCCGATGACCGGGGTGACCGCGGCGCCCGCGCCGCCGGTCGTCCGCTGCATGATCTCGAGCTCCTCGTCCTGACTCGGGTAGTCGACGCGGATGTTGAACATGAAGCGGTCGAGCTGCGCCTCGGGGAGGGGATAGGTCCCCTCCTGCTCGATGGGGTTCTGGGTCGCGAGGACGAAGAAGGGCTGCTCGAGGGCGTGGCGCGTCCCGCCCACGGTGACCTGCTTCTCCTGCATCGCCTCGAGGAGGGCGGCCTGGGTCTTCGGGGGTGTCCGGTTGATCTCGTCCGCGAGGATCACGTTCGCGAAGATCGGGCCGCGCAGGAACATGAACCGGCGCTCCCCCGTCTCCGGGTCGTCCTGAATCACCTCGGTGCCCGTGATGTCGGAGGGCATCAGGTCAGGGGTGAACTGGATCCGGTTGAAGCTGAGGGAGAGGGTCTCGGCGAGGGTGCTGATGAGCAGGGTCTTCGCGAGGCCGGGCACTCCGACGAGGAGACAGTGGCCCCCGGCGAAGAGGGAGAGGAGGAGCTGGTCGATCACATCCTCCTGCCCGACGATGACCCGGCCCAGCTCGGCGCGGACCTGCTTCGAGGCGGCCTGGATGCGATCGAAGCGCTCGACATCGGAGGAGTCCGAGGAGCCGGGGGATTCGAGATCGGAGTGCGACGGATCGGAGTGCGACGGATCGGAGTGCATCGGAGTCCTCTCGCGGGCGGTGCACCGTGCGGGACGGCGTCCGCGTGCCTGGGGCCCCGAAGGACCCGCATGGACGGCGACTTCGGCCGTCGGAGTCGATCCACGGCCCCCCGGGGGGGGCGGGGAGCTTCAGGGGATGGGGAGCCGCATCGGGCGGGTCCGAGCGTCGGGAGCTCCCCCTCTCCTCCCGATATCGGCACGATGGGGCGCCTCTCCATGGGCTTCTCCACCGCGCAGGGGAGAATATCGGTCCTTGCCTCCCGAGACTAGGGCCCCTGAGAGGTCTCCCTTGGTGAGTTCGCCTCGGAACCGGGGGTTGGATCCACCTTGCGACGCCGGTCTGCCGAGGCGCTCGGGGGACCGCCTCGACGCGCCCGTTCTGGCTCGCCTCCGTTGACTTCCCTCGCCGGGCGCCTATCCTCTGTCCTCCCCGCCCCGCTCTCGGTCGGGGGCCCCAGGATCAGGACGCGGACCCGGCATCGGCGCCCTCGAAGGACGAGGTCGCCCGCTGGATGCGATGAACCCGCCGCTCCCTCCGGAGCGCGGGCGGTTCGCATCCCCGCCGCCGGCTCGAGGCCCGGATCGCAGAGTGGTGGTCCCGACGACCGGCTCCCCCACCGCGCCCGGCTTCCGTCCGATCCGCCGAAGGAAGGTCAAGGCGATGGACGGCGTCAACGCCCGCGAGCTCTTCTCCGCCCAGCGGAGCCTCACCTACGACGATCTGATCCTCCTCCCGGGATACATCGACTTCGGAGTCGAGGATGTGGATCTGCCCTCGCGGCTGACCCGGGAGATCTCCCTCGCCACCCCCCTCTGCTCCTCCCCGATGGACACCGTCACCGAGTCGGAGATGGCGATCGCCCTCGCCCTCCTCGGGGGGATCGGCTTCGTCCACTACAACAACAGCATCGAGGAGCAGGCCCGCCTCGTCCGCCGGGTGAAGCGCTTCGAGAACGGGTTCATCACCGATCCGATCACCCTCGGACCGGACCGGACGATCGCCGACATCGACGCCATTCGCGCGCGATACGGCTTCTCGGGGATCCCCATCACCGACACCGGGGACCTCGGCGGTCGCCTGGTCGGGATCGTGACGAACCGGGACATCGACTTCGAGAAGGACCGCAGCCTCTCGGTGAGCTCGGTCATGACGACCGACCTCGTCACCGCCCCCCAGGGGATCGAGCTCCGCGAGGCGAACCGGATCCTCCGCGACTCGAAGAAGGGCAAGCTCCCGATCGTCGACGGACAGGGGCGCCTCGTCGCCCTGGTGTCGCGCACCGACCTCAAGAAGAACCGCGACTTCCCGGACTCATCGAAGGACTCGTCGAAGCGGCTCCTCGCCGGCGCCGCGCTCTCCACCCGCCCGGAGGACCGGGAGCGCCTCGATGCCCTCGTCGAGGCGGGCGTGGATGTCGTCGTCGTCGACTCCGCTCAGGGCAACTCCTCCTACCAGGTCGAGATGCTGAAGCACATCAAGTCGGCCCACCCCGACCTGCAGGTGATCGCGGGGAACGTCGTCACCAAGCGGCAGTGCGCGACCCTGATCGACGCGGGCGCGGACGGGATCCGGGTCGGCATGGGCCCCGGCTCGATCTGCACCACGCAGGAGACGATGGCGGTCGGGCGCGGTCAGGCCGCGGCGGTCTACCACTGCGCCCTGCACTGCAAGGAGCAGGGGGTCCCCGTCCTCGCGGACGGCGGAATCCGCGACATCGGACACATCGTCAAGGCGCTCTCCCTCGGAGCGTCGACCGTCATGATGGGACTGATGTTCGCGGGGACGGCGGAGGCGCCGGGAGAGTACTTCTACCAGAACGGCGTGCGCCTCAAGCGCTACCGCGGCATGGCCTCCATCGAGGCGATGGAGTCCGGCGGCGGCAAGCGCTACTTCGCCGAGCAGGAGAAGATCAAGGTGGCCCAGGGGGTCTCCGGGATGGTCGTCGACAAGGGCTCGGTGCGGAACCTCGTCCCCTACCTGAAGCAGGGGCTGCGCCACGCCCTCCAGGACATCGGCGTGCGCTCGATCCCCGCCCTCCACGAAAGCCTCGCCTCCGGCGACCTGACCTTCGAGCTGCGGACGATCTCGGCCCAGCGCGAGGGCGGGGTCCACGACATGTACTCCTACGAGAAGCCCGCCCTCGGCGCCCGCGACACCCAGTGAGGAACCACCCCGGAAAGGTCCGGCCGTGAACCAGAGTCTCGACCACGAGTACTGCGCGATCCTCGACTTCGGCTCGCAGTACAGCCAGCTCATCGCGCGGCGGGTCCGGGAGAACCGGGTCTACTGCGAGATCCTCTCCCACGAGACCACCGCGGAGGAGCTCCGCGAGCGGCCGCTCAAGGGGGTGATCCTCTCCGGCGGGCCGTGCGGGGTGTACGAGGAGGGGGCGCCGACCGTCGACCCGGCGATCTTCGAGCTCGGCGTGCCGGTCCTCGGCATCTGCTACGGCATGCAGATCGCCTGCCAGACCCTCGGGGGGACGGTCGTGCCGGCGGAGGAGCGGGAGTACGGCGACACCGCCCTGATCATCGACGATCAGTCCGACCCGCTCTTCGGCGGACTCGCCGAGCGCATCCAGGTCTGGATGAGTCACGGCGACCGGGTGATGTCGATCGACGACCGCTTCCGCGCCATCGCCCACTCCGAGAACTCCCCCCTCGCCGCCGTGCGCGATGTCGAGGGGCGCTTCTACGGGCTGCAGTTCCATCCCGAGGTGACGCACACCGAGGACGAGGGGCGGATCCTCCACAACTTCCTCTACAAGATCTGCCGCTTCGGCGGGGACTGGAAGGTGCAGAACTACGTGGAGCAGGCGGTGGAGGAGATCCGCGCCCAGGTCGGGGACGAGCGGGTCATCTGCGCGCTCTCCGGCGGGGTCGACTCCTCGGTGGTCGCGATGCTGATCCACCGCGCGATCGGTGATCACCTGAGCTGCTTCTTCATCGACAAC
>JAFMMO010000208.1 GCA_017859655.1 Pseudomonadota bacterium | reverse complement strand
CGGGTCGTGAGCGGCGGGGTCCATCGCGCGGCAGCTCCTCGGGCTCGGGGGGGGCGTCGGGGCGGCTTCGTCCCGGCGGGCGCGAGGATAGCCGGGGGAGAAGTCGGTTGTCGACCGCAATCCCACGGCGCGGGAGGGGGAGGAACCACGCGGTGCTTCCCCTCGCTCCGTGGTAGCATGACGGCGCGACGGGAGGAGCGACCGTGAACCCGACCGTGCCGATCCTGGTGCCCTATCGAGCGGTCCATCGCGAGGCCGTGATCGGGCTCTGGAACCGGGTCTTCTCGGAGATGCCGAACCACCAGCCGTTCGATGCGGCCGGATGGCTCGCTCGCATCGAGGAGTTCTCCGCCCCGGGTGGGGGCGGAGGTCTGGCCGGCGCGGGTCCGACCTGCTTCGATCCCCGGCTCTTCCGCCTCGCGGTGCTGGAGGACCGGGTCATCGGCTTCGCCCACGGCGGCACCTGGGAGGACACCTTCCTCGCCCGTCTCCTCCCCGCCGGCGCCGCCGCCCGCCTCGGGACCCTGCTCGTGATCGCGGTCGACCCCGACCACCGACGGGCCGGGATCGGCCGCGCGCTCCTGCGCGACCTCGAGTCCACCCTCCACGACACCCATGGCGTCGAGCCTCCCCTGCGGCCCGATGGACGCTGCTTCAATCCGTTCTACGGGAACTTCGTCGCGCCGCTCCCCCCCCCCTGGGGGACCGCGGAGGGAATCGCCGTCCCCGCCGGGGCGGAGGGGACCCGCGCCTTCTTCCGCGCCGTCGGGTTCCGCGAGGATGAGGAGGCGGTCACGCGGGTTCGCTCCCTCGCCGATCGCCCGCGCTTCGGAGGGAGCTTCCCCGAGGGGGTGGTCGTCGAGGAGATCGAGGACTACCAGCCGATCCTCGGCTCCGACGATGGCGCGGCGTTCCCGATCGCCAACGCGTCACGGACCTGGGTCCTCCGGGAGCGGGACGAGCAGCTCGCCGCGCTCGTGGCCTACCCCATTCGGGAGGACGGCACCCACTGGGGGATCCACTCCTTCGAGGTGACGCCGCTCCGCCGTGGGGCAGGGCTCGGGGGCTCGCTGCTCGAGTACGTGCTCTCCTCTCTCGCCGCCCGTGGGGCGGAGCGGCTGGAGGCCCTCGCCGTCCCGAGGGAGGCGCCCGAGGCGGACCGCCTCTACGACCGGCACGGCTTCGTGGTGGCGCACCGCTGGGTCGTCGTGGGCTAGAGGGCGGGCGCTCTCCCCGGCGATCCGGTAGCGGGGCCCCGCTTCGCCCGATACTCTCTCCGACGCTGGCTGCGACAGCCCCGGTCGACGGTCCATCGGACCGCGCCGGAGCGAGGATCCGGGAGGAGCCCGAGCGTTGGTCGACATCCCCCCCCCGAGCACCGCGTCCGCGCGGTCCACCGACCCCGGGTCGTTCGACGATGACGAGCGGCGCGGCGACGACACGATCCGCCCCGATCGACTCGAGGAGTTCATCGGGCAGCAGCAGGTCACCGACAACCTCCGCGTCTACATCGAGGCGGCCCGTCGCCGCCGGGAGGCCCTCGACCACATCCTCCTCTCCGGCATGCCCGGTCTCGGGAAGACGACCCTCGCCAGCCTCGTCGCGCACGAGATGGGCACCGGCTTCCGCGCGACGAGCGGGCCGGTCCTCGAGAAGGCGAAGGACCTCGTCGGTCTCCTGACCGAGCTCGAGGCGGGGGATGTCCTCTTCATCGACGAGGTGCATCGCCTGAGCCGGGTGGTGGAGGAGTACCTCTACACCGCGATGGAGGACTTCCAGATCGACATCCTCATCGACTCGGGGCCGAACGCGCGCTCGGTCCGCATCGACCTGCCCCGCTTCACCCTCGTGGCGGCCACCACCCGGGAGGGGAACCTCACCGCGCCGTTCCGGGCCCGCTTCGGCATTCAGGAGAAGCTGGAGCCGTACGGGGTCGAGGACATGCGCAGCATCCTCGGGCGCAGCGCCCGGATCTTCGGGATCGAGCTCGACGAGGAGGGCGCGCTGACCCTAGCCCGCCGCTGTCGGGGGACGCCCCGGATCGCGAATCGCTACCTCCGACGCGTCCGCGACTTCGCGGAGTCCTCGGGGGTCGGCCGCATTGACCGTCGGGCCGCGGAGGACGCGCTCGCTCGCCTCGGGGTCGACTCCCTCGGACTGGACACCCTCGACCGCCGCATCCTCGAGGTGGTGGGGGCGCACCAGGGAGAGCCGGTCGGCGTGAAGACGATCGCCGTCTCGGTCGGCGAGGAGGAGCGGACGATCGAGGATGTCTACGAGCCGTACCTGATCCAGCGAGGCTATCTCTCGAAGACCCCGCGCGGGAGGACCCTCGGGCCCCGGGCGGATGAGATCCCGGGCCTCGAGCGCCCCGCTCCGCCGACGCCGGAGGTCACGGACCCCGGCCTGTTCGAGGGGGAAGCGTCGGGATGAGCCTCCCGCCGCTCCGCCGCTCCCTCCTCCCGCGGATCGCGCTCCTCGCCTCCCTCGTCGCGGGAGCCGTGACCGCCGCGCACGCGGATGAGGGCCCGATCATCGGTGTCCTCATCGCTTCCGGGTCTCTGGATCGCCGCCTCGAGGTCGGTCCGGGTGGCATGGTCATCGAGTACCCGGGCGGGAGCGAGCAGGTGGTGGCGGGGAGCTACCTCCTGAGGCTCGACGGGACCCACGCCCGCATCGCCGACTGGCGTCTCCCGCGGACCACCCCGTTCCGCTTCCGCGGGCTGCGCTCGGCGGTCGGCGTCACGACCGCGGATGGCGGGGACATCCGCTCCTATGACGGCTGGATCGAGGTCCCCGCTCCCGGCGCCGAGGGAGACTGGGAGGTGATCAATCGGCTCCCGCTCGAGCGCTACCTCCTCGGCGTCCTGCCGGGAGAGACGCCGACCTCCCTCTTCGATCCGGAGGCGCTCAAGGCGCAGGCGGTCGCCTCCCGGACCTACGCTCTCTTCCAGGTGCTCGCCCGCCCCGGCTCGCGCGTTCACCTCAGGAGCGACACCCGCTCCCAGGTCTTCCTGGGGAGCGGTCTGGTCGATGAGGCCGCGCGCGCGGCGATCGAGGCGACCCGGGGGCAGGTGCTCACCTCCGATGGCCGGATCTTCGAGGCGTTCTTCCATTCGACCTGCGGTGGAGCGACCCGGCCGGTGGAGGCCTGCTTCGGTGGCAGCCCCCTCGACGCCCTCACCGGGGTCACCTGCGAGGGGTGCGGCCACTCCTCCCGCGCGACCTGGGAGGCCCGGGTCTCGATGGAGACCCTGGGAGAGGTGCTCGCCCCGATCTGCCGACGGCACGGGATCGAGCTCGGAGCGGTGCGGACGATCGAGCCGATCGACCCCTCTCTCGGCGGGCACTGCGCCTACGTCCGGGTCGTTCACGAGCGGGGTGCCTTCGAGCTGGAGTCGGAGTCCTTTCGCCGGGCGCTGCTCGCCCGCAAGGTACGGTGCCTGTCGACCTCGTTCGTCGTCACCCGCAGCGGCGAGCTGATGAAGTTTGTGGGGCGTGGCTGGGGCCACGGGGTGGGGCTGTGTCAGTACGGGGCCGACGGCTACGCGCGCAAGGGCTACGGCTACCGGGCGATCCTCGAGTACTTCTACCAGCGCTCCCGGATCGAGGCGCTGTGGTGAGCCCCGAGGCCGCGCAGCCCGTGGCCCGCCACCCGATGATCGACGGCTTCGGCTTCGAGGTGGTCGGAGGCTCTCCCAACGGACCCCGCCTCGGACGGCTCTCCACCCCCCATGGGTTGGTGGAGACCCCGGTGTTCATGCCGGTCGGGACCCAGGGCACCGTGAAGGGGCTCACCCCTGATCAGGTCCTGGGCACCGGCGCCCAGATGGTCCTCGCCAACGCCTACCACCTCGCGATCCGTCCGGGGGAGGAGGCCGTGGCCGCCCTCGGGGGGCTCCACCGGTTCATGGGCTGGGAGCGACCGATCCTCACCGACTCGGGGGGCTTCCAGGTCTTCTCTCTCGCCGAGCTGCGCCAGCTCGATGACGACGGGGTGAGCTTCCGCTCCCATGTGGACGGCGCCACCGTCCGCCTGACGCCGGAGCGGGTCCTCGAGATCGAGGCCGCTCTGAACCCCGACATCGCCATGGTGCTCGACCACTGCGCCCCCGGCTCCGTGGGGCTGGGGGAGGCGCGGGCCGCCCTCGAGCGCACGATGTCCTGGGCGGAGCGCACCGTCCGACACCGGGAGAAGGTGACCTCGGTGTCCCCCCTCGCCGTCTTCGGAATCGTCCAGGGAGGGATCCACGAGTCCCTTCGGCGGGAAGCCTCGGAGCGGATCGCGGAGCTGCCCTTCGACGGCTACGCGGTCGGGGGGGTCAGCGTGGGGGAGGAGCGCGATGTGATGCTCCGCTCGATCCCGTGGGGGACCCACGCCCTTCCGGTCGATCGACCGCGCTACCTGATGGGGGTCGGCGGGTTCGAGGAGTTCCGGGTCGCCGTGGAGTGCGGGATCGACATGTTCGACTGCGTGATCCCGACTCGAAACGCCCGGGGGGCGTACCTCTTCCGCCTCACCGGGGGGCCGATCCGCATCCGCAACTCGGTCCACAAGAGGGACACGGGCCCGCTGGAGGAGGGTTGCGACTGCCTTGCATGCAGGCACTACTCCCGCGGTTTCATCCACCACCTCTATCTCCGCAAGGAGATGCTCGGATACACCCTCGGGTCGATTCACAACCTGCGGGTCTTTCACCGCTTCCTGGAGCGGGCCCGCGCCGCCATCGCCGCGGGGACCTGGGAGCGCTTCCGCGAGGAGATGGCACCTCTGGAGGCCGAGTACCGCCCCCCATCCCGCTGAGGGGTCCTCCCTCTCCTCTTCGGCTCGAATCGCCGGGAATGGCCCTCCGGGAGCCATTGAACGCCCCGGATGGGTCGTCTATGATCCCCGGCCATCGGTGGGATCCGCCGCCTAAGCCTCGGATCCCTTTTACGTTAGCGCAGGCGAAGGGTCGTGGTCCGACCCCTCTCCCGACCTCCCTGGACCGGGGAGGGTGGAGGGGGTGCGTTCGACCCCGGGAGCGTCCGGAAACCGGACGGCACCCCACTCCGCCGGACCAGCTCCGGGGCGGCTTTGATTTTCGAGGGGGGCAACCCCTGCGGAAGACCGCCCGGGGAGCCGACGAACGAGGGAGACACCATGCAGGGGATCGACCCGAACGGGATGCTCGACCATGGAGGCCTCACCGCCCTTCTCGGGGAGGGGAGCCCGTGGCTGCACCCCATCCTCGGTCAGCCCGGCGGGAGCGCGGAGCAGCCGAGCTTCATGCCGATGATCTTCATGTTCGTGATCCTCTACCTGGTGTTCTACGTCCTGCTGATCCGCCCCCAGCGGAAGCAGCGGATCGCTCACGAGATGCTGCTCCGGCAGCTGAAGAAGAACGACCAGGTGCGGACGAGCGGAGGGATCTTCGGCAAGGTCGCCCGGGTCGACGAGGGTCAGGAGCAGGTCACCCTGATCATCGATGAGAAGCAGAATGTGAAAATCCAGGTCCTGCGGTCCTCCATCGTCGCCGTCAATGATGTCAGCGGCGTGGTTCAGGAGCCGGTCGCGGCCACGGGAAAGAGGTCTTGAAGCATGTTGAAGAACACCTTCGGGGGGTTCGTCTTCGTCGCGCTCCTCGTCGCGGGGTCGCTCTTCTCCCTGCGTGATTACAGCGACCCCGAGCTCGGTCTGCAGCTCGGGATCGATCTCCAGGGGGGGACCGAGCTCGTCTACCGGATCGACCGGAACAAGGTCGCGCCGAGCAAGCGCGGGACGGTCCTCGAGGACGTCAAGTCCGTCATCGCGAGCCGCTTCGACGCGTTCGGCCTCAAGGAGATCAGCATCGCGACCGCCGGGAGCGATCAGATCGTCCTCCAGCTGCCGGGGTTCGATGACGCCTCCCTGCAGCGCCTCAAGCAGCAGATCGAGCGCTCCGGCGAGCTCTCCTTCCATCTCGAATCCTCGGACCAGAGCGCTCCGACCCTCGACGCGATCGAGGCGGAGTGGCGCAAGTACGAGGCGGATCTCGCGGCCTTCTACAACGGCACCGGGACCACCGCACCAACCGAGCCCTCCCGCCGCGTGGTGCGCTCCTCCGTCCCGCGGTACCCGGAGTGGATGGCCGTGGAGTGGGGACCGGGCGGCTCCGTCCGGGCGGCGAACCTGGTCCGAGACGGCGAGACGGAGG
>JAFMMO010000025.1 GCA_017859655.1 Pseudomonadota bacterium | reverse complement strand
CGCCTCTCGAAGAACCCAGCGGTTCCGGTGGAGTGCGTAGCCGAGGCGCTGTCGCGCGGTCTCCTGGTGGGGATCCAATCGCAGGACCTCCCGCCACGCCTCCCGCGCGCAGCGCTTGATCCCCCGCTCCTCCCCCCACCGCGCGAGCTCGATGAAGCCATCCCGATCCTCCCGCGGCATCGCGCGGAGCCGCTCGGGGAAGAGCTCGAGGGGAGAGCGACCCGGGATCCGCTCGGCGACCTGATCGAGCTCGATCTCGATCGAGCTGCCCGCGTCGAGCTCGACGCGGATCCGCCCCGGCGCGGTCGCGGTCACCCGACCCTCGAGTCGATTCCCGTTCTTCAGGAGGATCTGGTCGGCGCGGACTCCCGGGGCCGCCCCGGACAGGAGCAGAACGAGGAGGAAGATCTTGCGAGGAAGGGACTTCCGACGCTCCGCCTCGCTTGTCAACCGGCGTGTGGCCACCTAGAATCCTCCGGTCCGTGGGAGGGTCTCCGAAAGGAGCGCCCCAAGCCCGCAGCCTGCCCGGGTACCCGACAGCCGAGTCCCCGCAGGGGGGCCCTCGGGTCCGAGGATCAACGATCGAACGACGCCCCCGGATCCCCCGGGTGCCTCGGAGCGCGGAGGGCGGCGCGGCTTCCCCGCCGGACGGCCCCGCGCGACACCAGGAGAATCACCCGGCATGACGCAGATCTTGATCGCTTCGGGCAACTCCCACAAGCACGAGGAGCTCGCCCGCCTCCTTCGCGGGGCCGGACTCGAGGGCGTGGAGCTTCTCCGCCCCGCGGAGCTCGGTCTCGGGACCCCGCCCCCCGACCCGGTCGAGGACGGGAGCACCTACCTCGAGAACGCCGCGATCAAGGCGCGCGCCTTCAGTGAGTGGAGCGGCGGTCTCCCCGCGCTCGCGGACGACTCCGGGCTCGAGGTCGACGCCCTCGACGGCGCCCCCGGCCTTCGATCGGCCCGCTACGCCGGGGAGAAGGTCACCTTCGACCAGAACATCGCGAAGCTCCTCGCCGCGCTCGGCGACCGCCCCCCCGAGGAGCGCCGCGGCCGCTTCATCTGCGCCCTCGTCCTCGTCCGGGGAGGCGACCTGCTCTTCGAGACGGAGGGGACCTGCGGCGGCATCGTGCTGCACGCGCCGACCGGAGGAGAGGGCTTCGGCTACGACCCGATCTTCCGCCCCGATGGTGAGACGCGCAGCTTCTCGGAGATGTCCGAGCTGGAGAAGGACGCGCGGAGCCACCGCGGCCTCGCCTTCCGCGCCTTCACCGAACATCTCCGCGGCTCCCCCCTCGTGACCGCCGGGTCTGGAGGACCTCCCCGCCCATGAGCGACGCCACGCCCCCGATCCCGCAGGAGCGGATCCGGAACTTCTCGATCATCGCCCACATCGACCACGGGAAGTCGACGCTGGCCGATCGTCTCCTGCTGCGCACCGGGACGATCACGGAGCGGGAGTTCCGCAACCAGATGCTCGACGAGATGGACCTCGAGCAGGAGCGGGGCATCACCATCAAGGCCAAGGCGGTGCGGATGATCCACACCGCGGAGGATGGCCTCACCTACCAGCTGAACCTCATCGACACCCCGGGCCACGTCGACTTCAACTACGAGGTCTCCCGCTCCCTCGCCGCGTGCCAGGGGGCGCTCCTCGTCGTCGATGCGGCGCAGGGGATCGAGGCGCAGACGGTCGCGAACGCGTTCCTCGCGATCGAGCACGACCTGGAGATCATCCCGGTCCTGAACAAGATCGACCTGCCCGCCGCGCGCCCCGACGAGGTCAAGGAGGAGCTGCAGTCCACCTTCGGCTTCCGGCCGGGGGAGTCGATCGCCGCTTCCGCCAAGACCGGCGTCGGGACCGACGAGATCCTCGAGACCGTCGTCACCCTCGTGCCTCCCCCGACGGGGGCCCGGGATGTGCCCCTGCGCGCCTCGATCATCGACAGCCACTACGACACCTACCGAGGCGTGATCGTCTACGTCTGCGTGAAGGAGGGGCGGCTGCGCGCCGGGGACGAGATCCTCTTCATGCAGAAGCAGAGCAAGCACCTGGTCGACGAGGTCGGGATCTTCTCCCCCGGGATGAAGCCGGTCGACGCCCTCGAGGCCGGCGAGGTCGGCTACATCGTCGCGAGCATCAAGACGATCCACGATGTCTCGATCGGCGACACGGTGACCACTCGCGTGGCGGGTGCGACCGAGCCGCTCCCCGGCTTCAAGAACCCCCAGCCGATGGTCTTCTGCGGCATGTACCCCGCGGACAACACCGACTTCGAGTCCCTGCGGAGCGCGCTGGAGCGGCTCTGGTTGAACGACTCCAGCTTCACCTTCCAGCCGGAGACCTCCGACGCCCTCGGGTTCGGCTTCCGCTGCGGCTTCCTCGGCCTGCTCCACATGGAGATCACCCAGGAGCGCATCGAGCGCGAGTCGGGGCTCGACCTCGTCCAGACCGCCCCCACCGTGACCTACGAGATCCTCCGCAAGGATGGGGAGCTCTTCAAGATCGAGAGCCCCGCCGACCTGCCCGATGCGATGCACATCGAGGAGATCCGGGAGCCGATGGTGACCGCCAACCTCATCGTCCCCTCCGAGTTCATCGGAGCGACGATGCGGCTGATGGAGGAGAAGCGCGGGGACCTCCAGAAGACGGAGTACCTCTCCCCCACCCGGGTGCAGCTCACCTACGAGGCTCCGCTGCAGGAGATCATCATCGACTTCTACGACAAGTTGAAGAGCTCCACGCGCGGCTACGGCACCCTCGACTACCAGTTCTCCCGCTACCGCAAGGGTGATCTGGTGAAGCTGAACATCCTCGTCGGGGGAGACCCCGTCGATGCCCTCTCCATCATGGTCCACCGCTCGGTGAGCGACCGCCGCGGGCGCCAGATGCTGCGGCGCCTCAAGAAGGTGATCCCCCAGCACCTCTTCCAGATCCCCCTGCAGGCCGCGATCGGCGCCAAGGTGATCGCCCGCATGAACATCGGCGCGCTCTCGAAGAACGTGACCGCGAAGTGCTACGGCGGAGACATCTCCCGGAAGCGGAAGCTCCTCGAGAAGCAGAAGGAAGGCAAGAAGCGGATGAAGCAGGTGGGCCGGGTGAACATCCCTCAGGATGCCTTCATGGCCGTCCTCCGCCTGGACGACGAGGGGGAGTGATGGGGAAGCCGACCCCCGAGGAGAAGCCGGCACCCGTCGACCGCGGCGCCCTCTCCGTGGAGGTCCGCGTGGCGCTGCTCGCCGCCCTCGTCGCCGTCGCGTGGCTCGTCACGGGATCGAGCCCGCAGCTCCGCCCGATCGCCATCGTCGGGGCGGTCGCCCTCGGATTCATGATCGACCCGGGGCGCGGGGTGCGCCGGGCGCGGGAGAACTTCGAGGCGATCATCGTCGCGCTCATCCTCGCCCTCGTGATCCGGCACTACACCCTCGAGGCGTTCGAGATCCCCACCGGGTCGATGGCCCCCGGCCTGAACGGCGTCCACGTGGACGCCTGCTGCCCCAACTGCGGGACCGTGGACTCGGTCGGAATCGCCACCGATCCCCAGACGAACGCACCGAACCGACTGCAGTTCACCCGGGGCTTCCTCTACGAGGGCCCCTGCCCCACCTGCGCCACACCGATCGACGACGCCGTCACCGCGGACGGGGCGGATGTCCTCTGTCGACGGTGCGATACCCACCGACCGGGGGAGCCGGGGCGGTACCAGCCCGCGGTCTACACCTCCCAGATGGTCCGCTGCCACCACTGCGCCCTCCGCTACCGCTGGTTCTTCGAGGCCTCGGATCTCCTGCCCGGGCACAAGATCCTCGTGAACAAGGCGTCCTACTCGGTGAGCGAGCCGGAGCGCTGGGACGTGATCGTCTTCAAGTTCAATCGGCAGCGGAACTACATCAAGCGCCTCGTCGGCATGCCCGGCGAGCGCATCGAGGTGGTCAACGGGGACATCGAGATCGACGGCGAGATCGAGCGGAAGCCGGACCGGGTCCAGGAGGACCTCTGGTTCCCGGTCCACGACTCGCGCCTCGTCGAGCGCGGGATCGTCGAGGGTCCGTGGTCGGCGAGCGACCCCGCGAGCTTCACCCGGGACCCCGAGGACTCCTCCATCCACGCCTTCAACTCCCTCGACGGAGCCGCACACCTCCGCTACGTCCGCCCCATCGTCAACGACTACAGCTACAACGGGGCGAAGTACGACTTCCCGCAGGGGAGCGCGATCCGGGACTTCCGGGCCCGGGTCGACCTGCGCGTGAACGCGATCGATCGTGAGCGGGCCCCCGCCTTCATGATCGACCTCCGCAACGGGGAGGTCGTCTACCGGCTGGAGCTCCCCCTCGACGGGGCCGCCGGGCGGGTCGTGCGCCTCCCTCGCCGCCTCGCGGACCTCCCCTCCCTCCCCGATGAGGAGCAGCTCGCGCCCGGTGGGCCTCTCGACGGCTGGTCCATCTTCGCCACCCTGCCCGAGGGGAGCGGGCTCGACACCCGGCGGCGGCACGAGCTGGAGTTCGCGCTCGCGGATCGCCAGCTGCGCGTGCGCATCGACGGCGACCTGCTCCTGGAGCTGCCGACCGACATCCGCGATCGGGAGCGGGGAGCAGGCGGTCCCCGGGCGGAGGAGGCGGTCCGCTTCGGATCGATCACCGGAAACGACATCACCCTCCGGGCGCACCACTGCGGCGGGCGCATGGAGAGGATCCGCATCGACCGGGACATCCACTACACCAACGATCTCTCCAGCCAGTACAAGTATGCGGTGCGGGGACCCTACGAGATCGGCGAAGGTCGCTACTTCGCCATGGGGGACAACAGCCCCTCGAGCCTCGACTCCCGCGCGTGGGGCTCGCTCTCCGGACAGAACCTCCTCGGCGAGGGCTTCGCGATCTTCTGGCCGGCGCTGCCGTGGCGCTTCGAAGTCGATTGGATCCGCTGATGCTGACCGTCCGCAACCTCTGCAAGTCCTACGGAAACCGACGCGTCGTCGATCACGTCTCGTTCAGCGTGGACCGCGGGCAGATCATCGGCCTCCTCGGCAAGAACGGCGCCGGGAAGACGACCACCTTCCGCATGACCGTGGGGATGATCCGGGCCGATCAGGGGCAGGTCTTCCTGAACAACGAGGAGGTCTCCGGGCTGGCGATGTTCATGCGGGCCCGAAAGGGGATGGGCTACCTCCCCCAGGACAGCTCGGTGTTCCGGGGTCTCACCGTCCGGGAGAACCTGCTGTCGATCCTCGAGACCTGCCCGATCTCCCCCCCCGAGCGCCATGAGCGCCTCGACGAGCTGATCGAGGAGTTCGGGCTCGGCCGCGTCGTCGACTCCCGGGCGGCGTTCCTCTCCGGCGGGGAGAAGCGTCGCCTCGAGGTCGCACGGGCCCTCGTGACCGACCCCTCGCTGATCCTCCTCGACGAGCCGTTCAGCGGAGTCGACCCGATCGCGGTGAACGACCTGCAGGAGATCATCCGCTACCTCAAGGCGAAGGGGATCGGGATCCTCCTCACCGACCACAACGTCCGGGAGACGCTGAACGTCTGTGACGCCTCGTTCATCATCTACGACGGGCGCATCATCGCGAAGGGGAACAAGGACGAGATCCTCGAGGACCCGGATGCCCGCCGCTACTACCTCGGCGAGCAGTTCGCGATGTGAGACGGCGCCCCCGCCGGATGGGAGACCCCCCGTGACCTCGAACGAGAAGCCCCTCGCGACCCTGCCGATCGACCTCCTCTGGGGGTGGTTCGTCCCGGGGCTCGGCCACATGCGCCGCGGGCTGCGGCGTCAGGGACTCGTCGTGCTCGGCGTCGTCACTCCGCTCTTCGTCGCGGGGCTGTTCATCAGCGACCTCGAGGCGGTCTCCCGGGAGATCCACCCCCACGCCTTCTGGGCCCAGCTCGGCGTGGCCTCGGGGACCCTCGCCCTCGTGGCGATCGACCCGGTCGGAGACAAGATCCTCCCACCGAGCTCCAGCGTCCTCGAGCCCCAGGATGTCAGCGCGTGGGCCGACACCGGGTTCCTCTTCGTCTGCATCGCGGGGCTGCTCAACTTCCTCGCGCTCTTCGACCTCTTCGACCGGTCTGTCTATCCACCGGCGGAGAGAGCGGCGGATGCCGCCCGACAGGCGGGGGGGGCGGGATGATCGCGGGACTCCTCAGCTACGGTGTGCTCGTCGCGGCCATCGGTGCCGTGACGCTCGTGCTCTCCGAGCCGCTCGAGCGACCGTTCGGGCGCGAGCTCGCCCACTACGCGTGGGTGGTCGGCGGCTCGATCCTCGCCCTCACCATCGTCGTGGTCGTGCTGACCCTGCTCTTCGTCTGAGCGCGGGGAGGCGGGCCCGGACCGGGACGCCCGGGGGCCAGAGTCCGCTTCGCCGGAGAGGCGCGCGGGCCCCCCGATCCACCGAGGATCCTGCGCTCGGATCGCTGCGGCGCCCGGGCGAGGGGGATTGAAGTGCGGGTTGAAGTGCGATGAGTGGGTTGTAAGCCGAGTTCTGTTCCGGACCGCGAACGGACCGGTGCGGTCATTCCTCTCGGAGCCCCGTCGCCGAGGCCCTCGAACGACCTACCCGGGCGCATGAGCCGAAGCTCGCGAGGCGGACCACCTCTTCGCCCCTGTTTGGTCTTCCTCCAGGTGGGGTTTACCCTGCCAGGGTGGTCACCCACCCCGCGGTGAGCTCTTACCTCACCATTTCACCCTTACCGCGAGGTCGCCCCCACGGCGGTATCTTTTCTGTGGCACTTTCCCTGGGATCGCTCCCGGTGGGCGTTACCCACCACCCTGTCCTGTGGAGCTCGGACTTTCCTCGACGCCGCAAGAGCGACGACGCGACCGCAACCCCCACTCATCGCGAGGGGAGGGTAATGCCTCGACGAGGTATTGTCGCGTGGATTCGCTGCGGGGAGAGGAGGGAAGATCAGCCGCTGTAGAGGAGCCGCCGGCAGTTGTTGCAGTGGACGAGGCCGTCTCCCTGGAGGTTCGCCCGTGTCTGCGGGTTGATCGCCATGTTGCAGCCGCCGCAGATCCCGGCATCGACCGGGACGATGCTGCGGTTCGCGTAGCGGGCGAAGAGACCGTCGTACTCCCCGATCAGCTCGGCCGGAACCTCCGTGCGGGCGCGATCGCGCTCCGCCCAGATCCCCCGGGCCTCCTCACGGATCGACTCCAGCTCCTTCTCGAGCTCGACCTTCTCCTCGGCGACGATCGAGCTCTGCTCCGCGATCGCGGCGTCCGCCTGCTTCTCCAGGGCCTTCGCCTGCTCCATCTCTTCCCAGATCTCGAGGAGCTGCTCGTCGACTTCCTCCCGGTCGCTCTGGTAGCGGGCGATCTGGGCCTGGAACCCCTGGTACTCGGCGTTGCTCGTCGCGTTCCCCAGCTTCACCTGGTTGTCCGCGACCTTGTCGTCGATCGACTTCCCCTCGAGCTCGATGCGGTCGATCCGGATCTGGATCTCCTTCTGCATCTCGAGGATCTCCTGCCGCTTCCCGATGATGTCCTCGAGGCGCTCCTGCTTGGCCGAGTGCATCTTCGGGCGGTTCTCCAGCTCTCGACGGAGGAGCTCGAGGCGCCCGTCGAGTCTTTGGACCTTGAGCAGGGATTGTAGCTGGGGATTCAAACGACCTCCTCGCAAGGTTGCCGCAGGAATGTAGCGGCTCGCCCCCCGGAAGGGGAGAGGCGATCCCGAGGAAGCTCCGAATCCGCGAGAGAGGGGAGCCCGGGGAGGCAGGGGCGACGGGGCCGGGATGAGAGAGGAGGGCGGCCGGTCCCCGGGGTATCCCGGGGACGCGGCCGCCCTCCTGAGGACGATCGATGCGGTGGGCGGCTCGATCAGTTCTGGTCGAGGAAGCCCTCGAGATGTCGGGCCCGGATCGGGTGCTGCAGCTTCTTGACCGCCTTGGCCTCGATCTGCCGCACCCGCTCTCGGGTGACCTTGAAGATCTTCCCCACCTCCTCGAGGGTGTAGGTGTACCCATCCTCGAGACCGTAGCGCAGCTTGATGATCTCGCGCTCGCGGTAGGTGAGCGTCTTCAGCACCTCGCGGAGACGCTCCTTGAGCATCTCGTGGGTGGCGGTGTGGATCGGGGACTCGGCCGTGACATCCTCGATGAAGTCTCCGAAGAACCCATCGTCGGAGTCCCCGATCGGTCGATCGAGGGAGATGGGGTGCTTCGAGATCTTCAGGACCTTGCGGGTCTCCTCCTCGGGGATGTCCAGCTCCTGGCTGATCTCCTTGATGCTCGGCTCATAGCCTAGCTTCTGCATCAGCTTCTTGGTCGCGTTCCGCACCTTGGACATCGTCTCGATCATGTGGACCGGGATCCGGATCGTCCGGGCCTGATCCGCGATGGAGCGCGTGATCGCCTGTCGGATCCACCAGGTCGCGTAGGTCGAGAACTTGTAGCCGCGGCGGTACTCGTACTTCTCGACCGCCTTCATGAGGCCGGTGTTCCCCTCCTGGATCAGGTCGAGGAAGGAGAGCCCCCGGTTCCGGTAGCGCTTGGCGATCGAGACCACCAGTCGGAGGTTGCCGGCGGAGAGCTTCCGCTTCGCCTGCTCGTACTCCGCGAACCACCGGTTCATGAGAACGACCCGGGTCATGAGCGGATCCGCGTACTCGAAGGCGACCTGCTCGAGCAGCTCGACCTGCAGGCCCAGCTCCTCGAACTCGGGCTGGTCCGCCTTCTTCACCTTCCGGGTCCGGCCGAGGAGCCGCTTCCGCCGTCCGACCAGGGTGCGCATCTTCGTCCGGTGGCCGCGCAGGCGGTCCCTCATGTTGTCGAGGATCTCGCGCCGGAAGACGAGCTCATCGAGCAGGTGGCCGATCTTCTTCGCGCGGCGCTCGATCTTCTCGCGCAGGGCCTCCTTGTAGCGGTCGGTGAACTTGCCGCTGTAGAGCTTCTCGAACTCCGCCTCGTTGTCGTGGAACAGTCGCTCCACCGTGGCGAGGTTCTGGCTCATCCGCTGCATCATGTCCTCGCGGCTCGGCTCCCCGGAGCTGGGGGTGAGCTTGATGACCTTGTCGATCGACTGGTCACCGCAGAGGACCTCCTGGCTGAGGCGGATCAGCTGCGCCTGGCAGAGACCGGACCTGTAGATCGACTTCCGGTAGCGGTCCCGGGCGGTCTCGATCGTCTTCGCGAGGAGGAGCTCTTCGGCCCGGGTCAGGAGAGGGATCTCCCCCATCTGGGTGAGATACATCCGCACCGGGTCGTCGATCTTCTCCTCCCCCTCGTCGTCTGCGGAGAGGGCATCGATCGCCACGGGGTCGTCACGGACCTCGATCTCGTGCAGCTCGAGGGTGTCGTAGACGAGGTCGATCCGCTCCGGAGTGTTGCACTCCTCCGGGAAGAAGCGGTTGAAGCTCTCGTAGGTGATGAAGCCGTCCCGCTTGCCGGAGTCGACCATCCGACGCAGACCCTCCTCCATGGAGATCCGCTCCTTGGAACCGGAGGAGCGGTCGGTCCCGGAGGCGATCCGGGGGATCTCCTCGAGGGGCATGCGCTCATCCGGATCGTGGGGATCGAGAGGGGGCTCCTCCGCGGCATCCGCCTCGAAGTCCTCCTCCTCCTCACCCTCGTCGTCGTCGGTGTCCTCCAGCTCGATGGCCTGGTCTTCCCCGCCTTCGAAGCCGCTCTCGTCCCAGGCGTCCTGATCGCGCCCCTGGACTTCGAGGATGTCCCACTCCTCGTGGACATCAGTGTTCATTGTTCACTCCTACCCTTTTCGCACCCTTGCCTCCGGCGGAGGTCGACTCACCCGACCTGCGGTTCGGGCCGGCCCTCGGTCATGGGGCCCGACTCGAAGCGATCGAGGATCTCGACGACCTCTTCCGGATGCTGCGGGGGCCGAGCACTGAGCTCGGCTCCCACCCGACGCAGCTCAACGCTCCGTCGGACAAGTTCGCTCGCGTCAGCGGAGGCCTCCAGCATGCGGCTCCGCCCCTCTCGGGCGAGTCCGTGGAGTCTCCGACGCAGGAGCTCGATGAGGAGGCGCATGCCCCCTTCGCTCTCGGGCCCCTGTTCTTCCAGTCGCTCTCGGAGCGAGAGCAGTTTCGCCTTCAGCGCCGAGTCCTCGATCGTCACAGGATCGAGCCCGGTTCCTTCCACCGACAACACCCCGGCGAGGCGCCCCAGCAGCGGATCGGCGAACCGATCCGGCGGCACGAGGCGGAAGACCGCGCCCGCGTGCTCGTCGCTGACGAGCGCCGCGAGGAGGATCCCATCCTCCTCGCCGGGGAGGATCCCCCGTCGGGGTTCCTCCTCTTTGTTCGATCCCCGCTGCCGCGCGCGGCGCGGGTCCTTCCAGTCCGCGAAGTCCCGCTGGACCCGCTCGAACCGCTGCGACACCCGGGAGGCGAGTCGCTCGAGGGCCGTCCCTCGCCCGATCTCGGACGGGAGCTTCTCCACGAACTCGTAGAACGCTCTCGCGCCCCGCTCCCGCCCGGTCGCGCTCCGGGGGTCCTCCCCCGCGAAGCAGCGCTCGAGGGCGAACTCCAGGGCCTCGGTCCCGCTCTCGATCCGGTCCCGGAACGCCTCGGCCCCCCCGGGGGCGCGCAGCATTTCGGCCGGGTCCTCCCCGCCTCCGAGGAGGACGACCTTGTTGTCGATCGTTCGCGGAGCGAAGAGGTGCACCGCCTTTCGCGCGGCCTCGACCCCCGCCCGGTCTCCGTCGAAGACGAGGGCGACCCGATCCGCGAATCGGGCGACCCGGTCGACGTTCGCCTCCGTGAGCGCGGTCCCCATGGTGGCGACCGCCTGCGGGAACCCCGCCTGGTGCGCCATCATGACGTCGGTGTAGCCCTCCATCAGGAAGAGCCGCCGCGTCCCGCGGATCTCATCCCGGCCTTCGTACTGCCCGTAGAGCACCTGGCTCTTCTTGAACAGGTCCGACTCGGGGGAGTTGATGTACTTCGGTGGTGGGTCCCCACCCGGGGGGCCCGCTCCCTCCACTCCTTCGAGGTGCCGCCCTCCGAAGCCGATGACACGCCCCCGCGTGTCCCGGATCGGAAAGACCACCCGGGCCCGGAACGCGTCGTAGACCCGTCCCTCGGACGATCGCTTCAGCAGCCCCAGACGGACCGCCCGATCGAGATCGAGGCGCTCCGCCCGGAGGGCGTCCGCGAGACCGGTCCACCCCCCGGGGGCGAAGCCGACCTCGAACCGCGCGATCGTCTCGGGGCGGAAGCCCCTTCCTTCCATGTAGCTCCGCGCCGCGGCACCCTCGGGGGCCTGCAGCCGATGGCGGAACCACTGGGCCGCCCACGCGGAGATCTTCCTGTCCTCCGTGCGCTCATCGGGGCGGACCGAAGGGCCGCGGCGCCCGCTGAGCTCGATCCCGGCCCGCTCCGCGAGCAGGCCGAGGGCTCCACGGAAGTCGACGCTCTCCATCTTCTCGACGAAGGTGAAGACGTCGCCTCCCTCTCCGCAGCCGAAGCAGCGGAAGGAGCTCCGATCCGGATCGACCTTGAACGATGGAGACTTCTCCCGATGAAACGGGCAGAGAGCCTTCCAGTTCCGGCCATCCGGCTTCAGGTCGACACCATAGTCCCGGATCACGTCCTCGATGGGAGATGCATCCCGGACTCTCTCCCGATCCCCGCCTCCCAGGCTCACCACGGCCGGTCCTCCAGACCGCTCCGTGAAGCCGAGAGGGCTCCGATCCCCGCGGGGATCGGAGAGCTCTTCCCCTCCGAGAAAGCCACGCTCGCCCCGAAAAAGGCACGTCCCACCCGATCGCACGAGGTGCGAGCGACGGGGCGGGACGGCCGATTTCCAGAGCGTTCGCGAATCATCGAGCCGGGGGGGGTTCGGAGCGGAGAAGGGCACTCCCCGTGTGCCCCGCCCTGTCCCGGAGCAGCTCCCGCCGCCTCGAGGATCCCGATGCTACCGCTCGCGGATGGGGCGTTCCACCGCGACTTGGAGGAAAAGCGATCGGAAGCCCTCAACTCTCCTCCTTCAGAAGTTCGTGCAAATCCACCACTTGTGAAACGGCGAGGCTCTCCGGGCGCGCGCAGGGATCGATTCCCGCCACCTCCCAGCGCGGGTCATTCTCGAGGAGCCGGTCCCGCAGGATCGCCCGCAGCATCTTGCGTCGGTGCAGGAAGAGCCCGCGCGCGAACGCCAACAGCCCCGGGAGGTCCTCTCGCGGTCCCTCCGGCTCCCAGACGTAGAATGCCGACTCCACCCGTGGAGCCGGGGTGAAGAGGCGGCCGGCGACACGGCGGGAGATCCGCCCCCTCCCCGCATGGCGGAGCAGCACCGACGCCGGACCGAAGTCCCGACCTCCCGGCTCGGCGACCCAGCGCTCCGCCACCTCCGCCTGCACCAGCACCGCGATCCCGGCGAGCCGCGGCTCCCGGGCGAGGAGTCGCATGACTAGGGGGGTGGCGATCGCGTAGGGGAGATTCGCCACCAGTCGAAGAGGACGGGGGTCCTCGCCGAGCACCTCGGCGAGCGCCGGGGAGAGGGTCTCCCCTGGGCCCAGCGCATCCCCACCCACGAGGGAGAGGCCCGGGTGACTCCCCCGATCGGCGAGGTAGCCGAGGAGCAGTGGATCGATCTCGGCGGTGACGACCTCATGTCCGCGCGCCAGCAGGCGCTCGGTCAGGGTTCCGGCTCCGGCGCCGACCTCGAGGACCCGATCTCCTGGCTCGATCCCCGCATCATCGAGGAAGGCCTCGAGAAGCTGCGGATCGAAGAGGAAGTTCTGGCCGAGTCTTCGCTGGAAGCGAAACCCCCGTCGTGCCAGGTCGGCGAGGACCTCGGCCCGCGAGCGGGGAGCCCAGCCGGCCCTCTCCTCCCTGGAGATGGGAGCGGAGGAGGAGCCCCCGGCATCCGCCGGGGGCTCCTCCTCGCTCGCCCGATCCTGCGCCCCCGGGGCTCCGAGCGCGGGCACCCTAGTAGGAGTTCTCCCGGATGCGGATCTCGACGCGACGACACTCGGCCTTGCCGGCCTTCGTGCCGACGTCCACCCCGCGGATCGGCTCCGCGAAGCCGCGGGAGGTGATCACCATCCGCTCCTGCGCGATGCCCTTCGCCTTGAAGTAGTCGAAGACCGCGTGGGCGCGCTTCGCGCCGAGGTCCCAGTTGTCCTTGTTCACCTTCGTCGAGCGCGCGATCGGATCGATGTCGGTGTGGCCGTCGATGAAGACGAACTGGGTCGGATACTCGCGCTGGATGATCCCGACGAGCTGATCGAGCATCGCCTTCGACTCGTTGCGGAGCACCGACTTGCCCGGCGCGAAGAGGACATCGTTCTCGAGGATGATCCCGCCGGTGTCCTCGTTCTGCTGGAAGCCCGGCGCGACATCCTGGATCGGGGTCGGGACCGGGATCCGGCGGCAGGCGTCGAGCTCATCGAGGAGGGAGGCGATCTTGTCGTTCAGCGCCTCCCGCTCCATCTCTAGGGACTGCATCCGCGCGGAGGCCTCCCGCAGGTCACCGTTGATGTCGCTGCGGCCGAGCTGCGCCTCCCGAAGCTTCCGCTCGAGGTCGAGGTTGACCTTCTGCGCGATGTTCAGGTTGTTGACCGCCTCGTCGAACTTCACGTGCGGGACGCACGCGGGCAGGGCGAGGAGGACCAGGGCGAGGAGCGCGAAGCGCGCGAGCGGAGAGACGCCGGGGACGTGAGGGGCGCACTGCGAGTTCGAGACGTGCATTCGATCTGACCTTCCTTCGCAGGATGGGTCCCGAGGGTGCTTGGTGCGAAACGCGAGCTCTCCACGACGGACGCACCCGACCGGGGCCGAGACTTGTCGACCGCCTCCCCCATCGCGGCTCGCGACGGAGGCGGACACTCGACCACTCCTTGGATCATTCGACAGGACGGAGTCCGCGCACCGGGCCGCTCAGCTCTCCCGCGCGGGCGAGGAGTGAGGCACGGGACGGCACGAGATCGGAAATCGGGATGAGAGGCGACCATCTGCAGGAGGCTGCGATGGGCGAGTGAGCATACCCGCGGTCCCGTGCGCTCTCCCACGCACCCGGGGTTGTCGCGGCATCGGGGCTCCCCCGCTCCCCTTCCCGACCGCTGCGGACCACGGATGGTCCGATCGCGACCGAAGGCGGGATTCTGCCACAGCTCCGGCGAGAAGGGAAGGACAGGACCTGCGGGGAACGCCTCGGATGGACCGGAATCTCCCTCTTTCGTGGGCCCCACCCCCGGGCGCCGCGGTCCAGGCCGGACCCGCCCCCGCGCCCGGCCCGACGCCCCTCCCCGGGATGCGAGAATCCCGCTCCCCGCCGGAGGCGGAGAGCGGGATTCCCAGAGCGGAGGGACGGTGGGTCCGCTCCTAGCCGAAGATTCCGAGCACGCTCTCGACGAGGCTGTTCAGCATCGCCAGCGGGCTGTCGGAGACCCACTCGGGGTAGACCCCGTTCGGGCCCGCCATCAGGTTCAGCAGGACCGCCGCGGGGGCGAGCATGATCACCATGGTGGCGACCAGGAGTCCGACCATGGCCGGGCTGCCCTTCTTGCGCACCACCTGCATCTGCTGGGTGCCTCCGGCCGCGAGGAAGGTGTCATCGGTCCCCGCCGCGACCGTGTCGTCGTCGCTGCCGAGATCGAAGTCGTCATCGAGGTCGAGCCCATCGGTGTCGAGGACGGTGTCCTCTCCGATGGCGTTGAGATTGAACTCATCCTCGTCTTCGAGAATCCCCATGCCGGGAACCGGCGTGGTGCCCTCCGCCTCGTCCTCGAGGAGCCCCTCGATGTTGAGGACGGTCTCATCGGTGGAGATGCTGTCGAGATCGATCGGGGACTCGTCCCCGATGTCGAAATCGGAAAGGACCATGGTGGGATCGGACTCCCGCGACGCCTTCAGCGCCGCGACATCCTCCGCCTTGAAGCGGATCTCGCCATCGTCGTGGGTTCCCCGCAGCTCGCCGCTGGCGGTGAGATTCTCGAGCTCGTCGCGACCGAGACCCAGCTCGGCCATCGCCTCCTCGAAGCTCAGCATGTCGCTCATGCTCGTCTCCTTCGTACCTGTCCCTGAGCCGGGCCCCGACCCGCGGAGGGATCGCAGGGACCTGCTGGTCCTGCCCGGGGTTTGCCCGGCCATTGTGGTCCGCTCGGCCCGAGTTGCTCCGGGCCCCGCTGGAAGCGGGTTCCGGCCCGGGGGACCGTCAGTCGGTCTCTCGGGCCTGTTTGTGGTGTCTTCTGTCTCGGCCCGCGAAGGCGCGCCGCGGGGATCAGTTCCCCCGGGTGCCTTCCTTCATGTCCTTGACCGCCGGATCCTGGCGTCCGAACGCCTGCGGAATGTAATCGTACTGGAGGTCACGGACCGAAAGGAGCTCGAGGGTCTTCCCGTTCTGGAAGTAGCACGCGAGCTTCTTGTTGTTCGTGTCGTAGAGCCAGAGCGCCTCGGCGTTGCCCTTTCCGGCGATGATGCCGGTGGACATCAGCCAGCCGTTACTCGCGCCGCCGGCCTCTCCCTGCGCGGTGCGGTCGGTACCGCCGACGAGGGACGCGACAAGAACCGCGTTGATTCCGATGGCGATTCCGAGGACGAGCGTGAGCCAACCCTGCTTGCTCATTCGTTCCCTGCCCTTTCCCTGAGGCATCCGAGCCTCGTGGGGGTTCCCAGTTGGAGGAGAGCGCCACCGCCGCAGCGACCCGATCCATCGGGTCACCCTTCTTGCAGCGGTCGATCAGGGGCCCGACGAGGGCACCGATCGCCCCCGGGGGGTCGATCTCTTCCCGAAGCCTGACGAACTGGCCGGAATCGGATTCAATCCGAAGCCTTCGCTCACGAGGGAGAGTCGAGCGGGACCGACCCGTCCAGCCTTGTCTCTGCCCTCCCCCGAGAGGCGCGCCTCACCCGCGATCACGGGGGATGCACGCATCCCGGCCGGTGACCTCGAGAGCTTCGAATCACGGGGGCGCCGCCTCGACGAGAACAGGGGCCGGTGTGGAGGCACCCCGAGAGGTCGAGACGGAAATTCGTCAAGTTCGAGCTCGATTGTACCTCCACCGGCGAAACTGACAAGTCCGACGAAGCGGGCTCGCCTCGGCTCACCCGCCCCCGTTCTCCCCCCCTTCGAGGTCCTCCTCCCCCGGAGCGAAGTGGCCCCCGATCCGGGCCCAGAGGGGGTCCAGCCCCCCCTCCCGTCCCTTGCGGGCCCGCTCACGGATCGCGGAGAGCGCCTGGAGATCCTCGCGGGGGTGGCGCAGTCGGAAGGGGAGGAAGCCGCTCTGGCGCACTCCGATCGCCTCCCCCTCTCCCCGGAGCCGCAGGTCCTCCTCGGCCAGGGTGAAGCCGTTCCCATGTTGGCGGAAGGCCTCCAGCCGCGGGTCGGGGCCATCCCCGTCCCCGATCTCCCGCGCCGGGCTGGCCGTGAAGAAGCACCAGGACTCCTCTCCTCGCCGGCCGAGACGTCCCCGCAGCTGGTGGAGCTGGGAGAGCCCGAAGTAGTCCGCCCCCTCGATCCAGAGGACGGTGAGGCCCGGGACATCGAGCCCGACCTCGACGATGCTCGTGGCGACGAGAATCGGCGTCTCTCCCCGGCGGAACGCGAGCATCCTCCGGAGCTGCTCCGCGGCGGGGAGGCGACCGTGAAGCTCTCCGATCGGGAATCTCCCGAGGGGGCTCGCCCGGAGCCGCTCGACGAGGGAGACCACGGAGGGGGCCGCATCCCAGGACGCGCCGCCATCACCATCCGGGGCGCCGACGCCGCTCCCGCCGGGCTCCTCGCCCGCCGGATCCCCGGCGGGCGAGTCCTCGTCGATGCGCGGGACGACGAAGAGGACCTTGTGCCCTGCGGCGATCTCCCCGGCGATGAACTCGGCAGCCTCCTCGAGCCGGGACGACTCGACCTGCCGGGTCCGAGGCGGGATGCGCCCGGGAGGCAGCTCGGCGATGGTGCTCCACTCGAAGTCCCCGACCAGCGCGAGGGCGAGGGTCCGGGGGATCGGTGTCGCCGAGAGGTGGAGGCGATGGGTCCCCTCCCCCTTCTGCGCGAGGCGCCAGCGCTGCTCCACCCCGAAACGCTGCTCCTCGTCCACGATGACGAGCCCGAGGTTTAGGAACCGGATGTCGTCCGACAGCAGCGCGTGGGTCCCGATCACCAGAGGACACGCGCCGCTCTCGAGCGACTCCCGGATCTCCTTGCCGGGATCGGAGCCGGCGATCAGGAGCTCGGGCCGCACCTGCGACCCCTCGAGGAGCTCGAGGAAGGTCTCGTGGTGCTGGGTCGCGAGGGGAGCGGTCGGAGCCAGGATCGCGACCTGGACACCCGCCGCCACCGCGGCCAGCGCCGCGTAGAGGGCGACCGCGGTCTTGCCGCTCCCCACCTCCCCCTGAACGAGTCGCGCCATCGGATAGCCCCGACCGAGGTCCTCGACGAGCTCCTGCACCACACGATCCTGGGCCGCCGTGAGCCGGTAGGGGAACCGACCCCGAATGCGCGCGTCCAGGGCCGGGGTCACCTCGATGACCGGGGCGCGGCGTGCCTCGCGTCGGGCAAGCCGCGCGAGCTGACGGAGACAGAAGAGGTAGAGCTCCGCCTCCCCGAGAGTCGCGAGGGCGACCGTCCGTTCGGCGAGGGTCTCGGGGAAGTGGATCGCCCGGTAGGCCTCGAGGATCGTGCGACCCTCGCCGTGACGCAGGGCACCCTCCGGCCACGGTCGCTCGAGTCCGAGGTCGGGAATCTCCAGCGTCGCGTCCACCCACTTCGCGAGGGCCTCGCCATCCAGTCCTTCCGTGCTGCGGTAGACCGGACGGAGCCGATTGTGGCCGGGGGGGCGCTCGCTCCCATCGTCGGTTCGGTGCACCCTCGGGTGCACGAGCTGCGGCCCCCCGTAGCGGCGCAGGGATCCGGTCGCGAAGCCGATCCAACCGACCTGGACCGGAGGAGGCCGCCGGGCATCCGAGAACCAGACGAGGGAGACCCGCTCCCCCTCGACCTGAAGCACCGCGGTCCAGCGCGACCTCCTCCCGCGGCGCAGGTCGAGGGAGACCACCTCGCCGTGGAGGGAGACCGGTCTCCCCTCGGGGAGCTCCGAGACCGGGAGCCGGCGGGTGAGGTCGTCGTGGCGGACGGGGAAGTGATGGAGGAGATCTCCGAGGGAGTGGATCCCGAGCCGCGCGAGCTGCTCCGCTCTCCGCGGACCCACGCGAGGAAGCGTGAGGACCGATCTCTTCAGGGGATCGATCGTGGAGCCCATTGCGCCGGTCCCTCCTCGGGCCGCCTCGGCGATTCAGCCGCGGAGTCGGTGGATCAGGGACTCGATCTCCCGGCGGAACGCCTCGTCCTTCCGCCGGGCCTGATCGATCTTGCGAATCGCGGCCCCCACGGTCCCGTGGGACCGACCCCCGAAGCGCTCCCCGATCTCGACGAGGGAGAAGGGGGTGAGTTCCCTCGCGAGGTAGATCGCGATCTGACGGGCGAGAGCGATCGTACGACTCCGGCTGCGTCCCGGGAACTCCTCGGGGGGGACTCCGTACCGCCGGCCGACCTCCTCGACGATGCGGTCGACGGAGAGTCGTCCTCCGCGCTCCTCCTGCTCGGCGAGCAGCCCATCGACGTGGCCGACCGTCAGCGGCGCGCCGAGGAGCGCGGACTCCGCCACGATGCGACGCCAGCCCCCGAGCAGCTCCCGCACATTGCCCAGACTCCGCTCGGCGATGTGCTGCAGGACCTCCGGACGCACGGTCAGCGCGGAGCGCTGCGCCTCACCCCGGAGGATCTGGTAGCGGGTAGCCACGCTCGGCTCCGACATGCGGCAGACCAGACCCGCGCGGAAACGACCGAGGAGCTTCTCCACGAGCCCATCGAGCTCGGCCGGGCGACAGTCGCTGGCGAGGACGACGCGTCCTCCTGCGGAGGAGATGACATCGATCGTCTCGAGGAGCTCCAGCTGGCACTTCGGCTTCCCGGCCATGATCTGCACATCGTCGAGGACGAGGAGATCGAGACGACGGAACCGCTCACGGAATCGCTCGATCTCACGGGTTCGGACCGCCGCCCCGAAGCGATTCACGAAGCCCTCCGCGGGGAGATAGCGGATCTGCTGCTCCCCTTGGGCGTACGCCTCGCGGGTCAGCCCCTGAAGGAGGTGCGTCTTGCCGACCCCGCAGCCTCCGTACACGAAGAGGGGGTTGTAGCTGGCGCCGCGCGCCCGAACTTCCCCGACCGCCGCGTGATAGGCGACCCGGTTGCACGGCCCCACCACGAAGCGCCCCAGGGTGAGCTCCGGACTCGTCTCGCGCAGCGGAGCGGGCGCGACCGGGCGAACCGATCGAGAGGGAGCGGGCGGGGGATTCTCATCCCGCGGGCCGCCTCCGACCCCTGCATCCCCCCGGGCGGGCGGGGAGCCGGACGGATCCTCGCTCGGGCGGGGGGGGCGGATCGAGACGCGGACCTCGGCGATGGCGAAGTGATCCTTCGCAAGGAGTCGGATCTCCGGGAGGAAGTTCCGCTCGATCCACTCGGAGGTGAAGGCGGTCTGCGCCCCGAGGAGCAAGGAGTCTCCCTCGAGGCGGGGCTCGAGCCCTTCGAGCCAGCGCTGGGTCAGCGCGGGACCGACGCGCTCCCGCAGGGGCTCGAGGAGGGACTCCCAGAGCGCCTTCGCCGAGGGGAGAGACTCGGGGTTCGAGCTGGCGCCGCGGTGCGAGGTCGTCACGGTGCTCTCCCCTCTCCCCTCGCCGGAAGTCGGCCGCCCCGACATCCCGGCCGCTGAAATCACGACGGGCCCCGAATCAAGAGGGACCCCAAATCAAAAAGGACCTCGGCCGACCGATCGGCTCGGGACCTCTCCCCCACCGCCATCGGGCAGGGATCGACAAGCATCGAGACCGGGGGGGACGAGGGAGGCAGGGAGAAACTCGAGCACGCGACGCCCCTCGGGGCTCCGACCTCTCGGCGGGCCTCGATCGCCTCGCCCGGGGTGGTTGCCCCGGCGAGAGCGTCGCGGTCGGCCCCCGGGGGGCCGGACCACGGGCTGTGCGCGAAACTTCAGCGCGGAGGGGTCGGGAGGGGTGATCGGGCCTGCGCCCGGACCTCACGCGCCCTGCGGCGCGCCCCGTCGAGTCCTCCGTTGAGTCCATCCCAGATGGGGCGCGGCGCGCAGGCCGGTCCCCTTCCCCTGCAGCCGGAAAGCCCCGTCCGCCACCACTCGGCGGCGTTCGGCCTCTCCATTCGCTGCGAATCCGCCGTCCGTCCCCTCGAAGAGGTTCGAACCGCGGTCGTATCCCCCAGCCGCGAAGACCGCACTCCCGTCAGGCCAGGGAGGTGTCTCCCCCCGGCGAGCAGGCCAGCCCCCCGCGGGGGAGCATCCGGCGATCGCGCGCTGTCGGTCATGGACGGCCCCCTTCGCCCTCTCCTTGCGGCGGCGAAGGCGCGCTTCGCTCTCGCGCAGCGCGCCCGTCACGCCCCGGCAAGATCCGGCGAGCCCGCTTCGGGCCGCGGATCCGCACTAGGGATCCAAGAAGAAGAGGGGCGGCCTCCTCCGACCCCGGCCCTCCACTCCGAAGGTGGAAGGAGGATCGGGCGGAAAGGCCCGGAAACCGTGGCTTTGCGGCACTTTCGGCCTGCGTCATCCACGACCGTCGGGCGATCGTAGCAAAGGGAAATCGGGGAGTCAAAGCCGCGGCAGGGTCCGTCGCAAGTCGCACTCCGGCAACCGGATCGGAGCCTGCGACCGCCGAGGATGAAGAGCGACCCCGCCCCCCCAGCGCGGGGAGACGGGGTCGCGCAGCGGCGCCGATGCGGTCCCACGCTCTAGGGCCACTGGACGAGGCGGAAGAGCAGCTCCATTTCGCGGAGGGAGCTCTTCTGGTCGGCGTCGAACTTTCTCGCATCCATTCGATGGATGTACGTCACGCGATAGACGTTCACCTTGTCCTTGGAGGGCACCACCCGGGACTCGACCCGCCAGAGTCCGCGGTCCTCCGCGCTCTCCGGCCGGCCGTACATGATCAGCGAGTGGCAGAGCTGCCCCTTCTTCCGGTCGGTCTTGGAGGTGGTCTCCTCATCGACGAGGACCTTCACGCCCTTCCAGCTCTGTTCGAGGGAGGCACGCGGGTTGATCATCTCCAGAGTGGGCGTGTTCGTGGAGAGGGTGTCGATCTGGATGCGAACGAACTCATTCGTGTCCCCCTCGACCTCGAGGAGGAACTTCATGTCGTCGTAGAACTTCATGACGCGACGACGCTGCCCCTCGAGGCCGCTGACGCGGGCCTCGTCGGGGGAGTCCTTCCCCCGCTCCTCCGCGATCGCCTTGTCGTAGGGCTCGACCTCCGAGGCCTTGCGCTCCCCGAGGTCGACGACGCGCCACTTCTCCCGGAGGTCCTTGAACTTCCGCTTGTTGGGAATGTGGAACGCGAAGGGGGGATCCTCGCTGACGATCGGCTTGTCGAAGTCCTTCAGGCCGGTCTGCTTCGGGCCTTCCTTCTCCGCGTCCTGAGCCGGGAGCGAGGGGGAGAGCACGACGAGCCCGACGAGGAGAAGTCCGAGCAGCGGCCCGTGAGTCCGGAGCGGGAGATCCATGTTGGCCCTCTTCCTAGGGGATTCCGGATCCGGAGGGAGCCGGACCGGGTCGAGTGTCTCCGTCTTTCTCGCCGCTCCTCGAGCGGACCGGGGGCGGAGCCTTCTCCGCCTCCTTCTCGAGTCGGGCCTGCTCCGCCTTCCACCAGTCGGTCCAGCGGACTCGGGCGGCCTGACGCTCGCGGTCGGTGGCGCTGTCGTCCCAGGGGAACAGCCAGTTCTTCCCGCTGACCAGGCGCAGTGTCTCCCAGGCGAGCTTCCGGACGAAGCGGTTTTCGTCGGTCAGGGCCGCGATCGCGGTCTCGACCGAGCCCAACTCGGGTGAGCGCTTCAGGATCCGGAACGCCGCGATCCGGGTCAGGGACCCGGGATGGGACGCCACCTCGCGGACGAACGGGAGCGCCGGTGCCCCGATGCCGATCAGCTTCGCCTCTGCGCGGGTGCGCACCGTCGCCCTCTGGCGGGTCAGGTCGTAGACGAGGGACTCGATCCGCTCCCGAAGCTCGGGGTCGAGCGGGGGAGCCTCCTTCGGCCGCGGCCCCGCGCGCTCCGGCTCCTCGGGCGCTGGAGGCTTGCGATCGCTCGGCCGCTCGATGGGGTCCGCCTTCACCCGGCGTCCGCCGCGACGGTCCCGATCGACCGGGCCGGTCCGCGCGTTGCTCTCCACGCTGACGATCTCCGACTCGGCGATCTCCATCTTCCCGATGTTGCCGATCTGCAGGATGAGGATTCCCTGGTGGCGCCCGAGCACCACGCCATCGATCGTCGCTCCGTTCTGGAGGTAGACGGTGTCCGCGAGGAGGGACGAGCTGGCCAGCGCCATCAGGGCGCCGGCGGTCAGCAGGAGTCGTTGGCGGCTCATGGTTCCCGGACCTCCTCGGCTCGGCGCTGGAGTCTCCGCTGCTCCCGCGGGGTCAGCGGCGGGATCGGCGGCTCGACCTCTCCGATCGTGGCGAGCGTGCCACTGGACTTCCTCCCGACCCGCGGGCCGGCTCCGATCCGCCAGCCCGCTCGCAGCAACGCGACCCGAGGGCGGACCGCGGCGCTGTAGGTGGAGAGGATCGCTCCCGCGCGGCACTTCCGCGCCACCTCTCCCAGGAACCGCTCCGTCCAGAGCTCCGGGTTCCGATCCGGAGAGAAGGGATCGAGAAAGACCGCATCGAACGGTCCTTCGAGGTCCTCGATGACATCTTCGGCCGCCCCGACGCGCATCTTGATCTCCACCGGCCCCAGCCGCGCCTCGCCGGCCGTGAGCAGGGTCGCCAGCCCCTCCGTGATCTCCTCCTCCCCCCGACTCCGGGTGCCTCCTCCGAGGAGCCCGCGGGCGAGCTTCCGCCAGAGCGCGGGGGGGATCGGGGACTTCTCGAGGGTCGTGATCCGGACCCTCGCCTCCGGGGCCCCCTCCCGAAGAGCCTCGCAGGCGAGGGCCACGTTGAAGCCGAGACCGAAGCCGATGTCGAGGATCGAGAGCCGCCCCCGCGCCCGCGCGAGCTCGACGATGCGGCACGGAACGAGGTAGCGCTCCCTCGCCTCGAGGGCAGCGCCGGAGAGATTGTGGAAGTGCTCGCCGTACTCCTCGGAGAAGAGGGTCGGGGAGCCATCCTCCGTGGGGACCGGCTCCGGGAGACCGGGGCTCACGGCCCTTCGGCCCACGGGAAGGGATCCTCGCCCCGGATCGCGGCGAGGAGGCAGGCGAGGGCCTGAGTGCTCCCATAGCTCCGGACGCGGTTGCGGTCGCCGGGAAGTCTCCGGACGCCGGCGCAGACCCCCTCCGGCCCGGCGACGCCGAACCAGATGAGGCCGATCGGCTTCTCCAGGCTGCCACCGGTCGGACCCGCGATCCCCGTGGTCGAGACCGCCCATCGCGCTCCGGAGCGCTCCAGCGCGCCGCGGGCGAGGGCCTCCGCGACGGGAGCGCTCACCGCGCCGTGCTCGGCGATCTCCCGCGCATCGACCCCGAGCTCCGCGATCTTCGCCTCGTTCGCGTAGGGAACCCACGCGCAGCGAAGAACC
>JAFMMO010000207.1:4115-6234 GCA_017859655.1 Pseudomonadota bacterium | reverse complement strand
CATGAACCCCGCTGAGATCCAGGCGGTCCACGACCGCCTCCTCGAGCAGACCTCGACCGTGATCGTCGGTCAGGAGGAGAACCTCCGGCTCCTCTTCGTCGCCCTCCTCGCGGAGGGGCATGTGCTCCTCGAGGGCCCCCCGGGGGTGGCGAAGACCCTCCTCGTACGGACCTTCTCCCGCGGCCTCGACCTCGACTTCGGCCGGATCCAGTTCACCCCCGACATGATGCCGGGGGACATCCTCGGGACGAACATCTACGACTTCCAGTCCTCGAGCTTCCAGCTCACCCGAGGTCCGATCTTCACGCAGATGCTCCTCGCGGACGAGATCAACCGCACCCCGCCGAAGACCCAGGCCGCCCTCCTCGAGGCGATGGAGGAGCGCACGATCACCATCGACCGGACCCGCCACCCCCTCGGGGCGGGGTTCATGGTCATCGCGACCCAGAACCCGATCGAGCAGGAGGGGACCTACCCGCTGCCCGAGGCGCAGCTCGACCGGTTCCTCTTCAAGCTCCTCGTGGGGTACCCGGCGCGGGAGGAGGAGATCGAGCTCGTCGCCCTGCACGGGCGGCAGCGGGGGACGATCGAGGAGCGGATCGCCAGCCTCCAGCCGATCGCGTCCCTCCCCTTCATCGAGGAGGCGCGCCGGACGATCTCCGAGTTCCATCTCAACGAGGAGATGCTCGCCTACATCGTCGACCTCGTGCGGGCGACCCGCCAGCATCAGGCGATCCTCGCCGGCGGCTCCCCCCGCGCGGCGAGCCGGCTGGCGGCGGCCTCGAAGGCCCACGCCCTCCTGCACGGGCGGGACTTCGTGACCCCCGATGATGTGAAGCAGCTGTTCGTTCAGGCGATGCGACACCGCCTTGTCCTCAGCCCCGCGGCCGAGATCGAGAGCCTCGGACCGGAGCAGGTGATCGAGCAGGTCCTGGAGCAGGTCGCCGCTCCGCGATGATCGTCCCCACCCGACGAACGCTGCGCCTCGCCACGATCGGGATCCCGATCTCGGCCCTCCCCATCCTCGTGGGGCCCGGGCTCTGGTCCCTCTGGTTCATCGGGGTGATCGGCCTGCTCCTCGCGATCGCCATCGCGGTCTGGCGCCTCCCCCGCGCCGGCGACCTCGAGCTGAAGGTCCGGACCCCGAGCCTGATCCATGTCGGGCGGGAGGAGGCTCTCACCGTCGAGGTCGTCGCCCACGGGAAGCGACCCCCGGTCGTCGAGTGGTTCCCGCGCTGGGGAGGAGTCCTCACCGGGGAGGCGCGCGCGGTCAGCCGGGGGCTCGATGCCTGGAGCCTCCCGCTGCGCCCCACGCGGCGCGGGGAAGCGGTCGTCGAGGCCTTCACCGCGCGGTGGGAGGACCCCCTCGGCCTCGTGGCCCGCACGGTGGAGATCCCCATCGACCGGAGGATCCCGGTGACGCCGGACATCCGCTCGGTGCGCGAGCAGGCGCTCCAGTTCTTCACCCGCCGGGACTTCCTCTCGGGGCTGCGGATGCAGCGCTACCTCGGCGAGGGCTCGGAGTTCGAGTCGCTGAGGGAGTACCAGCCGGGACTCGATCCGCGAGGCCTCGACTGGAAGGCGACCGCCCGCCATCGGAAGCTCCTCGTCCGGGAGTTCCAGGCGGAGCGAAACCACCCGGTCATCATCGCCATCGACTCCGGCCACCTGATGCGGGAGCCGATCGAGGGCATCCCGAGGCTCGACCACGCGATCAACGCGGCGCTCCTCTTCTCCTTCGTGGCGCTGAAGTCGGGAGACCGCGTCGGCCTGCTCTCCTTCGACGATCGGATCCGGGAGTTCCTCCCCCCCCGTCGGGGCGCCGCGAGCTTCCCCCGCCTCCAGAGCCACTGCAGCCGAATCGAGTACAGCGACCGCGAGACGAACTTCACTCTCAGCATGGCAGAGCTCCGCCAGCGGGTCCGGCGCCGCTCCCTCGTCGTCTGTTTCACCGACTTCGTGGACACGATCACCGCGCAGCTGATGGTGGAGAACCTGAAGCGCCTCGGTTCGCGCCATCTCCTCCTCTTCGTCGGGCTCCGCGACTCCGGGCTGGAGGGGCTGCGCAACGCCCGGCCCTCGGATGCCCTCGCGGTCCACCGCTCGGTGGTCGCCGAGG
>JAFMMO010000207.1:0-4105 GCA_017859655.1 Pseudomonadota bacterium | reverse complement strand
CTCCAAGAGCTCGGCAATCCACCCGAGGAGCTCCTGCGGGAGCGGGGCGCGGTCCTCGCCGAGCTCCGTCGCTCCGGGATCCAGTGCCTCGATTGCACCCCCGCCGAGCTCTCGAACGCGCTCATCGCCCAGTACCTCCGGATCCGCGCGCGGGAGATGGTCGGATGAGCGCGATCGAGCCGCGCAGCGCCCAGTTCCGCCGCGAGCGCGAGGCGCGCTGGCGCGAGCTGGAGGTCCTGGTCCAGAAGGTCGAGACGCGCGGCCTCCGCAGCCTCTCCGCGGAGCAGCTCCAGGTTCTCCCGATCCTCTACCGCGGAGTGATCTCGTCCCTCTCCGTCGCGCGGGCGATCTCCCTCGACCGCAATGTCGTCCGCTACCTCGAGGCCCTCGCGCAGCGGGCGTACTTCGTCGTCTACTCCCCGCGGCGGACCGCCCCCGAGGTGATGACCGAGTTCTTCCGCCGCTCCTTCCCGCGCGCCGTCCGGGAGATCCGGGGCCCGATCCTCCTCGCCTTCGCCATCTCGCTCCTCGCCACCCTGATCGCCTACTCGATGGTCCGCGCCGACCTCGACGACTACTACCTCTTCGTCGCCGCCGAGTACGCCGCCGGGCGGGATCCGACCGCATCGACGGAGGAGCTGCGGGCGATCCTCATGAACGAGGACGGGGAAGAGCACGACGGGGACGCTCTCGCGAACTTCGCCGCACACCTGTTCTCGAACAACGCCCGGATCGGTCTCCTCTGTTATGCGGTCGGGATCGTCCCGGTCCTCCTCGTGGGGCTGCTCCTCTTCCAGAACTTCGCCCTGCTCGGGGCGTTCGCGGCGCTCCACGCGGAGCGGGGGCTCAGCGTCGAGATGTGGTCCTGGATCCTCCCCCACGGAGTGACCGAGCTCCTCGCGGTGATCGTGTGCGCCGGAGCGGGGCTGACGATCGGGCTCGCCTGGTTCTTCCCCGGCGAGCGGAGCCGAATCCGGAGCCTCGTCGTGCGGAGCCGGACCGCGGGGGTCGTCGCGATGGGCTCGGTCCTGATGTTCCTCATCGCGGCGCTGATCGAGGGCTTCTTCCGACAGCTGGTCGACGACATCCCCTCCCGGTATCTGCTCGCCGCGAGCACGGCCCTCTTCTGGAGCGCCTACTTCGGTCTGGCGGGGAGGCGGAGCGGATGAGCTCGAAGCTGCGACGCGCGCTCATCGGAGAGGGGTCCGCTCCTTCCACCCTCGAGGGGGTCCTCGGACCGCCACCGGTGGCGACCCGCGAGATCCCCACCCCGGAGGGAGTGACCCTCACCTTCGAGATCGCCTCCGGGGGGGACCGGGCCAGCGGCTTCCTCATCGATCTCGTGCTGATCGGGCTGCTGCTCCTCGGCTGCGGCTTCCTCGCCCCCCAGCTCCTCTCCTTCTCCTCGCTCCTGATCTTCCTGCAGCTCGTCTTCTTCGGCCTGCGCTGCTTCTACTTCTCCGGCTTCGAGCTGCTCCTGCGCGGTCGCACGCCGGGGAAGCTCCTCACCCGGACGCAGGTGATCGATCGGCAGGGAGGTCCGCTGCGGGTCGAGGCGATCTTCGCCCGCAACCTCACCCGGGAGTTCGAGCACTTCATCCCGTTCATCGTCCTCATCAACGGAGGGGCGATCCTCCCCGATGCTCCGGTGTGGTCCGGGTGGTTCGCCTTCGTCTGGGCCGGAGTCTTCGGCCTCTTCCCCTTGCTGAACCCGGAGCGGCTGCGCCTCGGCGATGTGCTCGCCGGCACCATCGTCGTGAAGGCGCCCCAGCCCATTCTCGCCGATGACCTCGGCGCGGAGGCCCCCACGGAGGACTCCGAGGAAGCGAGCGGGGAGGAGATCGCGTCCGCGCCGCGGGTCCACTCCTTCCGCCGCGAGCAGCTGGAGCGCTACGGGATCTACGAGCTGCAGGTCCTCGAGGAGGTCCTTCGCCAGCAGAAGATGCGCCGGAAGACGCTCATCGGCATCCGCGACCGGATCCAGCGGAAGATCGGCTATGAGCAGCGCGGCGGGGATCCGCGCGTCTTTCTCGAGGAGTTCTACCGCGCCCAGCGGATCTTCCTGGAGGAGCGGCTCCTCCTCGGGGAGAAGCGCGAGGACAAGCACGCCGCCGACGACGCGCAGCCGTCGCGGGAGGGACGGGGATCGACGGACGAAGGCGACGCGAGGAGCTGAGCGCCCCCGCCCACCTCAGTCGAAGATTGACTCGAGGGACTCTCCGAGGTCGGCGCGGATCCGGCGCAGATCATGGTAGAGGGCGGTGATGCACACCGCGAAGAGAGTCCCCGACAGGACGGTGAAGAGAGCGCTCAGAATGCGGACCCCGAGCACCACCCCCTGCTCCTTGTCAGCCAGCAGTCCCGTCTCGAGCAGCGCGGCCGGGACGCTCAGCAACACCTGAACCATGACCATCAGGAATCCGAGCAGGAGGATCACGAGGCGGGAGCCTCGTGTCAGGGCGAAGCTCCTGTCGATCGCACGGATGGGGCCGAGGCGCTCGTTGAGGAGCGCGGGGCTCGAGACGCAGCTGCAGACAAAGAAGATGACCCCGGGGACGATGAGGATCAGGAACCCGAAGCCGAGCGCCATCGCGACGATGATGTTCGAGACGAAGAGCGCGGGCATCATTGGCGCTGCGCGCCCGAGCGCTCCCCCCAGACCGATCCTCCGCCCCTGCAGCTGCTCGAAGGTGAACACGATCACCGCGGTCGAGTTGATGAAGCCGCCGAAGGTGGCCGCGAACAGGTAGAGGAGGAAACTCTGGGGTGTTGCATCCACCGACCCCACCCCCGCGGCCTCAAGCCCCAGCCACGGACCGTAGCAGAGGAGCGCGAAGGCGGTGAGCGGGAGGGCCCCCCGACCGAAGACCCGGAAGGTGTTCCGCAACACGAGGCCGATGTCGATCATCGGCGGGGCGGGGCGGCTCCGCTTGCGCGTCCTGGCCCCGCGCAGCTCCGGGCCCTCCGGCACCTCGACATCACTCCGCTCGTCGGTCCGCTCAGGATCGGTCGTCATGCGGTGCTCCTTCAGCTCTCCCGGCCCGTGCGCTCACGCTCCGGGCACTCCGGTCCGTGCGCTCTCGTCCCCCGGCTGGGGCCGCGCCGAACCCGCGGACTCAGCCACCCATCGCTCCTCGAGCCGCCTCCAGGTCCTCGATTCCCTCGTCGAGGCGCTCCGCATCGGTCCGGAAGCAGAGGACGCAGATCCGCCCGACGAATCGCCCTGCCACCGTCGCGCCGGAGAGGTGGACGCGACCCCGCGCGTTCACCTCCTCGAGGAGGGCGCGGGTCCGCCGATCCCCCTCCTCCTCGCTCCATCCCGGGTCGCTGGCCCGGAACGGGACGATGGAGAGCTGCGGCTCATCGAGGAGGGTCACTCCGGGCATCGCTCGCAGTCGCTCCGCGGCCCGCAGCGCGAGGGCGCGCTTGTCGGCGATCGCCTCGCGAAACGCCGCGGCTCCGTGGAGCTGGACCGCGAGCCAGAGGGGCAGGCCGCGATACGGGCGCGAGAGCTCCGGGCCGATCCGGCTCGGGTCGTAGTGCTCCGGCGCGGGGAGCTCGGGGAGGTAGCCCGCCGTGACCTCGTGGACCGCCCGAAGATGCGCCTCATCCCGCACGAGGAGCGCACCGGTCCCGTAGGGGAGGAAGAGCCCCTTGTGGGGATCGAGGGTGAGGGAGTCCGCGCCCTCGATCCCGGCGAGGGCCGGGCGCAGCTCGGGAACCAGGCGGAAGAATGCGCCGTAGGCGCCGTCGACGTGATGCCAGAGACCCTCGGACCGGGCGATCGCGCCGATCTCCTCGAGGGGATCGATGGCCCCGGTGTTCGTCGTTCCCGCCGAGCTCACGACAAGGAAGGGACGCAGCCCCGCGTCACGATCCTCCGCGATCGCGGCGCGCAGCGCCTCGGGGCGGAGGCGACGGCGCTCGTCGACCGCGATCCCCCGGACCCGATCCGCCGCGATGCCGGCGAGCCGCGCGCTCTTGTGAACGCAGTGGTGGACATCTTCGGAGGCGTAGAGGACGCCGGCGCGGAGGTCGGGCCCGAGGTGGAGCTCCCGCGCGGTGACGATGGCGGTCAGGTTCGAGGTCGAGCCGCCCGGAGCGA
>JAFMMO010000206.1 GCA_017859655.1 Pseudomonadota bacterium | reverse complement strand
TACCCGATCTCGACATCCGCCTCCGTGATCGTCTCCCCCTCGAGGGTGAAGATGATGCGAAGGGTGCCGTGGGTGGCCGGGTGCTGGGGGCCGAAGTTCATCACCAGACGCTGGTCGTCGGATCCGTCCTGCACCTCGAACACGGTGTCGAGGTGTCCCTTGGACCGCCCCGCGTCGAGCTCCCGCTCGATCGTCGCCGCGGTCGGCAGCGGGGTTCCCGCGTTCACATCCGGGGCCTCACTCGCCCTTGGGTCGAGACTCACGCCTCACCTCCTCGATGTAGTCCGGAGTGTGCATGCCCCGCCCGATCGTGACCGGGTAGGGGGGAGGGGTGCCCTCCACCATCTCCCCGCCGCGCGGCTGGAGGTACGGGAACTGTCGACGCTCTCCGCGCCCCTTGAGGGGATAGTCCTTGAGCAGGGGGAAGGCCGGATAGTCCTCCGGCATCAGGAGCCGCCGCAGGTCGGGGTTCCCGTCGAAGACGATCCCGAACATGTCGTGGGTCTCCCGCTCGCCCCAGCGGGCGAGGTCCCAGAGGTCGACGACGCTCGGCGCCTCATCGGCCTCCTCGGAGAGCCAGGCGTGGACCCGGATCGTGAGGTGGTCCGTCAGGCGGTGGAGCACGTAGACGAGCTGGAAGCGCTCGACCGTGTCACGCCCGAGGAAATCGATCGCCGTGACATCCTTGAGGTACTCGAAGTTCTGCTCGAAGCGGAGATGCTCCAGCAGCGCCCGCTGGTCCGGGGAGCGGACCACGAAGGCGGTCTGCCCCTGGTGCTCCAGCGTCGCGAGGATCGTCGACGAGAGCGCGGGGGTCAGCGCGGCGCTCACCGGATGCTGCGCCGGAGCGGGCTCGGGGGTGGACGGCGCCTCCTCGGCTCCGTCCGCCGGGTCGGGTCTCTCATCCGTCATGTTCAACTCCCGTGCTTCCCGCTGTCGAGCTTCTCACCCTCGATGATCTGCTGGATCTCGAACACCGCATCCAGCAGCGACTCCGGACGCGGCGGGCAGCCGGGCACGTAGACATCGACCGGAATGAACTGGTCGACCCCCTGCACGAGGGTGTAGGTGTCGAAGACGCCTCCGCAGGAGGCGCACGCACCCATCGAGATGACCCACTTCGGCTCCGGCATCTGTCGGTAGATCTTCTGCAGGACCGGCATCATCTTGATGGAGATGCGTCCGCTGACGATGAGAAGGTCCGACTGCCGCGGCGAGAAGCGGACCACCTCCGCGCCGAAGCGCGAGATGTCGTAACGACCGGAGAAGGTCGCCATCATCTCGATCGCGCAGCAGGCGGTACCGAACGGCATTGGCCAGAGGGCGCTCTTTCGCGCCCAGTTCACCAGATCGTTGATCTTCGTGGTGAGGAACCCCTCACCGCTGATCAGACTCTCTAGTCCCATTCGAGTGCTCCTCTCCGCCAGCAGTAGACGAGTCCACCGGCCAGCACGAGCAGGAAGGCCCCCATCTCGATCAGCCCGATGAGGCCGAGCTCCTTGAAGATGACGGCGTAGGGGATCAGGAAGACGGTCTCGATGTCGAAGAGGATGAACAGGATGGCGACGAGATAGAACTTGATCGTGAACGGCTCGCGCGCGGTGTCGAAGAGGGGCACCCCACACTCGTAGGTGGTCGCCTTCTCCGGATCCCGCCGGCGCGGCCCGATCAGCTCGCTCGCCACGAGGAGCACCACGCCGACGGCGAGCGCGACCACCGTGTAGACCGCGAGCGCCGCGAGATCCGGCCCCGAGGCCGCCACGACCATCTCACCCGAGGATGCGTCACCCAGGAGGGGAAGAACCTCGGGTAGGAGACTCGACAATGACCCGGTCGGCATGATCCGCGCTCCCGTTCCGGCTCCGATCCGCGCGTGCCATGCACCGCGGCGCGTCCTGGGGTCGACCGATCGACTCGGCTCCCCCGCGGAGGTCTTCGCGCGATCGGGACCCGCTGATTCAGGCCCGAGCGGATTCCGGCCCGCCACGGCGCGACCGGTCGACCTCCCCCGACCTTCGTCTCCGATTGCGGGAGCTGGATAGTCCCCCGCCGGGACGGGGACGAGGACCTTCCGCGCCCCCACGAGGGGCTCACCGGGAACCGGTCGGAAGTCTCGTCCTGGTCTGGAAATCCGGCCCGAATGGTCATCCGGCCCGGAGAGCCGAGATTCTAGGTGGAGCCCCCATCGAGGGAAAGGCGATCTGCCCCGAAACCGATCGGGATTGAGGTGTGGGCCGCCCCGATCACACCTCGCGCGCGACCGCTCTGGTCGAGCGGGCGAGGTGGAGCGTCGCGCTCCGGGGCATCGGTCCGACGGGGGCGATGTTCAGCCCCAGAGGGTTGGCGCTGCGAAGATCCTCCGCTCCCGCGCGGATGCGGCTCCAGACTCGGGTCAGATGCTCGATCGAGCGCTCCAGGGTCCGGTCCGGGTCCCGGGTGAGCTCGCTCGCCGTCCGCTCATCGAGCTCGACGCCGAGCCAGCGGAGGAAGCCGATCGAGGCCGGACTCCGAAGTGGGCACAGGCTGACGAGGAGCGGCGCCCGCCCCGCGGCCGGCGAGCGCTCCGCGAGGGCGCGGAGAAGATCGATGAAGGGGGTCGCGCGATAGAGGATCTGGCTGGTGAAGAAGTCGACTCCGCCCCGGGCCTTCCCCTCCATCCGCTCCGACTCCTCGACCTCCGCGGAGATCCGCCCCGGAATGCAGATGTTCCCGATCCGCACGGAGGTGGGGAGGATCCCCTTCGCGATCTCATTGGCCTCGGGGACCGGGGGCCCGGGGCGGGGGTCGGTCCTCCGGGCCGGTCCGACGAGGACGAAATTCTCGACGCCGTGACGCTCGTGGGCCTCACGGAGCCAGAGGATGAGGTCTCGTCGCGGGCGGGCGGTCACGACATGGTTGACGATCGTCGGCAGGCCGAACCTCCGCCCGATCTCCGCCGCGATCTCCGGCCCGGAGAAGCGCGGCTCGAAGGGGGAGACTCGCTCGCCGCCCGCGCTGCGCGACTCCTCCTCCCGGATCTCCGGGATGTTCACCGCATCGAACGGGAACCCCTCCAGCTCCCGCTCCAGCCGACGGAGCCTGCGCTCCAGCCCCTCGGCTCCCCGCCGACGAGGGGGCGGGACGAATTCAAGGATCGTCGTATCACCGTGGAGCCAATGCCCCATCGATACGTCTCCTCCGCCCCCGGTGGGGGCCAGCAGGGGGTTGCTCGAGCAGCGGGAGGTCCTCCTGGGGGACCTCCCGCCTCGGTCGGGACGGTTCCGGAGGGGGGGGTCGCCTCAGGTGCGCGCGGCGGAGAAGCGCTCGGAGACCGCTCCCCAGTCGACGGTGTTCCACCACCCCTCGATGTAGTCGGGGCGGCGGTTCTGATAGTTGAGGTAGTAGGCGTGCTCCCAGACATCGAGGCCGAGGATCGGCATCCCCGTGCGGTCGACGAGCCCCGCCATGAGGGGGTTGTCCTGGTTCGGGGTCGAGGTCACGAAGAGCCCGCCCCCCTCGCCGACACAGAGCCACGCCCAACCGCTGCCGAAGCGCGTCGCCCCCGCCTGGGCGAAGGAGGCCCGGAAGGCGTCCATTCCTCCGAGGTCGCTCTCGATGGCCGCCGCGAGCTCTCCGCTCGGGTCTCCGCCCCCGGAGGGCCCCATGACCGACCAGAAGAGGGAGTGGTTGAAGTGACCGCCGCCGTTGTTGCGGACGGCGCCGCGGATCGACTCCGGCACCTCCTGAATGCGACGGCAGAGCGCCTCGATGTCCATCCCGGCCAGGTCGTCGTGTCCCTCCAGCGCCTTGTTCAGGTTCGTCACGTAGGCGTTGTGATGCTTGCCGTGGTGGATCTCCATCGTGCGGGCATCGATGTGGGGCTCGAGAGCGTCGGGGGAGTAGGGGAGATCGGGGAGGGAGTGGGCCATCGAAGAGGTCCTTTCAGGATGCAGTCGTGCGATCGACGGTCGGGATGTTGACGCGAGGAGGGCCGGAGCGGGATGGGAGCGGCCCAAGGACGGAGACACTAGCGAGGGGGGGGAGATGGGTCAACCGACCCGCCCCGAACGACGCGCGCCTCGCTCACCCGGGCGGGGTCAGCGAGGCGCAGGAGTCGAGCGGCGGGAGCGGGGAGCCCCCGGTCAGTTGCCGAGGCAGTCGAGCGCGTCCGCCGTGGGGTCCATCCCCGGTCCGGGGAAGGGGCTCGGCGGCGGAGCGAGCCCCCCGCTCCCCACGTTGAACACGTAGGTGATGAGGCGGATCGCGTCCGAGATGTTCAGGGCGCCGTCGTCATTCGTGTCCGCCGCGTCATGGCAGGGGATGACGAGGCTGCTGCTCGCGTTCGGGAAGATCAGGTCGAGAATCAGAATGATGTCTGCGGCGTCGACCGAGCCGCTGAAGTTCACATCCCCGCGGATGAACTCGGGCCGCACCTCGACCGCGCCGGAGAGGGTGTTCTCCACCTCGATCGCATCGACGAAGCAGCTCGAATCGACGAAGTCGATCGGGAAGAGGCCGGAGAAGAGGTTCTCCAGGCCGACCTCCGCCGGACCCACATCGAAGACGAGGTGGCCGAGGATCGCGCCATCGAGGAGCGGGATCTGCGCCCCGTTCTCCGCCATGATGATGATCTGCAGGTCCCCCCAAGGGACCGGCGGGAGGGTGACGCTGAAGTCCCCGCCCATCAACCCCGGGAGGTCTCCACCGGTGGCGTCGAACTCGCAGAGAAGGAGATCGTCGTAGTCGAGGCCCATCTCGAGGGTCGTCGCCGGACCCGCGGTCCAGGCCTGCAGGGGCACGGAGATCTGACCGTCGAACGGCCCTCCCGACTCCGCGCCCGCGAGGACCACGGGGGGGGAGTAGAGAGCCACGGATCCGTTCGCCGTGGTCGGCGTCACGATGGTGCCGTCGTCGAGCTCGATCGCCGCCGTCGGTGGCTCGCTCGTGATCCCGAGAATCTCGATCAGGCTTCCCCCCGGGGGGATGCTGCTCGGATCGATCACCTCGACGACGAGCCACAGCACCCGCTGCGCCTCTCCCGCAGGGAGCGGACTCCCGGCGGGATAGATGACCTGGAGATCGACCGCGCTCCCCGCTCCGCCGAGGAAGACCGCCGGGAGGAGCGGCTCGCTCGCCGTCTCGTCGACCGAGGCATCGACGACCCCCAGGAGGAGGTCGTCATAGTCCAGACCCATGCTCCACGCCTGAACCGGCTCGGAGTTCGTCATGTGGATCGGAACCAGAACCTGATCGGACCCGGGGAGGACGGTCACATCGCCGATGCTGATGACGAATTCACCCACCCCCTGTCCCGAGGCGGGGGCCGCGAGCAGGGAGACGAGGAACAGCGGGGCGAGGAGAAGGGCGAGGATGGGGGTGGAGGATGTCCGGCTGGGCAGACACACGCCCGGGCGCCGGTCCTGGGGACCGGAGCGACACGAAGATCCCGGTGCGCGGCCCTGCATGGGCGCGGCGGGGTTCGGGGTGTGGTCGTTCATCGGAGCTCGGTCCTCCACGGAGGCTGGACTCCCCTTCTCCCGGGAAACGGAGCCGGCCCTCTGGACACGGCTCCGGGAAGGGGCCCCGCGCGAGCTGCGGGACACAGGCCTCGATCATACCGCCTCGGCGGTGTTCCCGTCGGCGAAGACGGTCCCCCGGCTCGCGCCAGAGCACCCAGACCCGCCGTCTCAGGCATCTTATCGGACGCCACCCCCTTGTAAAGGGCTCCAGATGGGGTGGAGAACCGTGTTTCCGCCCCTTTCCACCCTCGCTTGACACCCTCCGGAGCAGCCTCTACCGTCGCTCCGCAGGCTCGATCCAGCCCCCGGCTTCTGCGAGAGGCGCAGCGGACCGGGGGACGCTTGTATACACAAACAACTGCCATTCGGGCCCCGGGGTGGTTGATCCCCTAGATATCTGGCGGCTGCATCGCCTCCCGGCCCTCCCGAGGGAGAAGCCGAGGCGAGGCCCACCGGGATGGAGCGCCCTCCCTTGTCGGAACCGCGAAAGACCGCCCCTCATCCCGCGGCGGGTCGCCCCACCTGCCTCGATGGTCCCGTCGAGCGCGCCCGAGTCCTCCTCGATGCGGCGCTCGGCGAATGGACCGCCCGCGGTCTCGGACCCGGCCTGCGTCATCAGCTGTCGGGGGGCAAGGGACTCCGGCCGGCCCTCTCCATCTGGTGGGGGGGGCGACTCGGGGTCCCCGCCGCCGTCGCCGAGCGCTGGGGGCTGGCCGTGGAGCTGCTGCACAACGCCTTCCTCATCCATGACGACATCGAGGACGGA
>JAFMMO010000024.1 GCA_017859655.1 Pseudomonadota bacterium | reverse complement strand
CCTCAAGGCGGGTGGCCTGGGGCTCAACCTCACCGCGGCGGACTATGTCTTCATCCTCGATCCCTGGTGGAACCCCGCCAGCGAGGCGCAGGCGATCGACCGGGCGCACCGGATCGGTCAGACGCGACATGTCTTCGCGTACCGGCTCATCGCTCCGAACACGGTGGAGGACAAGATCGTGGAGCTGCAGAAGCGCAAGCGCGCTCTCGCGGATGCGATCATCGCGGCGGACGAGGGTCTCGTGAAGTCGCTCACCGCCGAGGACCTCGAGTTCATCCTCTCCCACTGAGAGCGCGCGTCGCCCGCTCATCGGGCGTTCTCCCGCTCGGTGGGTCCGGCTTCAGTCGGGCGGGTCGGGGAGTGCCGGTCGCACCTTGATCACGCTCTCCTTCGAGATGGTGACGGTCCCCGCCCTCGCGCCCTTCGGCTTGCGGACGTTCCTGGCCAGGGTCCAGGTCACGGCGACGGAGCCCCCGCCCCTCGCCTTCGAGTGGTAGGCCGCGATCGCCGCGGCGGCGCGGATCGTCTCCCGGTCCGGCTCCGTCTCCTCCACCCGGAGGACGACATGGCTCCCCGGCATCCCCCGGACATGGAACCAGAGGTCGTTCGCGCGGGCGAAGCGCAGGCTCAAGCGGTCGTTGTCGGCATCGGTCTTTCCCGCGTGGACGGTGAACCCGCCCGGGAGGGAGTACACCCACGCCTTCGGCTCCGGAGGTCGGTGCTGCTTCGACAAGGAAGGGGCCTCGGATCGATCTCAGGCGGTCGGGTCGAGGATGGTGACCGCGCCGGTCTCCAGGGAGTACTCCGCCGCGACGACACGGAGGCCATCCTCGGCGATGGCCCGCGCGATGACCCCCGACGCCGCGGGGAGGCGCGCGGCGGCGGCGCGGGTGTTCGCGCGGACCGCCCGGGAGAGTCGCTCCTCAGGCTCGACGACCCCCGCCCCGGTGCCACCGGTCTCCCCCACGGCCGGGGCGATCTCCCCGACGATCGCGGCGAGGTTCGGCGAGAGGTCGTCGGAGGGGGCGGCGAGATGGGCGAGGGTCGCCGCCACCGCGCCGCAGCGGGTGTGCCCGAGCACCAGGATCAGGCGGCAGCCGAGGGCGTCGACCGCATACTCGATGCTCCCGAGCTGGGTCGGGGTGGCGATCGTCCCCGCGACGCGGACGACGAAGAGATCTCCCAGACCCGCATCGAAGACGACTTCCGGAGGCACACGGGAGTCGGCGCACCCCAGGACGACGGCGAAGGGGGTCTGCTCCCCCACGAGCGCGGCGCGACCGGGGTGATCGGGGAGCGGCGCCTCCCGGCCGAGCCTCTCGAGAAAGCGGGCGTTGCCCTCGACGAGCCGGTCGAGGGAGACCTCTGCGGTGGAGCCGGACATGGTGCCTCCTGGCGAGTCAGGGCTGGAGCTCGGGACCGGTGACACTCCAAGGGAATCGGCGGGGCGGGTCAACCGCACCGGACGAATCGCAAGCGGCGGCCGACCCCGTGAGGGATCGACCGCCGCTCGTCCGCGCGCGGAGGGACCCGCGTGCGCGGGACCCGGCTGTGGCGCACTCGGCGCTCAGTATCGACGCGGCTCTCGTGGACGCGCCTCGGAGACGCGCAGGGCGCGGCCCTCGAGCTCGACCCCATCCATCGCCTCGAGGGCGCGCTGGGACTCCTCGTCCGTGCTGAACTCGACGAAGCCGAAGCCCTTGCTGCGACCGGAGTCCCGATCGATGATCACGGTGCAGTCCGTGATCGTCCCGTGGGGCGCGAACGCGGCCTCCAGTTGGTCCCGACCGACTTCGTAGGCCAGATTGCCCACGTACAGTTTGTTTCCCAAGAGACGATCCTCTCGGCACGAGCCTGGACCCCCATCGTTCCGGGATCCGGTGGAAGCAGCCCCCTCGGGCCTGACCACTCGGGAGGAGCGGCTCCTCCCTCGAACTGATCCCCGGCCGCGGCGGTCGCCCCCGCCGGGACCGTCAGTAGAGCATGATTCCCGGCACTTCTCGACCCTCGGCACCCTCCCCCCCCGCCCCGGCGGTGCCGATCCGGTTGCCGATGCCCGCTCGGGGTGGCTACCATGCACCATGGAGCGGAGCCTCGGATCGTGGTCGCAGAGCCATCGCGACGCAGGAGGCGCCCTCCCTCATGCCGCACCTAAACCATTGTGAGGTCGAAGGATGAGCAAACCAATCGAGCGAGTCACGGTGTTCGGCCTCGGCAAGGTGGGCACGCTGGTCGGGGTCCTCCTCTCGCGGAGCGGCTTCGCCGTCACGGGAGTCGACGGGCAAAGTCGCAGCGGCCTCCCCTTCGACACCCGTCAGGCCAATGTCTCCGAGCAGGACCAGCTCGCGGGGCTCCTCGATGGCGCGGATGCGGTGGTCGGCTGCCTTCCCTACGACCTGAACCTCCCCATCGCCCGCGCCGCCCACGCCCGGGGGATCCACTACTTCGACCTCACCGAGGATGTCCCCTCGACCAAGGCGATCCTCGAGCTGGCGAAGGACTCCCAGGCGGTCCTCGCGCCCCAGTGCGGCCTCGCCCCCGGCTTCATCGGGATCGTCGGCGCCTCGCTCGCCGGAGACTTCGACAAGCTGCGCAGCATCGAGCTGCGGGTGGGCGCGCTGCCGGAGCACCCGAGCGGCCTCCTCGGCTACGCGTTCAACTGGTCGGCGGAGGGGGTCGTCAACGAGTACCTGAACGACTGCGAGGTGATCCGGGAGGGGCGTCGGATGATGGTCCCCGCGCTCGCCGAGTGCGAGACCATCGTCATCAACGGCCTCCGCCTCGAGGCGTTCACCACCTCGGGCGGGCTCGGGACGATGTGCGACACCTACCTCGGCAAGGTGCAGGACCTGAACTACAAGACGATGCGCTACCCCGGCCACTGCGAGCTGATGCGCTTCTTCTTCCACGAGCTGCACATGCGCGACAACCGCGACCTCTCGGGGGAGATCCTCGTCAACGCGAAGCCCCCTGTGAACGACGATGTCGTCTTCGTCCACGCCGCCGTGGCCGGCTGGCAGGACGGGCAGCTCAAGCGCGAGGAGTATGTCGAGGCGTTCTACCCGATCGAGATCGACGGGGAGCGCTGGCGGGCGATCTCCTGGACGACCGCGGCCTCGGTCTGCGCCGTGGTGGAGATGGTCGCCGAGGGCATCCTCCCTCAGAGCGGCTTCATCCATCAGGAGGAGATCCCGTTCGATCGGTTCCTCGAGACGAAGAACGGCTCGCTCTACGCGATCGACTGATCGCACCGGTGGAGGGGAAGGGAGCAGTCCGATGTCCGGAGTCTCCTCCCCCCGCCCCCGGCTCCCACTCCTGCTGCTCGTCCTCTGGCTGCCGCTCATCGGCCCCGCCGGGTGTCGGAGCGACCGGGAGCGACCCCTGACGATCTACTGCGCGGCGAGCACCCTCGCCGTCGTGGAGGAGATCGCCGCCCTCTCCCCTGCCGCCGTCGCCGTTCACGGCGCGTCGAGCTCCACTCTCGCCCGGCAGATCGAGTCCGGTGCCCCGGCGGACATCTTCATCTCGGTTCACCCCGGCTGGGTCGCGCATCTCGCGGAGCGAGGGCGGCTCGACCCCGCGGAGGCTCGGGTGATGGGGCACAACTCCCTCGTCATCGCCGCCCGCGAGGATGGGCCGACGCAGGTCCCGACGCTGCCGACGCGGTTCTCGACCGGGGACCCCGCCCATGTCCCGCTCGGGATCTTCGCGGCGCAGGCGCTCCGCGCCCGCGGAGACTGGGAGAGCTGGCGAGAGCGGCTCCTCCCCGCCGCGGACGCCCGCGCCGCCGTGGAGTACCTCCGGCGCGGCGAGGCGGAGGTCGCCATCCTCTACCGGACCGATGCCCTCGCCGAGCCGGAGCTTCGCATCCTGGAGGAGCTGCCGATCGAGTGGCACGAGCCGATCGAGCTGATCGCCACGCCCCTGCGCGGTGCCCGCCCCGGCGCGGTCGAGCTCCACCGCTTCCTCGGATCGATCGACGCGCGGGCGCGGCTCGGGGCGGCGGGATTCCGGCCGGGTCTCGCGCCGCGGCGGGAGGAGCCATGATCTCCCTCGGCTTCCTTCGACCGATCGAGATCGAGGCGCTGGTCCTCAGCGCGACCACCGCGGTCGCGGTCGCGGCGCTCTGTCTCCCGCCGGGGGTGGCGATCGCCTGGCTCCTCGCCCGGCGGAGCTTCCGCGGCAAGGCGCTCCTCGACACCCTCGTGCATCTCCCCCTCGTCCTCCCCCCCGTCGTCGTCGGCTACGGCCTCCTCGCCCTGTTCGGCCGGGAGGGCCCGCTCGGGCGGCTCTCGGCGAGCTTCGGCTACGACATCGCGTTCACCCCGGCCGCCATCGTGATCGCGGGAGCGACGATGGGGATCCCGCTCCTCATCCGCTCCGCCCGGCTCGCCTTCGAGTCGGTCGACCCGGGGCTCGAGGAGGCGGCCCGCTCCCTCGGCCAGGGTCCCTTCTCGACCTGGTGGCGGATCTCCCTGCCGCTCGCCCGACCCGGCATCCTCGCGGGGGTGGTCCTCTGCTTCGCCCGGGCGCTCGGGGAGTTCGGCGCGACGATCACCTTCGCCGGGAACATCGCGGGGGAGACGCGGACCCTGCCCCTCCTCATCCACACCGAGCTGCAGACCCCCGGCGGGGAGCTGCGCCTCGGTCCGCTCATCGCGATCTCGGTGGCGATCTCCTTCGTCGCCCTCCTCCTCTCCGAGCTCGGCGCCCGGAGGGTCCGCCGGGCCCGGACGGAGGGGGGAGCCCGATGAACCCGCTCCACTTCGACCTGACCTGCTGCGTCGATCGCTTCGACCTGCAGGTAGCGGCGGAGATCCCCGCGGGGATCACCGGCGTCTTCGGTCCCTCGGGATCGGGGAAGACGACCCTCCTCCACACCCTCGCCGGCTTTCGCCGGGCGGAGCAGGGGTTCGTGCGGCTCGGCGGGCGCACGCTCCTCGACACGACGCGCTCCATCGACCTCCCCCCCGAGGCCCGAGAGGTGGGGGTGGTCTTTCAGGATGGGCGTCTCTTCCCTCACCTCTCCGTCCGGGGGAACCTGCGGTTCGCGCGCCCTCCTCGGGATCGCGCGAACGCCCCCACCTTCGATGAGGTGATCTCCCTCCTCGAGCTCGCCCCGCTCCTCTCCCGCCCGACCGCTCGACTGAGCGGCGGCGAGAGACAGCGGGTCGCCCTCGGCCGGGCCCTGCTCGCGGGACCGCAGGCGCTCCTCCTCGATGAGCCCCTCGCCTCCCTCGACCGACCCCGACGCGAGGCGATCCTCCCCTACCTGCGTCGCCTGCCGGCGCGGTTCGGGATCCCGGTCCTTCACGTGACCCACGACCTCGCCGAGCTCCTCGCCCTCACCGATCGACTGCTGCTCATCTCCCAGGGGCGGCTGATCGCGAGCGGGGACTACCGGACGGTGGCGCTCTCCGAGGCCTGGAGCCGACTGGGTGTGGGTGGCGAGGTGCCCGGGCTCTCGAATGTGCTGACCGGCACCGTGGTCGGGAGGGAGGGTGGAGTCGCCCGGATCGCGCTCGACGGAGACGGGCACCGGGGGGAGGGGGGCGCCGAGCTCCTGGCGGTCGCCCCTCCCCGGAGCAGCGGCGACCGCGTGACCCTCACCATCGGGGCGGAGGAGATCGCCCTCGCGGAGGGCCCGATCGGTCGCACCTCGATCCGGAACCAGCTCGCCGCCGCCGTGGATCGCCGCCACGACGAGGGAGGGCGCAGCACCATCGAGCTGCGCCTCGCGCCGGGCATCGCCCTCATCGTCGAGATCACGAAGGACTCCGCCGATCGCCTCGGCCTGCGGGTCGGATCGAAGGTGACCGCGTTGATCAAGGCGAGCGCCGTGCACCTCGCGCCGCTCTGAGAATCAGCGTCGATCGCCTCCCGCGTCGATGCTCGCACCGCCCCCGCCCTCCGCCGGAGGATCGACGAGGAAGGCCTCCATCTCCTCCCCCTCGAGCCAGTGCCACGCCTCCCCGCGCTGGGCGGCGACGCCGATCGTCAGCATCCCGCCTCCGGGCCCGACCGCCTTCTCGCGGACGAGCCGCACGCCCAGCTCTCGCGCCGGGCCGGAGGTCGAGAGCAGGAGGAGGGGGTCGAGGGGGTCCTCCGCACGCTCCCAGACGATCACCCTGCCGATGGCGACCACCTCGAGGGGCTCCCCGAACGGACCCTTCGGATCGAGGGTGAAGAGGGTGACGCCCGGGAGGGGGCTGCTCCCCTGCTCCTCCCAGCGGTACGCGAACTGACGCCAGTCCGAGACCGCCTCGAGCCAGAGGAAGAGCACGAGCACGAGCAGAGAGAGGCGGAGCCCGATCCTCCGGGGACGGCCACGGGTGAGCTCGATCGAGAAGCCATCGGGTTCGCTCACGGGGACTCCTTCACTCGGGACTCGAGGAGCTGCGGTCGCGCTGCGGGGAGCCGGAGGTCAGGAGCCCGGGGCTCCGGTCTCCGGGTCGCTCGGGGGGGGAGTGTGCCCGCGATCCTCGGAATCGGCAACCGACCCCGGGCCGGGCGGCTCGATGGCGCGCCCGACGATCCAGTGATCGACATCGGCCCCCTCGATCCGAGCCACCCCGGGGAAGGTCCCCCACAGCGAGAAGCCGCAACGCTCGAAGAAGGCGAGGCTCGCCCGGTTGGTCGCGAGGAGGATGCCGAGAACCCGGTCCAGCCCGAGCGCGGGGGCGAGGGCGAGCGCGTGGGCGATGAGGGCCTTCCCCACCCCGCGGCGGTGATGCTCCGCATCGATGAAGATGCTCACCTCGGCGGTGCGATCGAGGATCCCCCGCCCCGGCCGATAGGGGGAGAGGGAGAGGTAGCCGACCACCTCCTCCGTCGTCGCGTTGAGCGCGACGATCACGGGATGACGGTCGGGGCGATGCGCCTCGAGCCACGCCTCCCAGTGGAGCGCAGGCAGAGGAGCGGTGAATCCGGTCTCGCCCGCCCTCTCGATCGCGGCGTTGGTGATGCGGCCGATCGAGGGGAGGTCCGCCGGTCGCGCGAGCCGAGTCTCCATCCCTGCCTCCTTCCGGAGCGTGCGGTGGATTCTAGTCGGGGCGACGAGGGGGGGAAGCCCGGCGTGGATGACAGGGGATCGCCGGGTCGCTACCCTCCCCCCACCGGGAAGGACCCCACGCCTTGAGTCGAAGCGGACAGCGCAGTGCGAGGAACCCGACGGACCGGCCCCCGCTCGGCTGCCTCATCGCCTTCTGCTCGATCTTCGTCATCGCCGGCCTCGGGATGTTCTCCGTCCTCACCGTCTGGCCGCTGCTGCAGAAGCTCGACTCCCGGAGCTGGGTCGAGGTTCCGTGCACGATCCTCTCGAGCCGCCTGGAGGTCCTCCCGGGGGGCGATGGCTCGTCGAGCCCGACCTATCGGGTCCGCATCGAGTACGAGTACGAATTCGAGGGGAGCACGCTCCGGGGAGATCGCTACGACTTCACGAACGCCGCGACCTCCGGCCGCAGCGGGAAGCAGGCCGTGGTCGAGCGCTTCCCGGTCGGGAGCCGCCGGAGCTGCTTCGTCGATCCGGGAGCACCGGAGCGGTCGGTCGTTCGAAGAGAGCTCGGCAGCTCGTGGCTCTTCGGACTGATCGCGCTCCCCTTCCTCGCGATCCCCATCACGGTGGTCGTCGCGGCCCGACGCCGGACACGCCTCGATGAGGGACCACGCTCCGGTCGAGCGACGGCGGCGGACGCGGATTCCGGCTCGACCGCCGCGATTCCCCTGGCCCCCGATGCGGATGGATTCGTCCGACTGCGACGCCGAGGAAGCCCCCGGGGCAAGGCGATCGGGCTGACCCTCTTCGCCCTCCTCTGGAACGGCATCCTGCTCTTCGTCCTCGGCCGGATTCTCGAGGATGGGGGAGCATCCCGGGTGGCGCTCGTCTTCCTTCTGCCCTTCGGGCTCGCCGGACTGGTCATCGTCTTCGTCGCGCTCCACGCGGTCCTCTCCCTCTTCTCCCCCCGCCCGACGATCATCCTCCGGCGCGGCGGACTCGCCCCCGGCGACGCTCTCGAGTTCGCGTGGGAGTTCACGGGTCGGGTCGACCGACTGGAGTCCCTCAGGATCACCTGGGTCGGACTCGAGTGGGCCCGACACCAGGTCGGCACGGAGACGAAGACGACCGAGCACCGGTTCCACGAAGAGACGATCATCTCCCTCGACGCGGGGGAGGAGCGCGCCTCTGGGCTCGGGATGGTCCGGGTGCCCCCCGGCTCGATGCCGACCTTCCGGAGCCGCAACAACGAGATCCGCTGGTTCCTCGAGCTGAAGGGGACGATCCGCCGGTGGCCCGACCTCGCGGAGGAGTTCCCCGTCCCCATTCATCCCCACCCGCTCGAGGGGGAGGTCGAACCATGAGCGAGCTCTCGCTGACCCTCTCCCCGCACGGGGGGGGCTACCGACCGGGGGAGACGATCGAGTGCGAGGTCCGCTGGGACTTCGAGGAGCAGCCGGAGGCGATCATCGTCCGCCTCGTCTGGCACACCCGGGGCCTCGGGAGTGAGGATGTCGGGATCGGAGCGACGCATCGCCAGGAGGAGCCGAGCCGCCGGGGAGAGGCTCGCGTCTCCCTCATCGCGCCGGCCTTCCCCTACTCCTTCTCCGGGAAGCTCATCTCCCTGGAATGGGAGGTCGAGGCGCACCCGGAGGGGCTGTCCCGCCGCTCCCGCCGCAGCGCGAGCTGTGCCATCGTCATCGCTCCCGGCGGGGAGGAGCTCCTCACGGAGGGGGGAGGGACCTCATGAGGGCGCCTCCCCCTCGCCTCCCGCGCGAGAACCCCTTCCGGAGCGGGAAGGTCGGCGCGCTCGCGTTCGTCGGACCGACGGTGGAGGAAGCTCTCTCCCGCTGGACGGAGCAGGGTCGCCGCGGCGCCCTGGTCGGGCCCTGCGGGAGCGGGAAGTCCACCTACCTCCGGGCGATCGAGGCCGCCCTCGCGGCCACGGGCGCCCCGACCCGCGCGTGGTGGCTGAACGCGGAGACGCGCTCGCGCGATCGACGCGCGCGGGTCCGCGAGCTCCGAACCCTCGACCCCGCCACCGTCCTCCTCATCGACGGGGCGGAGCAGCTCGGCCGTCTCGAAGGGAGTCGCGTGCGTCGCGGCTCCCGTCGCCTCGCCGGGCTGTGGATCACCACGCATCGACCCACGCGGCTCCCCACGATCCACCATCACGGGACCGATCGCGCGCTCGCCTCCCGCCTGATCGGGGAGCTCGACCCATCCTGGCTCGCCGAGGAGGGCGCGCAGGCGCGCCTCGATGCCCTGCTCCGGCATCACCGCGGAAACCTGCGCCATCTCTTTCACCAGCTCTACCTGGAGCAGTGCCTCCCCTCTGGCGTCTCCCCGGAGGTCGGAGTACCGTCCTCCCCATGAGTGGTGACGACACGCCCCGGGTCGATCCGGTCGCCCTGCGCATTCACCAGAACCTCCTCGACTCGGTCGCGGAGGAGATGGGGACCGCCCTCGAGCGCACCGGCTTCTCCCCGAACATCAAGGAGCGCCGCGACTTCTCCTGCGCCATCTTCGACGCCCGCGGCGCGATGGTCGCCCAGGCCGCCCACATCCCCGTCCACCTCGGCGCGATGCCGCTCTCGGTCGAGGCGGCCCTCGCCGCCCATGACTTCGCCCCCGGCGATGCGGTCCTCCTGAACGACCCATGGCGAGGAGGCACCCATCTCCCGGATCTCACCCTCGTCTCCGGCTTCTTCGAGGAGGGGTTCACGACCCCCACCTTCTTCCTCGCCGCGCGCGCCCACCACGCGGATGTCGGCGGCGCCGCGCGAGGCTCGATGGCGCTCTTCACCGACATCCATCAGGAGGGCCTCCGCATCCCCCCCGTGCTCTGGCTGCGCGGCGGAGAGGTGGTCCGCGAGACGCACGAGCTCCTCCTCGCGAACATGCGACAGCCGGACGAGCGCGAAGGGGACCTCTCGGCCCAGCGGAACGCCCTCAGGGTCGGTGAGGCGGGCCTCGCCCGGCTCCTGCAGGAGCGCGGTCGGGACGAGGTCCTCGCCTATGCCTCCCACCTTCAGGATGCGGCGGAGCGCCATGTCCGCGCCCTCCTGCGCTCGATCCCCGACGGCACGAGCCGCGCGGTCGAGCGCCTCGACGGAGACGGCATCGACCCCGCGCCGCTCGAGCTCCACCTCGCCCTGACGATCGAAGGGGACGCCGCCACCTTCGACTTCACCGGCACCGCCCCCCAGTGCGCGGGGCCGCTGAACGCGAACCGGGCGATCACCCTCTCCGCAGTCTTCTACGCCCTGCGCGTCCTCGCCGGAGAGGAGATCCCGGCGAACTCCGGCTGCCTCCGTCCGGTGGAGGTGACGATCCCGCCCGGCTCGCTCCTCGACCCGGAGGTCCCCGCCGCGGTCGCGGGGGGCAATGTCGAGACCTCCCAGCGCCTCGTCGATCTCTGCTTCGCCGCGTTCGCGCCGCTGCTCCCCGGGCGCGTCCCCGCCCAGAGCCAGGGGACGATGAACAACTGCACCCTCGGCGGCCGGCACCCGACGCCCTTCAGCTACTACGAGACGATCGGCGGGGGAGCGGGGGCGGGGCCGGAGGCACCCGGGCTCTCCGGCCACCACAGTCACATGACGAACACGCGCAACACGCCGGTGGAGGCCCTCGAGCGCACCCTCCCGGTGCGGGTCGAGAGCTACACCCTGCGGGAGGGGAGCGGGGGCGACGGACTCCGACCGGGTGGGGAGGGGGTCGTCCGGATCCTCACCGCCCTCTCCGACCTCGACGCGGCCCTGCTCACCGAGCGCCGCGATCACGCGCCCGCCGGCGCGGAGGGGGGCGGACCGGGACACAAGGGGGAGAACCGCAAGCGGACCGGCGACGGTCGGGAGGTCCCTCTCCCCGGGAAGTGGAGCGGCTCCCTTGCCGCCGGGGAGTCCCTGATCATCGAGACACCGGGGGGCGGAGGCCACGGCGAGGCCCGAGCCGAGACCGGGGCGTCGGAGCAGGAAGGATGAGGCCCGACCCCCGACTCGTCGCGCACCGCGGCATCACCTTTCCCCGAGGGGACCGGCCCGCCCCGGTGGAGAACACCGTGGAGGCGCTCGCCGCGGCGAGCGATCACGGCTGCGCGGCGGTCGAGTTCGATGTCCACGCGACCGCGGACGGGGCGTGGGTGATGCACCACGACCCGACCCTCACGCGGATCCACGGCCTCGACCTCGCCATCGCGGCGGAGACCCTCGCCAGCCTGCGCGAGGCGGCGCCGATCCCCACCCTCGTGGAAGGGCTCGCCGCCCTGCGCCCCGGCTGCCGACCGATGGTGGAGGTGAAGCCGGAGAGCGCGGCGCACTTCCCGGCCCTCGCGGCGGATCTCGCGCGCTTCGCCGCGCTCGATCCGATCGTCATCGTGAGGGGTGCTCTCCCCGCCGAGATCGCCCCCCTCCTGCCGGCGGTGCCCCTCTTCCTCTTCGAGGAGGACTGGGAGAGGGCATGGGGCCGCCGGGGGGAGCGGTTCGTCGGCTACGACCTGAACCACGAGCCGGTTCCGGACGAGGCGATCGCGCGGGAGTGCGCGCGCTTCGCGGCGGCGGGGAGGGAGCTCGCGGTCTGGACGATCGACGATCCCGGGCGCGCTCTCCGCTGGCTCGAGGCGGGGGTGCCCTGGGTGATCACGAACCGCGTCGATCTCCTCGACGCGGCCCTCCGCTGAGGAGAAACCTCACTCCCCCCCGACCCGCCCCGGCGGCCTCGTCTCGTTCCCCTCCACCTCGGTCAGGCGGTCTCCCAGTCGGGCCCGCATCGCATCCGCGAGCGCGGTGAGGCGCGCGACCACCTCCGGGTGCGCCGCACTGACATCGGTCGTCTCGTTCGGATCCGCCTCCAGATCGAAGAGGGAGAGACCGATCCGGGCGCCGTAGTCGTACCGCGTCGGGAGCCCGTTGTTCGCGGGAGGTTCCCCGATGACGGTGCGGTACTTGTGCGGGAAGTGGAGCTTCCAGCGTCCCGAGCGCATCGCCTCGAGGTTCGATCGGTGATACCAGAAGAAGTAGGCCTCCTGGGGGGAGCGGGCCTCCTCATCGCCGCGCCAGATCGGCACGACGCTGCGCCCGTCGATCGTCGCCTCCGGCAGTCCGGTGCCGAGGATCTCGGCGATGGTCGGCAGGACATCGATCGTCATCCACGGCGCGCGGGAGACGCTCCCCGCGGGGACGAGGCGAGGGTAGCGCACCACGCACGGCACCCGCACCCCCCCCTCGAAGGTCGTCCCCTTCCCCTCGCGCAGCCCCCCGGTCGTCCCCGCGTGGTCTCCGTAGCTGAGCCACGGCCCATTGTCGCTCGTGAAGATGAAGATCGTGTCGTCGAGGACGCCGGTCCGCTCCAGCGCGGACCGCAGGCGCCCGACCGAGTGGTCGATCTCGCGGATCACATCCCCGTAGACCCCGTACCGCGTGGTGTGCCGGAACTTCGGGGAGACTCCGAGGGGCACATGGGGCATCGGATGGGCGAGGTAGAGGAGAAACGGCTCCTTCTCCTGGGTCTCGATGAACTCCACCGCCGCATCGGTGAGGCGGTTCGTGATCGTCTCCTGATCATCGAAGTCCTCGATGATCTCCCCCACCTCGTCCTGCACGATCCAGGGGAGGGGTGGCCACGCCTTCGGCGTCTCGGGGTGACCGGGCCACATGTCGTTCGAGTAGGGGAGCCCCTCGTAGCGATCGAAGCCGTGCTTCGTCGGGAGGAACGGGGGGAGGTGCCCGAGGTGCCACTTCCCGAAGATCGCCGTCGCGTATCCGAGCGGCTTCACCAGCTCGGCGATCGTCGTCTCATCCGGGTGGAGGCCGTGCTTCGCGGCGGGCCCGAGGGCACCGGAGATCCCGATCCGGTTCGGGTAGCAGCCGGTGAGGAGCGCGGCGCGAGAGGCGGAGCAGACCGGCTGGGCGACATAGAAGTCGGTGAAGCGCATCCCCTCCGTGGCGAGCTGGTCGATCGCCGGCGTGGCGAAGCCGGTCTGCCCGTAGCAGGAGAGGTCCCCCCATCCCTGATCGTCGGTGAAGACGATGACCACGTTGGGCGGTCGCGGCGCACCCGCATCCCGCGGAGCGGCGCGTCCGACCGCCGGCAGGAGGAGCAGGGAGACGAGGAGGAGACGGCAGAGAGCGTTCGCACGAGCCAAGGGACACTCCGTTCACCAGGGAGGTGGGAGCGGCGCGCCGGAGAGGCGCCCCGTGGTCGGCATCCTAGCGAAAGGGAGCGGACTTCGCCCGCCCGGGCCACCGCTCAGGGGCAGGAGGAGGCGCCCGCGCAGTCGAGAGCATCCGGCGTCGGGTCGATGCCGCAGTCGTTCGGCGGTGGGAGCGGACCGGCGGTGCCGAAGAGGGAGTTCAGGATCGCCACCCCATCCGCGATGTCGATCGCGCCGTCATCATTCGCATCCGCGGCGTCGAGGCAGGAGGGGACCGGACCGCCGGAGAAGAGCCCGTTGAGCAGGAAGATGGCATCCGCGATGTTCAACGACCCATCGAGGTTCACGTTCCCCCGCTCGAAGGGCGGCTCGACCACCTCGCTCCAGGAGTAGGTCAGCGTGAGGTCGACGAGTGGCGAGACGCCGTATCCGATCACCCCCGGGGGGCTCTCCTGATTGATCAGCTCGCTGAAGACCGGCAGGGCGATCGTCCCCGCTCCCGTCCAGGCGGCGAGCGCGGCCGGGTCGACGACCACCCCGACCCCCTCATCGATGTCGAGGAGATCGGCGGCGAGAGGCGGACCGGCGTTCGGCTCGGTGAAGGAGAAGCCGGTCTCGGTCTCGATGAGCAGCCCCCCGAAGGAGATGTCGATCGAGAGCTGGGTGAAGACCGTCACGGCCACTCCGCTCCCGGTCGTCGTGTAGCCCGCGAAGAGCGTGTTGTTCAGCAGGAGGGTGACCTGAGTCAGGGTGCGGGTGCCGCCGAGATCATCGAAGCCGGCGACCGGGATCGCCTGGGTCTGCGCCGGACCGAAGCCTCCCAGCGGGACGGTCTGCTCGACCTCCCCCGAGCCCCCGGCGAAGAGGGAGGAGGGGAGGCCCCCGGCGCAAAAGAGAAGCGCGACGAGGAGGGGGAGCGTGGCGCGTGAAGAGACGGACATGATGAGCTCCTCTCGAGGGGTCGGAGAGCGATCCCGACCCGCTCGATTCTCCCACCGCGGATCTGCCTCCGCAACCCGGCGCGGCCGCGGCCCGCCCGACTCCCCCGCTCCTCCCCGCAGCGCTCGAGGCTCGAGGCGATGGATCAGGAGCCTCGTCGGGACATCATGCTCACGACGACGCCCACCGCGCCGCCGGCGGCTCCGGTCGCGATGACCGGATCGGAGTCTCCGAGGACGCTCTTGAGCACGAGCTGTGCGACGACGGCGACCACCGCTCCGGTCACCACGGCCACGAGGATCGTCTTCCCCATCGAGGGCTTCGATCCCGAAACCTCTGTCCCCTGCGACATCATCGACCTCCTTCCGCCGAGACTCGTCGAGTCCCCCCGAGGCTCGGGCGATCGGACTCGATCGGCTCATCCTGCCAGACGCGGACGGGAGCCACGATCGGCTCCTCGAGGCCGGCGGGAGCGCCGGGGTCGAAGATGGGCTCGGCGAACCGGGTGCCGCCCCCGCCGAGGACCGAGCCGACCGTCCCACCTAGCAGCAGCAGGGGCACGCAGCAGCCGAGCAGGCGCCCGACCTTCCTCTGGCGACCCTCCCGCGTGAGGGGGATGCCGATCTTTCGAGAGATGCGGCCCTTCAGCGCCGAGAGCCCGATGGCCCGCTTCCACGACCAGGTGAGGCCGGGGATCCCCTTTCTTCGCCTGCCCAAGCTCCGCTCCCTTCGAGTTCTCACCGATCAGGAAGTCGGCCCCGACGGGAGCTTCCCGCCGGGGCCGACTCGATCCAGCAATGACCGAGATTCCGACTCAGCGCACCGAGAAGGCGTTCACATCCCCCGCGGCATCGATGCCGAGCGCGCTCAAGTCGAGCTCGAGGCTCGCGGTACCCGCGGTCGCTCCCCCGAACGAGCCGATGAAGCGGGAGATGTCCTCGTCAGCACCAGCGCCCCCGGCCGCGACATAACTGCCCACCGTGGAGAGCAGCAGCGATCCGTCGAAGTCGAGGCTGAAGGCGTCGAGGTCGGCACCACCGGAGCTGTTGAAGCCCACATCGCTGCCGTCGAAGAAGAGCGACCATGTCCCGCCCGAGCCGGACCCGAGCGAGGCGAAGGAGTACCAGAGGACATCCTCATCCGCGGCGTTCGGCCCAGCGCCCCGCGCGGCGCCGATGGTCGAGAAGAGGAACGAGCCGTCATCGAGGACGCACACCCCATCGATGTCCTCGCCGTTCTGAGTCAGTCCGGCGTCCGAGCCATCGAAGTAGAAGAACCAGGTCCCGCTGGTGTTCGTCCCGGTGCTGGTGGGGACGAAGCGCACCAGATCGGAGTCATCCACGGTGGTGCCGCTCGGCGCACCGACCACTCCCGCGAGGGAGAAGTTGCTGCTGTCGAACGACATCACGATGCTCCCGTCCGCGAGGACGCTGAGCGCGTTGATGTCGGTTCCGGCGATCCCCACATCGCTGCCGTCGAAGAAGAGGGCCCACTCCCCGGTCGACGGGTCATAGGTGACGATGTCCTCATCGCGCACCGTCCCGACCCCCGGCACCGTCGTGTTGTTGACGAAGGAGAGATAGTAGAGGACCCCCGGCGGCGGCGGAGGAGGCGGCGGCGGCTCGGTGACGAGGACGCAGTCGAGGCAGGTCGCCGTGTCGCTCCCCCCCGGTCCCGTCACCGTCAGGATGACCGTGTAGCTGCCCGCCACGGTGTAGGTGTGGGTCGGGTTCGCCGCGGTCGAGGTCGCGCCATCCCCGAACTCCCAGACACGCGAGGTGATCTCCCCGCTGCTGAGATCGGTGAAGGAGACATCGACCGGGGCCTCACCGCCGTTGGAGGAGGAACCGAAGTCCGCGATCGGCGCGGGCGGCGGCGGAGGCGGCGGCGCGACCACGGTGATGCAGTCGACGCAGGTCATCGTGTCCGATCCCCCCGGTCCGGTCACGGTCAGGGTGACCGTGTAGATCCCCGGGGTGGAGTAGGTCCAGCTCGGACTCGTCGCGGCGGAGGTCCCACCGTCCCCGAACTCCCACGAGGAGTCGGTCACCTCGCCGGTGCTCTCGTTCGTGAAGGCGACGGTCAGCGGTGCCTCACCGCTCGTGGTGGAGGTGGTGAAGTTCGCCACCGGCGCCTCGGGGGGCGGCGGGGGCGGCTCGGTCACGGTGACGCAGGCGGTGCAGACCGCGGTATCGCTTCCCCCGGGACCGGAGACGGTCAGGGTGACCGTGTAGGTGCCGGCGGTCGCGTAGGAGTGCGACGGGTTCGCCGCGCTGGACCCGTTGCCATCTCCAAAGTCCCAGGCATGACCATCGATCTCCCCCGTGCTCTCATCCGTGAAGGCGACGAGCAACGGCGCCTCGCCGACGGAGGGACTGAGGGCGAAGCCCGCGACGGGAGCGGGGGGCGGCGGCGGATTCTGGACGGTGACGCAGCCGCTGCAGGTCGCGGTGTCGCTGCCCCCCGGGCCGGTCGCCGTCAGCGTGACGGTGTAGGTCCCGGCCACGGTGTAGGTGTGCGAGGGGTTCGCCGCGGTGGAGGTGCCGCCGTCGCCGAAGTCCCAGGAGTAGCCGCTGATGTCGCCGCTGCTGCCGTTGGCGAAGGCGACGGTGAGCGGCGCCTCCCCCGTGCCCGGGGTCAGGGTGAAGTCGGCGACCGGGGCCGGCGGAGGCGGCGGCGGCGGAGCGCCGGCGAAGCAGCTGAGGATCGCGGAGACGAGGTCCGCCCGGGTCGACGCGCCGTCGACGAGGCCGGCGAGCTCGAAGGAGGCGCCGAAGGTCCGGTAGCCGCCGGCATCGTTGAAGATGCCGATGTCGTAGCCGACGGTGGGGTTCGACAGGGCGACCGTGGAACCACCCGAGGTCCCGAGTCGATCGATCCAGTTGTTCTCGCCCCCGTAGCTCCAGGTGCTGCCGGAAATGTCACAGCCCGCCCCGGCCGCCCCGGCGACGGTCGACAGGTCGGCGGTGCCGTCGGAGAGCCCGGTGATGCCGAACCGGCCGTGGAGCGCGGTGGCGGCGTCGTACGCCCAGGTGTCGCCTCCCTCCATGTAGAGGAAGCTCCCCCCGACGCCGTTCGTCAGGTAGGTGTCGAGGAGCCCGGCGTCCCCCGCCCCGAGGACATGGTTCGACGGGTAGATGCCGAGGTTCACCCAGATCGCCTCGAAGGCGTCCAGGTCACCCGCGGCGGTGAGCGAGCTCACGACGAGGGGGACCCGCCCGATCGCCTCGAGGGCGGCGGCGAGCCCCACGCCCCCCGCGACCGCGCCGGAGGCCGCCGACGGGGCCCAGACGAGGTCGGTCGCGCCGCCGATCGAGAAGATCGAGCAGCTCGCGCTGGGGCTGAAGTCGCTCCCCTGGTAGCCGCGCACCGAGTAGGTCGTCGTCCCGACCGGGGTGGCGCCATCGACCCAGGAGGTCGCGGAGCCGCCGAGGGTGGCGACCACGCTGCCGTTGCGCTGGACCTCCACCGAGGTGTAGCTCGCCCCGTTCGACCACGAGAGGGTCGTGGTGGCGCCGGAGTTCGAGCAGGCGAGACCGGAGGGTCCCGGCACCGTGCTCGCGACGGCGAGGAGGAGGCTGGCGCAGTTCACCCGGCCGTAGCCCATGTAGATGTCGTAGCCCGGGGTGTCCTCGGAGGGCGGGCCGACCTGGTCGTCCGCCGTCTGGCGCATGAGGGTCCGCACCTCGTCCCCGGTCAGCCCGGGGGCGACGGCGAGGAGGAGGGCCCCCGCGCCCGCCGCGTGGGGCGTGGCCGAGGAGGTCCCGTTGAAGCTGCTCGTGTAGTCACCGGCGGAGTAGCCCCCGGAGCCGGCGATGTCGACGGTGGTCGTGAGGGGACCGGGCGCGACGAAGTCGAGGGTCGAGCCGTAGTTGCTCCCCCACCAGGTCTCCCCGTCGCAGCTCGACGGACTCTTCCGCTCATCGCAGGGGCTGGAGGCGCCGACGGCGATCGCCTCCGGGTACGCGGCCGGGTAGGAGACGCCGGCGTTGTCGTTCCCCGATGCGAAGAAGTTCGGGCAGCCGAGCCCGCCCCGCCCCACGGTGGTGCCGTACGCGACGGCGTTCTGGATCGTGGAGCTCGCCGCCCCGCCGCCCCAGCTGTTCGACAGGACATCCGCGCCGTTGTCGACCGGCCAGGTGAGTCCGTCGACGATCCAGTCGGTCTGGGTCCAGTAGTTCCCGAAGCCGATCCGGATCGGCATGATCTTGCTGTTCCAGGTGACCCCGGTCACGCCGATGCCGTTGTTGCCGACCGCGGCGACGATCCCCGCGCAGCAGGTGCCGTGGCCATCTCCCTGGTTCGCGTTCCCGGGCACGCCCTCCGGCGTCGGGTCGGCGGTCACCGCATCGAAGCCGGCGACCATGTTCGCGGCGAGGTCGGGGTGATCCACATCGACTCCCTCGTCGATGATCGCCACCACGATGCTGGAGGACCCGGTCGAGATGTCCCAGGCCTCCTGCATGTGCATGTCCGCGCCCGGGGTGCCTCCGGTCTGACCGGTGTTGTTCATGTCCCACTGGTTGCCGTAGAGCGCATCGTTCGGAGCGGCGAGCTCGGGCAGATCGTGAATGAAGTTCGGCTCGACCGCCGAAATCTCGTCGAGCTGGATCAGCTCGGCCGACAGAGCGAACCCGCGGAGGGGAGAGCCCTCGAAAGCGACCATCCAGGTGGGATCGATCGCGGAGAAGCCCCGGATCAGTCGCAGGTCGAACTGACGGAGGATCGCGCGCATCTCCTCATCCTCGACGGAGCCGTCGAAGGTGATGAGGAGCTCCGGGCGCACCGTCATCTCGGCCCGCTCCCACCGCAGCAGCGGCGAGGCGAACTCGATCCCCGGCGTCGCGGTGAGGGCCTCGGTGAGCGCCTCCCAGGTCTCCGGGCTCAGCGGCTTCCCGAGGGTGAGGTAGTGCAGCCCGGGATACTCCTGGGCGCGGAACTCCTTCCCGGCGACAAGCCCCTGGGTCGAGCGCACGAGCGCGGAGAGAAGCGCACGCGGGTCCTCGACCTCGGACTCGAGCTTGACGACGAGGGTCTGGGGAGAATCCAGAACCAGAGAGACGCTCTGATCCCCGTAGGGATAGGACCAGGGACGCTGGGGCTCCTGACCGACGACTGTCGTGCCGAGGAGCCCGAGCAGAATGATGGAGAAGACCATCCGGACGGGCATGCATGCCTCCCATGGGCTTTGGGTCTTTCGACCCTGGCTGTAGTGGACCTGTGATCTGGGATTGGCTGGCGGGACGGAGATTCTGGGAGGAAAGAGGCCGCGAAGCAAGGAGGGAGGGGGGCGGCCCCCCCGCCGGAGGAGGGGCGGAGATGAGAAACGCCCCCGACCGCGGATCGCGATCGGGGGCGAAAGACCCGGGGACGAGGCCCGGGATCACGGTCTCGCGGGCTAGAAGCTCGCGCTCTTCGGTGTGACCACCTGAGCCTCCAGCGCGACCATCAGGCGGTTCTGACAGTCCTCGAGGTGGGCCCGGGTGTAGTCATCGATCGAGCCGGACTGCCCGCGGAGGTAGGAGCCGATCCGGCTCGCCACCTCGTTGCAGTGCATCCGGGCCAGGGACGAGATCGTCCGCATCGAGGTGCTCGCGCCCGCGTCCATCAGGCTGAGGTCGGTCAGTCGACCGATGCTCTCGAGCTGGAGGCCGCGACGGAGGCTCGAGATCGCCGGCTGACGGGGGCTGACCGGGGCCGACGGCGGGCTGTCGAGGTCGCTCCAGATCTCCCCGACGATCGCTGCCATCATCTCCGAGAGGGTGAAGGCATCCTCATCGGAGGGGACGTAGACCTCGCCGTCGTAGACGCGACGGAGGGTGGTCGGATTCATCATCTGCGAGAGGGCGCTCGCCTGAATCCCCCGGATCTGATCGTGCACCGGGTAGCTGGAGTCGCTGAGCATCGCCCGGAAGCCGCCGTCGATCCACTTGTCCACCGTCATGTGCGACAGCAGCTCCGGCGAGAGGCCGAACGCCTCGTCCCGGAAGGTGTTCTCGATGACGAACCGCAGGGCGTCGCGCTGGGTCGAGGCCTCGACCACCTGGATCGGCGGCGCGTCAGTCGCATCCCCCTTCTTCGCCCGACTGATGTGGGCGCCGCCCAGCCAGTTGGAGACGATGCCCACCGCGCGCATGTGGAGGCTGAGGGTCAGGTTGTACCCCGCCCGCGACTTCGACCAGCTGTCCCCGTCCTGCACGAAGCGGTCGAGGATGCGCTCGCGGTGCCAGCGGGCGAGCTCCATCTGGCTCTCGGCGTAGTCGAGGGGGTTCTTCGTGAAGTCGTAGCGACGGGCGAAGGGATCGGGACCGCTGGTGTCCTCATCCGTGAGGTAGGCGAGCTCCGGCTCCACGCACCGGGCGAGGATCCCGTCGAGCTTCTTGTCGAAGGTGTAGCCGTACTCGATCGCCCACAGGTCGTAGGGACCCGGGCCGGTCATGGCGTAGTCCCCCTGGATCCGCTCGGGATCCATGTTGATGTTGATCGGGGTGTAGTCCATGACCGAGCCGGTGAACGGCTTCCCCTTCACCGCCTCGGAGTTGATCTCCTCGAGGGTGTAGAGGCTCGACGCCTTGAAGTTGTGGCGCAGGCCGAGGGTGTGCCCCACCTCGTGGCAGACGAGGTCCGCGAGCAGCGGTCCGATGAAGCTGGCGGGCATGCCGTCGAGCATGTCCTCCTTCGGCTCCTCGTCCTCCTCCCCCTCCTTCGGCAGAAGGGTGCTGCGCAGCATCGCGAGATGCATGCGCATGATGGCGAGGTCGAAGGACTTTCCGTCCGCGGCCATGCAGAGCCCGTTCACCTGGCTGACGCGGCCCAGGAGGCCATCGAACTCGTCATCCCCGAGCATCTGGTGATCGCCGTGGGCCGCGGCGTGGCCGCCGAAGGCGGTCGGGCCGTGGTCATGACGGTGCTGGATCATCTCGGTGCGGTCCGCGGGGCTCGCGAAGAGCACCCGGGGATCCCAGGAGGGGTTCCGCTCGAGCCACTGGAGGGTCTCCGCGGACATCCCCTCGGTCGCCAGCTCGGGGAGGAGCTTGCTGAAGTCCGTCTCGAAGCTCCGGATCCAGCCGTCGGTGAGGACGATGTCGGCATCGAGGATCTCGCCCGTCATCGGGTCGACCCGGCTCGGACCGATCGCGGTCCCGACATCGTTGTTCAGCCACCGGACGAAGTTGTAGCGGACATCCTCCGGGTCCTTGTCCATGTGGGCCCCGGTGCTGGCGTCCTGGTAGCGGACCTCGATGGCGTTCAGGATCCCGATCCGCTCGAACGCCTCGTTCCAGTCGAGGATCCCCTCCGCCACGAACCGGCGATACCGGATCGGCGTGGTGTGCTCGACGTAGAAGACGATCGGCTCCTTCGGCGGGCTGAGCTTCAGCTTGGGGTCCGCCTTCTCAAGGTGCCAGCGGTTGATGTAGCGCGTGCGGACGTCGTCGTCCTGGTACTTGCCGTAGTCCTCGTAGCTCGTGGTGAAGAAGCCGACCCGGGAGTCCGCCGCCCGCGGCTTGTAGGCCGGGTTCTTCTTGATCACGCTGATCGAGTAGTGGAGGGACTTCAGGACGCCGCCGGAGACGGGGACCTCGAAGCCGACCTCGACGTTCTCGGGGAACGCCTTGGCGGAGTCGATCTTCGCGAGGCGGGGGTTGAGCCCCGTGGCGGAGCGCCCGAAGAAGGTCGAGGCCTTCCCGAGGAGCAGCCCATCGAGGTCGATGACCGGGCCTCCCCCCGGACCCATGCACTCGATGGGGATGTCGAGGAGGATCCGGTCGGTGAAGAGGCGATTGACCGAGCTCTTCGACTCGGAGTCGCCGGTGGAGCGGATCTCCAGGTTCGGCTGCACGAGCGCGAGGCGCTTGTCGTATCGGCGCCAGTAGCAGTAGAGATCTCCCGCCTGCAGACCGGCGAAGCGCTCCCCGCTCGCCACGGTCATGGCGAAGAAGTAGCGGTCCTTCGTGTAGCTGCGCGGGAGCTCGGCGAGCATCTGCCCGTCCTTGTCCCGCTTCCAGATCGTGAAGAGGCTCTTCGCCCCATCGGCGGTGGAGACCACCTTCTGGTAGCCCTCAGCGACCTTGTCGAAGGGGGGGAACTCCGGGCGCTTCTCGCCACCCTGGGCGAGGGCGGAGGTCGCCGTGACGGCGACGAGAAGCAGGGCGGGCAGAAGCGATCTGTGCATGATCGGCACCTCTCTTGGGGAATCGGGGTCCCTCTGGGGTCTCGGCTCTCACGGGGCGCTTCGCAGCGGACGGGCCGATGGTTGCGGCCGTCCGGCGGCCCGCAGCCCGGGCCGGATCCGGTCCGGATCCCTGCGCGCTCGCTCCGCTCGATTCTCATCGGAGTGCGGCGCGGACATGGTATCCGCGCCCGCGTCCCCCTTCCACCACCCAACTCTTGTCTCCTCCGCAGGTTGCGCCGAACCCGGCGCGGGGCCGAGCGCGCATGAAGCGGTTGCCAACCGGCTCGGACTCCCCATCCTGAGGGAGTGCGCGCCGATCGCCTCTCCCCGGGAAGGGAGCCGGCCCTGAGAGCGCGCGGGAAGGACCGGTATGCGCTTCCTCATCCTGCCGATCGCTCTCTTCGCCGTGGGGGCTCTCTACTGGTGGCTCCCGATCGCGCCCTTCACCGTCGCCGCGGACGGGACCGACACCGCGGCCGCAGCGGCGGCCGCAGGCCGGGAGCCGGACTTCTGGGGGCACTGGGGGGACGGGAAGTCCGAGATCTCGAGCTACGCCCTCGAGTACCCACGCTACGGCTCTCCCCGGGAGGGGGTCGCGGTCACGATCTTCGTGAACGAGCAGCTCTCGGAGAAGGCGCGGGTCAAGCACGAGGATCCATCGCGGGGAGAAGAGGACATCCTCCCGGTGATGAAGCTGAACTGGATTCAGGACTTCCCCACCGGGATCTACGACTACTCGCTGATGACGACCGTCTTCGCGCTCCTCGAGGAGCGCGGCGGGATCCCGGCGGGAGCGCTGAAGAAGGTCTCGTTCAGCGCCCAGGAGTGGTGCGGACACATCTACTCCCAGCTCCTCTTCTCCCCCGGTCGGACCGAGCTCAGCTCCCACAGCTACTTCGACGGCGAGGGGGATGTGGAGGCGAGCCTCGACCTCCCCGCCGGGGGGCTCTCCGAGGATGCGCTGCTCCTCTGGGCCCGGGGCTTCGCGGGAGCACGCCCCGCGCCCGGCGCCTCGATCGAGGTCCCGCTCCTGCGCTCCCTCGAGAAGTCCCGCCTCCTCCATGTCGACCTCGGGTGGCAGACCGCCACCGCGACCCGCGAGGAGCAGCCGAGAGAGGTGCGGGTCCCCGCGGGGAGCTTCGTGGTCGACCGATACACGCTCTCGGTCCCGGCCGCCCGCGTCGAGCGCTCCTGGCCGGTGGGCGCGCCGACGATGGAGCTGCCGGCGAGCATCTGGACGGTCGATGTGGAGGGTCGGTTCCCCCACCGGATCGTGCAGTGGTCCCGCGACGACGGGCTCCGCGCCCGGCTCCTCGGCAGCGATCGCATCCCCTACTGGGAGCGGAAGGGGCCCGCCGGGATCTCGGAGCTGGGCAAGATCGGGCTGCGCCCCCGACCGCCGCGGACACCCTGAGGGGGGAGAAGCCGGAGACGGAGCTCGGCCTGCCCTGCTACCATGACCTCCCC
>JAFMMO010000205.1 GCA_017859655.1 Pseudomonadota bacterium | reverse complement strand
TCCGTCCCCGTCCGCATCGAGGGCGCGAACGACGGGGAAGTCCGGGGGGGCACCGCCACGACGCGGCGGGCGCGGGTCGTCCGGGGGCGCCTGGGCTCCGATGGTCGGGGTGAAGAGAAGGAGAAGGAGAAGGAACCTGGAGAGAATCGACAGGCGCATGGGGGGCCTTCCCGGAGCGGGTGCAGGGTGAGGTCCGTGGGAGGAACCCCGGGCGCCGACCCGGGTTCCCGCTCGATCGCGGCGGAATCCTCGCGCGGGTGGCGCGAGGAGGGGCACCGACGCATCCCATGATCCTAGACGAAGTTGAAGGGTGGAGCACCCGCGATCTCTCGGCGGGGGAGGCCGGGACCCGGGCGTGGTTTTTCGTGCGCGAATCCGAGCGCCGGGGGCAGGCGAATCCCGCCCCATGAACACCACCAGAGAGCGAGTCCTCGTCACCGGCGCCACCGGCTACATCGGCGGGCGGCTCATCCCCGAGCTGCTCCTCGCCGGCTACTCGGTCCGCTGCCATGTTCGGACCCCCCGCAAGCTCCTCGACCGCCCCTGGATCAACCGGCCCTCCGTGGAGGTGGTCGAGGGGGACCTCACGACCGCGACCGCCGAGGAGCTCGCGGAGCAGCTCCGCGGCTGCACCGCCGCCTACTACCTGATCCACTCGATGATCTCCGCGGGCGAGGAGTACGCCGAGCGGGATCGGGCGATGGCCCGCACCTTCGCCCGCGCCGCCGAGCTCGCGGGTGTGAAGCGGATCATCTACCTCGGCGGACTCGGCGAGCTCGGCGATGGGCTCAGCGAGCATCTCGCTTCCCGTCGGGAGGTGGGGAAGGTCCTCGCCGAGGGGAAGGTCCCCGTCACCGAGCTGCGCGCCGCCATGATCATCGGCTCCGGCTCCGCCTCCTTCGAGATTCTCCGCTACATCGTCGAGCGCCTGCCGGTGATGATCACGCCTCGCTGGGTGAGCACCGAGAGCCAGCCGATCGGGATCGACAATGTCCTCGGCTATCTCGTGAAGTGCCTGTCGACCCCCGAGACGGCGGGTCGCACCCTCGACATCGGGGGGGCCGACATCCTCAGCTACCGCGAGCTGATGCGGATCATGGCGGAGGAGCGAGGCCTCTCCCGCCGTTGGATCCTCCCTGTCCCCGTGCTCACTCCCAAGCTCAGCTCCTGGTGGATCCACTTCGTGACCCCGATCGGACATCGCATCGCCCGGCCTCTGGCGGAGGGTTTGCGCAACCGGGTCGTCGTCCGGGATGACACCGCGGCCCGGCTGATGCCCCAGCGCCTCTACGGAGCGCGGGAGGCGATCGCCGCCGCCCTGACCCGGGTGCGCGACAACAAGGTGGAGACGATGTGGTCGATGGCGGGCGCGATGCCCGGAGACCCGGACTGGGCCGGCGGCACCACCTACGTCGATGCGCGGACCATCGACATCGAGGCCGATCGAGCCCAGGTCTTCGGGGCGGTCTGCCGGGTCGGCGGAGGGCATGGCTGGTACGCCGCGGACACCCTCTGGAAGATCCGCGGCTTCCTCGACCGTCTCGTCGGCGGGCCCGGGCTGCGGCGCGGTCGTCGCAACCCCGAGCAGGTCTCCTACGGGGAGGCGCTCGACTTCTGGCGGGTCACCGGGATCGAGAGGGATCGCGGCCTGCGCCTGCGGGCGGAGATGCGGCTCCCCGGCGTGGCCGAGCTGGAGTTCCAGCTGGAGGACGCGGAAGGGGGCGGGACGCGCCTCCGCCAGGTCGCGCGCTTCCGGCCGAAGGGGCTCTTCGGACTCGCCTACTGGTACTCGGTCCTGCCCCTCCACGGATATGTCTTCCGCGGCATGCTCGGGGGGATCCGTCGCGCCGCCGAGGAGGCGAGCCGGAACGATCGAAGTCGGAGTCCCCGGCCCGATCCGCCGGTCGGCCTCACCCCGACGCCGACTCCGGAGCCGCCGGTGTCCTGACGGCGCGGGCCCGGGCGGCGCGCAGGAGGAGGAAGAAGGGAGCCCACCAGATCAGGTCGTTCGGGATGATCGTCCGCCCGAACGAGAGGGGGACGATCCCCTCCAGGACGCCGCCGACGAACCCGATCGGCCCGAAGACCTTCCCGAGGAACCCGACGAGGACGATCGGCCAGTGGCGGAGGGGATCCCGCGCTGCGGCCCAGTAGCCGATCCCGTAGACCCCGACGATCATTCCGATGCACTGCCAGAGGGTGAAGGCGACCGGATCGAGGGCCTCGAGTCTCTCCGCGGGGAGGAGCCAGCCGAGGGTCACCCGCGGCAGCAGGATCACGGCCGCGCCCCAGAGGAGGTTGTAGACCGCCGCCACGCGGAGGACGGCCGGACCCCAGCGCGGGCCGGCGGGAGGGGGGATCGTGTCACTCACGGCAACTCCTTCGCTTCCGCCATACCTGGGTTTCGCGGGCCTCCCGAAGCCGGATTCCGCGAATCCACCCCGGGGCTCCGAGCGTATCCCATCCGGACCGAGGAGCCCCTCGGATCCGCCCCGAGAGGAGCTTCCATGAACCCCGTCCACGTCGTCCTCGGTGCCACCGGAGGGATCGGTCGCGCCGTCGCGCGCCAGCTCACCGAAGCGGGTGCCTCCGTCATCATCGCCGCCCGCGACTCGGTCGCCCTTGACCGCCTGGCCGCCGAGATCGACGCGACCCCCTGCCTCTTCGATGGCACCGACCTCGCCTCGGTGGAGGAGGCGCTCGAGACCGCGGTGCGGAAGTACGACCGTCTCGATGGCGTCGCGAACTGTGTGGGCTCCCTCCTCCTCAAGCCCGCCCACCTCACGACAGGTCCCGAGTGGGACGAGGTCATCGCCACTCACCTCCGCTCCTCCTTTGCGGCGGTGCGTGCAGCAGCGCCCCGGATGCGGAAGCAGGGGGGCTCGATCGTCCTCATCTCCTCCGCCGCGGCTCGGATCGGGCTCGCGAACCACGAGGCGATCGCCGCCGCGAAGGCGGGGATCGAGGGGCTCGCGAAGAGCGCGGCGGCGACCTACGCCAACGCCGGAGTGCGCGTGAACGTCGTGGCCCCCGGACTGGTCCGGACCAAGCTCACCGAGCGGATCACCGGAACCGAGGCCGCGGAGCGCGCGTCGCTCGATCTGCACCCGCTCGGCCGCCTCGGGGAGGCGGACGATGTCGCGCGGGCGATCACCTGGCTCCTCGACCCCGCGCAGAGCTGGGTCACCTCTCAGGTGATCGGGGTCGACGGAGGGCTCGGTGGCCTGAAGACCCGCCCGCGCGCGCGCTGAGCCGCCCCTTCCCCCCGACCCCGCACTCTCCGACCGAATCCGCGGATTCGCTGGCGGCTCCAGATGAGAATCGATTATCATTTCTCAAATGAGCGCGCCAAAGCATGATCAGGTCCTGCAGGCTCTCGTCGATGCGAGGGGGCCGATGTCCGCCAACGAGCTGTGGGAGCTCCTCCGCGAGGAGAGCCAGAGCGTGGGTCTCGCCACGGTCTATCGCGCCCTGCGCCGGGGGGTGGAGGAGGGCCGACTCGTCGCGGTCGAGCTCCAGGCGGGCTCGGTCCGATACGAGCCGGCGAACCTGAAGCATCACCACCACTTCCTCTGCTCCCGCTGCGAGCGCGCCTTCGATCTCGATGGCTGCGTTCGGCAGCTCGAGCGCCTTCTCCCCGCCGGCTTCCGCATGAGTGGTCACGAGATCCTGCTCTTCGGCAACTGCGCGGACTGTGCGAGCGAGGAGGGGGGATGAGAGCTGCGCCCGAGGGACTCTGGGATCGACTCGGCTGCTGGGCCTCCTCCGCCTGCGTCGTGCACTGTCTCGTCTCGCCCCTCTTCCTTCTCGCCCTCCCCTCCTTCGGGCGGATCTGGGCGCACCCTGCGTCGCATGCACTGATGGCGCTCGGAGTCGTGCCGCTGGGGGCCACCGTGCTCATCCACGGGTCTCGAGGAGGCGGGCGCCGCTGGATCCGGGGAGCGGCGCTGGCGGGGATCCTCTTCGTCCTCGCCGGAAGCGCGCTGCCGTACCTCCCCTCGGCCCCGACGAGCCTCGCGGAGGAGGGGGCGGACTCCTGCGACAACTGCTGTCCGAGTGTGGTGGTCGACGAGTCGGGGGAGAGGTCCCTGCATCTCCCCCCGGCGACGATCGCGACGATCCTCGGCTCCGCCTGCCTCATCACGGCCCATCTCGGCAACCGGCGCAGAGTCTGCATTCGCTGCACCGGAGCCTGAGCTCCCTCGGTCATCCCTGAGGCCTCGATGGCCCGATCCCACCGGGGGTGGCCGGTTCGAGCTCAGCTCGGAGGGATGGGGCGGGGGATGGGGAGTCCTGCCTTCGAGCGCCACTCTTCGAGGCTCGCTCGCAGCTCTCCCGCCTCCCTCGGCCGCTCCTCCGCGAGGTCGTTCTCCTCTCCGACATCACGCCGGTGATAGAGCTCGACGCTGTCGGACTCGTAGAAGTGGAGCAGCTTGTAGTCTCCGCGCCAGATCACGGAGGCCGGGGTCGTTCGCCAGGTCCCCCGGGTCCGGGATCCCTCGAGGTAGGCGGGGAAGTGCCAGTGGAGCTCGCGCTTCGCCAGAGAGCTGCGCCGACCGCGCAGGAGCGGCACGAGGCTCTCCCCGACCAGCTCCTCCGAGGCGGAGCGGCCGGCGATCTCCAGGAAGGTGGGGTAGAGGTCGCTGAGCTGGAGAGGGACCCGCTCTTCGGTGCGATTCCCCCGGATCCCCGGCCCCGCCGCGATGAACGGGACGCGGATCCCTCCCTCGTAGAGCATCCCCTTCGCACCGCGGAGTGGCCCGTTGTCGGTGAAGCCCTCGTGACCCCCGTTGTCGCTCGTGAAGATGACGAGGGTGTCCCCGGCTCGCCCGGTCCGCTCGAGCGCGTCCACGAGTCGACCGACCGAGCGATCCACGCTCTCCACGAGCGCGGCGTAGCGCCAGCGTCGGCGGTCCGCCTCGGGGAGCTTCTCCTGCCACTGCCCCACCCGCGCGGGGTCCGCCTGGACCGGGGTATGGACCGCGTAGTGGGAGAGGACGAGGAGAAACGGCTCCTCCCCGCACTCCTCGATGAAGTCGATCGCCTGGTCGGTCAGGGCGTCCGCGAGCTCGGTCCCCTTCGCCCCCTCGGGGAGGTCGGGGAGCCCCCACGGGGCGAGGTGAGTCTTCGGGGAGCCGCGCTGGTTGCCCGCCACCGCGCGCTCGAACCCGTGGGCGCGAGGATCGCTCCCCAGATGCCACTTCCCGATGTGAGCGGTGCGATATCCGGCCTCGCCGAGCTCGGTCGCGATGGTGGCCGCTCCGTCGGGGAGGGCGCGGCGCGTGGGAGGGGGATCCAGCTTCCGGTTCTCCGCCTTCCCGCGCGCGCTCGGCGCGACGGTGAAGATCCCGTGGGAGGTCATGTCGCGCCCGGTCATCAGGTAGGCGCGGCTCGGCGCGCAGTTCGGCCCGTTCGAGTAGGCGCGGGCGACCCGCAGCCCCCGCCGCGCGAGGGCGTCGATCGCCGGTGTCTCCCACTCGCTCCCCTGGCAGGAGATGTCCGCCCACCCGAGATCATCGGCGAGGACCACGACGAAGGAGGTGCCCAGGTCTCCACCTCCCGCGCCGCGATCGGAGGAGACCGGCCCGCAGCCGGCGAGCAAGGGGAGGGAGAGGAGCAGGAGCAGCCACGATCGGGAAGGGATGGACGGAGCGCGCAACATCGAGGACCTCTCTCTCGCGGAGGATCGTTCCACAGCGCGCCCGTTCTGCCAACCACCGCCCGCCCCTCCTCTTCTGTACCTGCCCGCGGGCGAGGGTATACTGGAGCGGAAGGGCAGGTCCCGTCGGGCCCCCTCCTCACCCCCCGGAATCGGAGTTCCCATGCCGGCGCGGTCGCTCCCCCTCCTCATCCTCGTGGTCTCGTCGATCCATGCGACGGCTCTCCCCGGTCAGCAGCCTCCGGCGGGAGCGGCGGAGGCCATCTCCGCGCCGCCTCCCTGCTCTCTGGCGGCGTCGGCGCGGGAGCCCGCGGAGAGTGAGGCGCCCGCCGCGTCGAGCGGGGATCTGCGTGCGCGGGTTGCGGCCCGGGCCGCCGCGCAGACTTCCGGTTCCGGGAGTGGGATCGGCACCTCCTTCGTCGGTCCCCCCTGCTCCGCCGGAGAGTTCGCGCTCCTGCAGGGGGTCGCCCTCGTCGATGCGATCGCGGCGGCCAGCGATGCGTGCCTGGGGAGCCTCTGGTCCTTCGATGCGGATGTGGCCCAGGTGATCGCCGGCGGGACCGTGGTCCTCGTCGCCGATCGGATCACCGCTCTCGCCGTCGACACGGCCGCGAGCGCC
>JAFMMO010000204.1 GCA_017859655.1 Pseudomonadota bacterium | reverse complement strand
ATCCTGCGGGAGTGGCTCGCCGACCACGACTCCGCGGTGGCGGACCGAAGCCTCGACGAGGGCCGCCCCGGCGCGGGGCCGTACCGACCGGGACGGGGGGATGGGGCCCCGCTCCAGCCGATCCTCGAGCGCATCTTCCTGTCGCTGTGGAGGGCGGAGGGCCTGCGCGAGAGAGCCGGTATCGGCGGCCGCTGACCCCCCCGGACCCCTTCCGCCCACTCCTCGAGCGCCCACTCCTCAAACGCCGCGCGGTGCGGGATGCGAAAAGGGCGCCCTCGAGGAGGGCGCCCTTCGCGCGCGTCGGGCGGCAGCGTGACCCCGGGATCAGGCTTGGGTGCTCCCCACCGACTCGGGATTCCACTCGACGATGCGGCCCTCGATCGCGCTCGCCGCCACCGTCAGCGGGCTGGCGAGGTACATCAGCCCCGGGCCCGAGCGACCGGGGAAGTTCCGGTTGATCGCGCTCACGGTGACCTGGTCCGGGCGGCGGCTGACCCCCGGGCCCGCATTGATGCAGGCGCCGCACGAGGGCTCGATGATCTGGGCCCCCGCCTTCTCGAAGATGTCGAGGTAGCCCTGGGAGGCGCAGTACTCCTTGACCTCCATCGAGCCGAACTGGATCCAGAACTCGACACCCTCCGCGACCTTGCGCCCCCGGGCGACGGCGTGGGCGAGGACACGGGCGTACATGTCCATGTCCTCCTTCTTCCCCGCCGTGCACGAGCCGCCGTAGGCGATCTCGATCGGGACATCCCCGATCTCGTCGATGGAGACGCCGTTCCCCGGATCTCCGGGGGTGGCGACGAGGGGTCGCAGGGCGGCGGCATCGATCTCGATCGTGTGGACGAAGCGTGCGTCGTCGTCGGAGCGGAGACCGGCGCAGAGCTCGCGGGCGACCTCGGGGGCCATGCCACGCTCCCGCGCGAGGAACTCGACGGTGCGCTCGTCCGGCGCGACGATCCCGCTGAAGGCGCCGACCTCGGCCGCCATGTTCGTCATCGTGGCCCGCTCGTCGATGGAGAGCGCCTCCACGGCCTCGCCGCAGTACTCCATCATCTTGCCGATCGCCTTGCCGTCCCGGACATAGTCCGTGGCGAGGATGGCGAGCATCATGTCCTTCGCGGTGATGCCCGCCGGCGCCTGCCCCCGGCACACGACCCGGACCGTCTCCGGCACGTAGCTGTAGACATCCCGGGTGATCCACGAGTTGAAGATGGCGGTCGTGCCGACGCCGAAGGCGACGCAGCCGAGGGCGCCCGAGTGCGGCGTGTGGGAGTCGGAGCCGATGATGAGCTGCCCAGGCTCGGCGTAGGACTCCAGGATCTTCGAGTGGCAGATCGCCTCGGAGCCTCCGTGCCCGGTCTCGCCGTGGAGGGTGACCCCCTGCTCCCGGGAGAACTCCTCCTGCTTGATCCGCAGCTGATCCGCCACCTCGAGGAGCCCCTGAGCCTTGCGCTCCGGGGTCATCGCCATGGCGAGGAAGGTGAGATGGTCCCGGAAGAAGACGATCGAGCCCGGATCGTTGACCGGCTCGCCCTTGCCCACCTTCTCCTCGAAGAACGCCGAGGCCATCGGGGTGACATACTCATGGCTGAAGCGCAGGTCGGTCCGGAAGAAGCCCGCATCTCCGGTCGCGATCGAGGAGCAGCCGACCTGATCGCGGGAGAGGTCGACCACGCGGTGACGCGCGAAGATCTTCTCGGTGATCGTCATGCCGCCATCGGCGGGGGCGGGGGCATCGAGCTCCACCTTCCCCTGCAGCCGGGCGAGGTTGAACTCGAAGAGCCCGCCCCACTCGATGATCTGGCGGGTGACCGGGTCCTTCCCCTCCAGGAAGGTCTCCAGCGGGATCGTCTCCCCCGCCCGCAGGCGCGCGAGGACACCGAAGTCGGTGGAGGTGAGGAGTCCGAGGTTGTGGCAGTTCTGCTGGTAGATCCGCTCGATGTTCTCGGCCACGACGACCTGGATCCCGGCGCACTTCTCCGCGTAGGGAGAGGCCTCCCGGCTCGAGCCCTTCCCGCGGCGCTTCCCGCTGACCGCCACGCCGAACCCGCCGGCGCGGATCGAGTTCCTCTCGATGGGGAACTCCCCTCCCGCCCGGAAGCCGACATACGGGAAGTCGCCGAGGGTCTCGTCGAAGTAGTAGCAGACCCAGGCCGGGGTGATCTCGTCGGTCGAGATGTCATCGCGGTAGGGGACCGCGTGATCGAGGGGGAGGTCCTCCCCCGCGAGCTGACGACGGACCGCATCCGCGTCGTCGACCAGGAAGAGGATGCGCCCTTCGACATGGACGCTGGCGTCTCTCTTCTCGACGGATCGCTGCTTCAGTCTCGAGATCAGGTCGGCCATGCGGCGCTCGCTCTCTCGGTCCGCGCTCGCGCGGGACCGGCAGGTCGGGTGATCGGCGGGGCCAGCCCCCTCCCCCCCTGGAGGGAGCGGGGGACGCGGACCCGGGCTCCCACCGCCTCGACGGGGGGAGCCGGCTCTCGCGATCGGCACGAATGGACTCGGATGGACTCGACGATGTCGCGGGGAACCGCGCGCCGAGGGGGCTTCCGGAGCTCCTCCGGTGGGTCGGAGGACGGGCGATTATCACAGACCCTGCGCGCCGCTGCAACGAGACCCGGGGGGGCGGGGGCCTAAGACTCCGCGCGCGCCGCCTCGAAGCCGGGACGAATCCGCTCCTCGTAGAGGCGAATGCGCTCCGGGTGGTGGCAGAACGCGCCGTTCGCCCCGTTCTTCGCGAGCATCTCCAGCTCATCGAGGTCGAGGCCGAAGAGCTCGCGGGCGAGCCACCACTCGTGAGAGAGGGTCGTCGCCGACATCAGGTAGTTGTCCACGTTCAGGCAGACGCGGAAGCCGCGGCGCAGGTAGTCGGGGAAGGGGTGATCCTCCAGGCGCTCGACCGCACCGGTGTGGACATTGGATGAGAGGCACATCTCCAGGCAGATCCGATGGTCGTCGATGTAGGTCGCGAGCGTGCCGGCGGAGCGACTCCCCTGAGCCGCATCCTCGAGGTCCTCGACGAGCCGCGTCGCGTGCCCGATGCGATGCGCGCCGCAGAACTGGATCGCCTGCCAGATCGAGGCGAGCCCGAACGCCTCTCCGGCGTGGATCGTGATGTTGAAGTTCTCGCGCTGGAGGAAGTGGAACGCCTCGATGTGCCGCTTCGGGGGGTGGCCGCTCTCGTCCCCCGCGAGGTCGAACCCGACCACGCCGCGGTCCCGGAAGTCGACGGCGAGCTCCGCCATCTCCAGGGTCGCGGATGGATCCATGTGGCGCATCCCGCACACGATCGTCCGGACATCGATCCCCGTGCTCCGGCATCCCTCCTCCGTCCCCGCGAGCACGGAGGAGAGGACCTGCTCGAGGTTGAGCCCCCGATCGACGTGGAGGATCGGGGCGAAGCGGACCTCGCCGTAGACCACGCCATCGGCGGCGAGGTCCTCGACCCGCTCCCGCGCGACCCGCGCGAGGGACTCCTCGGTCTGCATGACGCCGCAGGTGACGGCGAACCCCTCGAGGTAGAGGGGGAGGCTGCCCCGGTTCGCGCCGCGGTGGAACCACTCCTGCAGCTCCGCGGGATCGTCGGCAGGGAGGTCGACCCCCTGCTCACGAGCGAGCTCGATGATCGTGCCGGGCCGGAGACCTCCATCGAGATGATCGTGGAGGTGGACCTTCGGCAGACGGCGGATGAACGCGAGATCCGCGTCGCTCGGACTTCCGGTGCTCATGTCGTGCTTCCTTCCCCGGCGGTCGGTCCACGATACCCGGGGGACGATGCCCGTTGAAGAGGACCGCGCGATTCCGGGCGGGTCAGGGGGTCGGGAAGGCGGTCTCCGGATCGAGGCCCGCTCGACGGGCGGCGTCTCGCAGCTGCTCGAGGAGCCAGGGCGGAAAGGAGGCCCGACGCTCCGGGGACAGCCTCGCCCAGACCGCGGCCTTCGCGGTCGCGGTGACGAGGAGCGGGCTCTCCTGCAGGAAGCTCCCGACCGCCCGCGCCTCGATCCGCTCGAGCGGGTCGAGGAACGCACCCGCGAGCGCGGCCCTCCCCCACAGGAGCTCGGCGAGGGCCCGGCGCCGGGAGGCGAGCCGCTCATCCTCGCTCCCCCAGCCCTCCTCCATCATCGCATAGAGCTGGAGGGTGATGCGGATCTCGAGCTCCCGAGTGCGCTCCGGCTCCTCCTCGGGGAGGTCGAGCTCGAGCTGCGTCACGATCCACTCCACAGGATCCTCGATCGTCTCTCCGAAGAAGCGGGCGAGCCGCGAGAGGAGTCGACGGGCCAGCTCCTCATCCCCCCTCAGCCAGGCGCCCTGCACCCCGAGCTCGAGGATCTGGAAGTAGCTGACCCGGTAATCCTCGGGGACTTCGGCCGCGGAGCCCGGATCTCCCTCGAAGATCCCTCGCTCGTAGGCGTCGATGAAGCTGAGCTCGGGAGCCCGACGGACGACGCGCCGCGGATCCCCGAGGATCCGCCCGCGCAGGAGGAGCTGCTTCAGGGCGATCGAGACGATGTGATCCTCCTCGACCGCCCCCCGGAGCTCCCGCGTGAATCGGGGAAACGCCTCGCCGGTCCGGATCCGGAGGAGCCCCGTCGTCGCCCAGTAGATGGAGTGGGCGGCGGGGTGTCGCCAGTCGATCGGTCCCAGCTGCTCGGTGAGGTCGAGCATCAGCGCCGGGTCCATCGAGAACTCCTCCCGCAGGACGTGGGCCCGGAGGAAGTTCAGGAGCGCCTGCTCGTCCTCCGTCATCGAGGCGCCCGATCGCTCGTCCTCCCGGGCCGCGGCGAGGTGCGCTCTCGCCCCCTCCGCCAGGAGGGACGCCCACTCCTCCCGCCGCGCCGCCAGGCCCGGCCTCGCGGCGACGAGCGCATCGAGACGGACCGGGGCCTCGGCCAGCGGACGGAGCCACGCCGCGCGCTCCTCGGCGGTCTCTCCGGCGGGCTCGCCGAGCAGCTCATCCCACTCGGTGGCGAAGCGGCGCCAGAAGTCGAGTCGGTGCTCGTCGCGACTCTCGTCCCCCAGCTTGAACCAGAAGATGTAGGCGAGCTCCCTGTAGAGGTGCATCGACTCCCGGTTCAGGGGGATCCCCTCGTCGCGCAGGAGCCCGATCCCCTCCTGCACCCACGCATAGCGCTCCCCCGGATCGCTCGCCGTGACGGAGAGGTTGTCGGAGAGGTTCCGCGCCTGGTAGCTCCACACCCGGGGGAAGCTCGGCTGGAGGCGCGTGATCCAGCGCGCCAGCTGCAGCGACTCGTGGACCCTCCCCTCCTCCTCGAGCCCGATCGCCCGCAGCCAGAGGACATTGATGAGCGCGCCCCGAAAGCTGCCGAGCGACGCCTCCAGAAGGCGGATCTCGGCCGGCACCTCGAGCCCCGGCTCCGACACGCGGGCGATCCGGGACTCGACGCGGGCCTCCTCGACCCGGGGGACGAGGAGCGCCTGCCCGACTCCGAGGAGCAGGAGCAGGGCGAGCGCCCCGCCGGCTCCACTCCGTGCGCGCCGAGACCCGCTCATACCTGCACCCTCGCGAGCTCCCGACGGCGGAAGACGATCAGCCCCAGCAGCCCCACGAGCCCGGTCCAGAGGGCGCCGATCTCGAGCAGCGCGCCGCGGACCGCCGCGCCGGGGATCTCCCGCCGCTTCGCGACGGAGTCGATCGGCTCCGCCCGCCCCCACGCTCCGAGCAGGGAGACGAGGCGACGACCGGAGCGGTCGAGGATGTCCATCACCGGACTCGCCTTGACCGAGTGGTCGTGATCGTGCCCCGCCGCCCCCGTCGCCGCGCCGTGGGAGACGTGGTCGTGGTCATGGCCGTGATCATGGTCGTGGTCATGGACGTGAGCGTGGTCCTCCTCCGGAGCATTGCGCGCGGCGATCGCCCGATCCAGTGGGGAGCGGGCCCGCTCCGGCTCGAGGTCGAGCAGACCACCGCCGAGCGAGGCGGCGAGCAGGACGAGGAGAACGAGGAGCATCGCCACGGGGAGACCGAGGAAGGTCGCCGACACGACGCCGAGGGCGGCGACAAAGGAGAGCTGCACCGCGAGCACGGTGCACGCCCGGGCGAGGTTCGCGCGGAAGGACCCGGTCGGGACCTCGATCGAGAGCCGATCCTCTCCGGTGAAGGTCGCGCCGTAGCCGGGTCGGCCCTGGACCGCGTTCTCGATCTCGACGACGAGCCGCCCCTCCTCGACCGCCCGAGTGGGGAGCTCGAGCCGGGTCGACTCCCCGCCGCCGAGGAAGACGGGGCGGACCTCGCCCCCGGAGCGGACATCGAAGCGCTGACGATCCGCGGCGTGAGCGCGGTCGAGGTGCGGCG
>JAFMMO010000203.1 GCA_017859655.1 Pseudomonadota bacterium | reverse complement strand
CGGCGGGGGCGGCCTGATCGCCACCGATGAACGGGATCAGCTGCACCTCGACCGCGCGATCGAGTGGTGTGACGGGAGGGCTCTGGAAGCTCGTCTCCCCCCCCGGGAGGGTGGCGACGACGGTGCCATCGACGAGGACGACGATCCCGTCATAGCCGGCGGCTGGCGGGTTGATCCAGCTCGCCTCGACGACGGGAGCTCCCGTCCGCTGGCTGCAGACCAGCCCTTCGAGCGGGAGGACCGGGGGCTCGACGAAGCGCAGGACCCCGTCTCTCTGGATCCCGCCGATCGCGACGCGGGCTCCCGCGAAGAGGTCGCCTCCGTCGGCGAGGGCGAGGTGGTCGGTGATGAGGTCGACGATGAGAGCTCCACTCGGGAGCGGGACCTCGTCGCTGGTGACGAGGGTCCAGCTGCCTCCCTCGAGGAGGAGGAGGACCTCATCGAAGGGGAGGGGCCCGGTCGGTGAGAGCGCGTTCGCGAGGAGCAGGACCCGCTCGGTCCCGTCGACGCGGACGCCCTGAATCGCGCCGAGCTCGGCGTCCGGGATTCCGACCACGGCGGAGATGTCCATCCCCTCCTGCGCGATGACGGTCGCGCCGCTCCCGCCGAGGCCCGCGATGGCGACATCGTCGAACTCCGGACCGACCCCCGAGATCGTGCCACGGACGATCCAGTCGTCGTTGTCGGCGAGGTCGATCTCGTGGATCGAGCGGAACGGGCGGGTCCCTGCGATCGGCGTGGGGAGGAGGGTCACTCCCTCCCGCAGCAGGACCTCGTAGTCGATCCCCGGGCGCTTGCGAACGAGGACCTCGTTGTCGAGGGAGGAGGCGGTCCCGATCCCGGTCGTCTCGAGATCCCCCTCGACGAGGAGGGAGCCGGAGCCGTTGATGCGGAGGTCAAGGAAGGCGCCATTGTCCCAGACATGGCCATCGAGCGGGCCTCCCACGATCGAGTCCCCTTCGCGGAAGAGCGAGACCGCGTTCATGGCCAGCGGCGTGGCAGAGGTCCCGTCGTGACGCGCGAGGAGCTCGTCCCCGGCGGTGGGGCCATCGAGGTCGAGCTCGAAGTAGACACAGCCTGCGTCGTCGATCGAGACGCTCGAGAAGCTCTGCACGATCCGCCCGGCGATGGGGGAGGGGTCTCCCTCCCGAAGGAGGACGGTCGTGTCCCGCGCGAGGATCTCATCGACGGCGGCGGGCACGCCCTGAAGGTCGCCGCACCAGCTCACCCGACCGATGGCATCGATGGACCGCGGGCTCTCGAAGGGATGAATGGTGCCGAGGGTCCCGCCGGCGCCGGCGAGGGGCATGCCCGAGGTCACGAGCAGCGCGCCATCGCGCCAGATGAAGTCCTCGGGGAGTGGAGCGGCGTGGCTCCCTTCGACGACGAGGAGCCCGCTCCCGTTGCAGATCGGGCGGCCGAGGCCCGTGATCGGTGTGGCGAGGCCCGGGGCGGGCTCTCCCTCGACGAGGACCAGGCTGGGCTCGAACTGCGCCTCCACCCCGCCGCATGCCGCGAGCAGCGCGACGAGCAGGGGAAAGGCGAGCCTTCGAGCACGGCCCGGGGACGAGGGCATGGGGGCTCCGTTCACGTCTCTCCCGCGCGGGGAGGCGGAGTCTCTCCATCGGGCACGCCACGACGGTCCCGGGGCGGGGCCGCGGGGAGGCGCGAGGGTGCTGGTTCCGATGGGGTGCCGCCGATGGATCAAATAGGTGGAGCGGGGGTCGGCGGGTGCTCCCGGTCCTTCTCTAGATTATCGTGGAGGGGGGGTCTGCCCACCCTCCGGCGGCGCGGGGGGGACGCAGGTTCGGACTCTCCTGACTTCCTCTCCGCGGGCTTCGTCGGGAGAGGCATCATCGGGAGGCGAGGTCGGATCGCGCTCGTCTGGTAGAATCGAGACGCCCGCCGGAGCGACTCCTCGCCGAAGCTGCCCGAGAAGATCGAGAAGACCGAGAAGCTGGAGGCCACTCGTGCATCGTCCCTCTGCATCACACCTGTCGATCGCCCTGCTCCCGCTGCTCCTGCTCGGCCCCCTGACCTCGGGGACCTGTCGGGCGGATGAGTACTTCATCGAGATGTTCTCGAGCGCCTTCCTCCCCCAGAGCGTCACGGTGCAGGCCGGCGACACCGTCACCTGGGTTCATGTCGCGGGGTCGCATGTCGTCCGCAGCGGGGTCCCCGGCGGGGCTCCGGGGACGGCGGACGAGCCGGGAGCGCTCTTCGAGGGCCCGGTCGATGCCCAGAACCCGACCTTCTCTCACACCTTCAGCGGACCCCCGGCGACGATCGCCTTCCACGACGGAGCGAACCCGAGCCAGGTCGGGACGATCGAGCTCCTCGGCGATGACCTGACCTTCGTCGTCACGGTGCTCGACAACGCCTACGAGCCCCCTCTGGTGGAGCTCTTCGAGGGGGACTCCATCCGCTGGGAGCACGAGCCCGGAGAGATGCTGCACACGGTCACGAGCGGACTCTCCTCCGCCCCGGCGGACAACCCGGGAGCGCTCTTCGATGCGGTCAGCTCCGATGGGTTCCCGGTCTTCATCTACACCTTCGATGTGGCCGGCGAGGTTCCCTACTTCTGTCTCCCCCATGAGTGCTGCGGCATGCTGGGGATGGTCGTGGTCCAGCGGCGCTTCCTCCGTGGGGATGCGAACGAGGACGGGGTCGTGGAGATCGCGGACCCGATCGCGCTCCTCGGGGTGCTCTTCCAGGGCGCCGCGCCGAGTCCCTGCCTCGATGCCTCCGATGCGAACGACGACGGCAGCGTGAACATCGCGGATGCGATCCACCTCCTCTCCTACCTCTTCTCCCAGGGGGCGATGCCCCCGGCCCCGTTCCCGGCCCCGGGTCCGGATCGAACCGAGGACCCCCTCCGCTGCCTCCCCTGAATTCTCCGGCGCCGGGCACCGACCCGGCCCTGCCGTCGTTCCCTCTCGGGCGGAGACCCACTCTCCGCGCTCGCGCACTTCCACGAACGCGCCCCGGGAGCTCCCCTCCCTGCTAGAATCCGCACCCCGGGCCGAACTGCGGCCCGCGGGTTCCCGGAGGCGACACGCCCTCGGCGTCGTGCCGAGGTCCGGTCCACCCCTCCGGGGTCCGTGATCCACCGTCCCCACCCGCAGATGGTGGAGCGCCGGAGCGATCCGGCGGAAAGGAACGCTCGCATGCCGAAGCTCTTGGGGCTCCTGCTGATCCTCTCCCTCGTGGCGCTCTCCGGTTGCAGCGGCGGGTCCGCCGGCGGCATCCCGAACTCGCCCCCGCAGCCGCCCCCCCCCGTGGACATCTTCGAGGTGGAGCCGCTCTTTGGCGGAGGAGGGGATGTCATCACCTTCCGGGCGACGAGCATCGACTCCAACCCCGCGAACCTGAAGGTGGAGTTCTCCGACTCCTTCCAGAGCGCGATCCTCGAGGGGCTGATCCTCTCCGTCACCGACGGGGGCACCCAGCAGGGGCTGGGAACGATCTGGGAGGTCGAGGTGATGGTGCCGGGGGGCGTGCGCTCCGGCTTCACGACCCTCTACTCGAACGGCTTCGCCTTCGGCGGCGCGGGCTTCACGGCGGCCCCCGAGATCCTCGGGGTCGTGGTCGGGCAGCAGGGGGACCTGGGGGCCGTCAGCACCTCCCCCGCGGGCTCTCCCTCGCCGGGGACCTTCGAGCTCTACGGCTACAACCTCGCTCCGACCGTGAATCAGGTCGCGGTCGAGTTCTCGGGGGGGAACTTCGACGCGACCAGCGTCTTCTTCAATCCCCCGCCGGGGGCGGGCTACACCCTCCCGCCCGGGACGACGATGGTCCGAGCGGGTCTGCCGAACAACCTCTTCAGCGCCTCCTGTGACACCGAGGCGATGACCGTCCGAGCGCGGGCGCCGATCACGATCGGCTCCCAGATCCTCGAGTCGGGACGGGTCGATGTCTCTCTCGCGCGACTCGGCAGCCCCGCCGACCCTCCCGGCGCGGCGGAGACCCCCGCCTACTTCACCGGAGCCGTCGTCCCGGCGGGGATCCGTCGGGGGGATGTCGCGGTGGACTACACGCTCTTCATGGCCCCGGCCTCCTCGACCTACGACATCGTCGTCGAGTATCAGGACCCGGCGGACTCGACCGGGCAGACCTGGCTCACCTGCACGGCGGCGGCCAGCTCCCCTCCGGGGCGGAAGCTCCCCGGGTCCAGGGTGCAGGAGCCGGGGAACGGTCTCATCGGAGTGGGGGCGGCGCATCGGTTCGTCTGGGACACCCTCGCGGACCTTCCCTCGACGGGACCGATCGTCACCCGTCTCCGGCTTCGCGCCATCAACGAGGCTCCCGCGGCACCTTGCTCGCCGGGGGAGTGGCAGACCCCGAGGGTGGTCGTCGACAACTCCGCGCCGCCGATGGGAGAACTCGTGGAGGACTTCGACAGCGCCTCGATCCTCGACAACTCCTTCAACGGCAATGTCGTCTCGGTCCCGGGCTTCCTCCAGTCTCCCGCGAACGGCGGTCTCCAGGTGCCCAGCTGGGGGAGCGGCACCGTGGATCTCGTCCTCGCGGCCGGTACCGCCTACACCATCGACACCACGGGTCGGACGATCCTCGACACCACCGACCCCCTGAACCCGTTCGAGGTCCTCCCCGCCTCCCTCAACCCGGGGTTCGTCTTCGGTGAGTTCCACCTGCGCAGCCTCATCGTGGAGGTCGGCGCCGCGGTCTCGGTCGTGGGGACCGATCCCCTCGTGATCCGCTGCTCCGGCAGCGGACTCGGGACCTTCGCGGCCTGCACGATCGGAGCGGACCTGATCCTCGATGGAGAGGCGGGCACGACGGCGGGGGCGACGACCTCCGGTGTCGGCGGCGCGGCCGGGCCGGGGGGGGGGAGCGGCGGCGACGGGGGCTTCATCGAGGTCTTCGGCGGAGAAGTCACCCTCCTCGACCCGGCGACCGCCGGCGAGTTCGGGGGAGCGGCGGGGGAGAGCACCTCCCTCGCGGGCGCCCCCGGGACGAACACGCTCCCCCATGGCGGCCCCGGAGGTGGCGGTGGGGGGAGCTTCCGCGGAGGGGACGGCATCGATCCCGCGAACCCCAGCCTGACCCTCGTCGCCCCCGCCGGGCTCGGGGGGGCTCCGCGGGGAGATGCGCGCCTCACCGTCCCCGTCGGCGGCGGCGGGGGCGGCGGCGGGGGGGCGTGCGCGCTGCGCCTGAGCTCCTCGACCTCGCTCGTGGCGAAGCATGGCGGGGGCGGGGGCGGAGGAGGAGGCGCGCTCGAGATCGTGGCCCGCGGCACGGTGACCATCGATGCGGCCCTCTCTGCGAATGGGGGAGACGGAGGGGACGGAAACGGGGGGAGTCAGCCCGGGGCCGGGGGCGGCGGTGCAGGGGGCACCATCGCCCTCCGCGCGACGGGCGGCATCATGTTCGGCGACCAGGCGACCCTCTCCTTCCTCGGCGGGCTCGGCGGCTCCGCCGTGGGGACCAACCCGCTCCGGGGCGGGGATGGTGCGGACGGGACCCTCCGGCTGGAGACTCCGAACGACTTCTCCGAGGTCGTGCTGCCGACGAACCCGGCTCCCGGCTTCGACGCGGCCGTGGTCACCGCGGCCCACGACCTCTTCGAGACCGCGGGCTACCTCCTCAGCCGCGGGCGGACCCTGCCCTATCGCCTCACCACCAGTGACGGGGTGACGGTGGGGGCGCCGATCCTCCTCGGCCCCGCGACCATCGACGGGGCGCCGGGGACGATCCCCGGCACGACCTTCGTCGCCGCCCTCTTCGAAGGCGCCGCCGCGCACCCGACCGATCGGGCGAACGCCGGGGAGTACTTCGGCTACGTCTCCGACCCCTCCCAGCTGGAGGGTGCGGAGTTCATTCGTGTCTGGTGGTACCTCTACGGAACTCCGGCGAACCTCGCCGGGGTCGATCGCCTCGCGATCCCCTACGACAACTGATCCGCGGGGGCGGGTCCGACCCGCCGGAGGGGGAGAGCGCCCTTGAGTCCGGACCTTGATCCCGCCTCCCGCGGCGATCCCTCCCTTGGCGATTCCTCCCCGGGGGTTCCCTCACCCGGGGGCAGCGAGGTCGTCTTCGTCGGGCGCCTCCTCTCGATGTCCCGGGCGCAGGCTCGCGGGCTCGTGCGGGAGGCCGGCGGGCGCTCCCCCGACCTGCCCGGGCCGAGGACCAGCGCGGTCGTCCTCGGCCTCGGGGCGGGGGCGGGAGGAGAGGCGCCGCGGCCGACGCAGGCGCTCCTCCGGGCCCGCGCCCTGCGCCGGGCCGGCGGCGGACCGCGCCTCCTCCGAGAAGTCGAGTGGCTCGCCGACCGGGGGCTGCTCAGGGGAGGGGGTGATCCCCGG
>JAFMMO010000023.1 GCA_017859655.1 Pseudomonadota bacterium | reverse complement strand
GCCGAAGATCCGCGTCCCACGGGGGTTGCCGTCCTTGTCGACGATCACGACCGCGTTCTTGTCGAACCGGACGTAGGAGCCGTCGGAGCGGCGGACCGCCTGCTTCGTCCGGACGATCACGCCCTTGACGATCTCACCGGCCTTGATGTCGCTCGAGGGGAGCGCCTTCTTGACCGAGCAGACGATCTGGTCGCCGATGCCGGCGAACTGACGCTTGCTGCCTCCGAGCACCTTGATGCACATGACCTTCTTGGCGCCGGAGTTGTCCGCCACATCGAGGCGGGTCTGCATCTGGATCATTCTCCACCCCCGAGCGCCTCGACCGGAGCGTGACGGATCACGTGGTCGAGGTTCCACCGCTTCTTCTTGGAGAGCGGTCGCGCGAGGACGAGCTCGACGAAGTCTCCGACGTTGGCGGAGTTCCCCTCGTCGTGCGCGTAGTACTTCGTGTGTCGACGCACGAACTTGCGGTACTTGGAGTGGGCGACGAGGCGCTCGGCCTTCACCACGATGGTCTTGTCCATCTTGTTGGACACGACCACTCCCCGCACCGAGCGTCGGACCTTGGTCTCATCCGTGCTCATGCCTCAGCTCCTTCACCGTTCCGGGCCGCGATGCGGCGCTCGCTGAGAATGGTCTTCATGCGAGCGATCTCGCGGCGCAGGGTCCGGATCTCCCCGGCCCGCTGCTTCTCCTCCTGGCCCGCCCGGAAGCGGTAGTCGAACAGCTTCTTGCGGCGCTTCGCGATCTCGACGTCGATGTCGGCATCGGGAAGCTGCCGGATGTCGGAAGTCTTCATACCTTCGGCCTCCTCGAGACCATGCGCACCCTGACCGGCATCTTGTGGGCGATCCGGTTGAGGGCGATCCGGGCGCTCGCCTCGCTCGCTCCCTGGATCTCGTAGAGGACCTGACCCGGGCGCACCACGGCGCACCAGAAGTCGACCTCACCCTTGCCCTTTCCCATTCGCGTCTCCGCCGCGGTCGCCGTCACCGGCTTGTCGGGGAAGATGCGGATCCGGATCTTGCCCTCGCCCCGCAGGAAGTGGTTCCCCGCGATACGACCGGCCTCGATCTGGCGCGCGGTGATCCAGCCGGACTGCATCGCAACGAGACCAAACTCGCCGTAGGCGACGAAGTTCCCGCGCGTCGCGCAGCCACGGATCCGTCCGCGGTGGACCTTCCGGTGCTTAACCCTCTTTGGCATTCGCGACATTTTTGCGCGCCTTCCCCTTGTCGAGGACCTCGCCCCGGTAGATCCAGACCTTGACGCCGATCACGCCGTAGGTCGTCCGGGCTTCGGCCAGGCCGTAGTCGATGTCCGCGCGCAGGGTCGAGAGGGGGATGCTCCCCTCGACCTGCACCTCGGAGCGGGCGATCTCCGCCCCGCCGAGACGGCCGGAGACGAGGATCTTGATCCCCTTGGCTCCGGCGTCCATCGAGGTGCGCAGCGTGTTCTTCAGGACGCGCCGGAACGGCATCCGCCGGCGGAGCTGGTCCGCGACGTTCTCCCCGACCAGCTGTGCGTTGAGGTCGGCGTTGGGGACCTCGTTGATGTTCAGCTGCACCTTGTTCTTGACCAGCGCCTCGAGGTCGGCCTTGAGCTGCTCGACGCGAGCCCCCTTGCGGCCGATCACGACCCCCGGTCGGGCGGCGTGAATGCTGATCGTGACGGTCTGGCCGTCGCGCTCGATCTCCACCTCGGGCACCCCCGCCGAGAAGAACTCGCTCTTGATGAAGCGGCGGATCTTCTGGTCCTCGACGAGGAGCTTGCCGTACTCCTGCTTGTTCGCGTACCAGCGGGAGGACCAGTCACGCGTGATCCCGATCCGGGTCGCAGTGGGTCTGACCTTCTGTCCCATCGACTAGCCCTTCTTCCGCGCGGGGGCATCGCCCCGGTCCGCGAGTTCGATCTTGAGGTGCGAGGTGCGCTTGAAGATCGGAAACGCCATTCCGCGCGCCCGGGGCTGCCAGCGCTTCCAGGTGGGGCCCTCATCCGCCTGCGCCTTGACGATCACGAGGTCGCCGGCCTGCTTGCCGCCCTCCTGGATCGCGTTCTGGAGCGCGGACTGGATGACCTTCGAGATCATCGGAGCCGCCCGACGGTTGGTGAAGCGCAGCGAGTCGAGCGCATGCTCGACCGGCTGATGGCGAACCATGTCCATCACGTAACGCGCCTTCCGGGCGGTCACGCGCGCGAAGCGGTGACTGGCCCGATAGGTCTTGATGGCCTCCGCCGACTTGCCAGCTGAACTCATCGTCTCTTGCCTTCCGCGTGACCCCGGGGGTCACGGATCAAAGCGCTCGCGCTACTTCTTGTTCCCGGCGTGACCGCGGTAGTTGCGGGTCAGGGAGAACTCGCCGAGCTTGTGCCCGACCATGTTCTCCGTCACCTGCACGCGATTGAAATCCTTGCCGTTGTGCACCATGAAGGTCATGTTCACCATGTCCGGAATGATGGTGCTGGCCCGGGCCCAGGTCTTGATGGGCTCGGAGCTGTTCGCTTCCTTCGCCTTGAGCACCTTCTTGAGGAGCTTCAGGTCCACGTACGGACCCTTCTTCAGCGATCGTCCCATGGGGGGGTCCTCCTCTTACTTCCTGCGCTTCCGGCGACGGATGATGTGCTTGTTCGATGCCTTGTGCGGGGAGCGCGTCTTGCCGCCCTTCGCGAGGCGGCCGGTCGCGGAGCAAGGGTGACGACCGCCGGCCGTCCGTCCCTCTCCCCCACCCATCGGGTGGGCGACCGGGTTCTTCGCGGTTCCGCGCACATGGGGACGACGCCCCTTCCAGCGCTTCCGCCCCGCCTTGCCCAGCTTGACGAGGCTGTGCTCCTCGTTCCCCACCTGGCCGATCGTGGCCCGGCAGCGATGGTGCACCTGCCGGATCTCACCGGAAGGGAGGGCGAGGACGGCGCGGGTGCCCTCCTTGGCGAGGAGCTGGACGCCCATCCCGGCGGAGCGGGCGAGCTTGCCCCCCTGCCCCGGGACCATCTCGATGTTGTGAACATCGAGACCGGTCGGGATGTGGCGGAGCTCCATCGAGTTCCCCACCTTCGGCTCGGCGGTCTCCCCCGAGAGGAGGGTCATGCCGACCTCGAGGCCGCGGGGCGCGAGGATGTAGCGCTTCTCACCGTCCGCGTAGTGGAGCAGGGCGATTCTGGCGGTGCGGTTCGGGTCGTACTCGATCGTCGCGACACGGGCGGGGATCCCGTCCTTGTTGCGGCGGAAGTCGATCCGACGGTAGAGGCGGCGGTGCCCGCCGCCACGGTGACGGGCCGTGATGTGCCCGTGGTTGTTGCGCCCGCCGCGCCGGGGCAGGCGCTCGCAGAGCGACTTCTCCGGCTTCGAGGTGGTGATCTCGGCGAAGTCCGAGACCGAACCGTCCCTCCGGCCCGCGGTCACCGGCTTGTACTTGCGGATTCCCATGTCTTCCTCGGTTCACTGCCCCCGGGATTCCCGGGGCTGAGTCCTTGGCGGCTGCCCGATCGTTCGTCTCCCGCGAGTCCCGCGTCCCGGAGGACGCCGGGGGTCCTCAGAGGACGTCGATCTTGTGGCCCGGGTTCAGGGTGACGACGGCCTTCTTGAAGCCGGTTGTGAAGCCGACGGAGCGACCGATGCGCTTCCGGCGCCCCCGCTGGTTCGACACGTTCACGTTCTTGACCTTCACGTCGAAGATGTCCTCGACCGCGGCCTTGATCTCGATCTTGTTCGCATCCCGCGCCACCTTGAACACGTAGACGCCATGGTCGTCCAGGCGCTCCGTTGCCTTCTCGGTGATGTGCGGGGAGACGATGATCGTGTGCGGGTCCTTCACGATGCGCCCCCTTCCACGGCCTTCTCGCGGGCCTGGATCTCGTCGAACGCCCCGGCGGTCAGGACGAGGTTCCGCGCCTTGAGGAGCGCGAGGGTGTTGAAGTCGCTCACGGGGAGCACCTCGACCCCGGGCAGGTTGCTCGCGGAGAGGGCGACGTTCCGGCGCTGCTCGACCGAGAGCTCGGAGCCGAGGCCGATCAGGCACGTCCCCGACAGCTGCATGCGATCGAGGACCTGGCGGAGCCCGCTCGCGGAGGGCTTGTCGGTCGCGATGCTCTCGAGGATGGCGGTCTCCCCGTCGAGCAGCTTCGAGAGGGTCGCGTGGCGGATCGCCAGGCGGCGCTGCTTCTTCGGCAGGCCGTAGTCGTAGTCCCGGGGGCGGGGTCCGAAGACCGTGCCGCCTCCGCGCCAGATCGGGGACTTGCGGGTCCCCGCGCGCGCTCGGCCGGTCCCCTTCTGCCGCCAGGGCTTGCGGGTCGATCCCTTGATCTCCCCCCGGGTCTTCGTGCTCGCGGTTCCGCGGCGAAGACGCCCCTGCTGGCGACGCACCGCCTCCTTGAGGAGCGCGTAGTTGGGGTAGTTGGCGATGGGGCCCGGCGCGAAGTCGCGCGAGCCGCCCTGCGATCCGTCCGCCTTGTGCATCGGCACGGAGACGGGATCGAGGGTCTGCTTCTCCTTGGTGGTGACGTCACTCATCGATTCGTTCCGTCCGCCTACAGGCTCTCTTGGATGATCAGGTACCCGTTCTTGGGGCCGGGGACCGCACCCTTGACGACGAGGAGGTTCTGGTCGGGATCCGCGCTGACGACGCGAAGGTTGCGGACCTTCACGCGCTCGTTCCCGTACTGTCCGGGCATCTTCTTGCCCTTGATCACGCGCCCCGGGTCCTGGTGCATCCCGGTCGAGCCGACGTTCCGCTTGCTCTTCGAGCCGTGGGACTTCGGGCCGATCGCGTGGTTCCAGCGACGGACCGTGCCGGAGAAGCCGCGCCCCTTGGAGGTACCCGCGACATCGACGCTGGCGACCCCATCGAAGACGCTGAGATCGAACTTCGCACCCGCCTCGAGGGGCTCGGCGTGGAAGGCCGGGACCTCCTTCACGAACCGGGTCGCGGCGGTGTCGAGCTTCTTGTAGAGGCCTTCCTGCGGCTTGCGGGGTCGCTTCTTCGTCTCATCGAAGCCGACCTGCAGCGCAGAGTAGCCGTCGGTCTCCTCGGTCTTCACCTGCAGGACCGTGCAGGGTCCCGCCTGGATCAGGGTGACCGGGATCCAGGTGCCGTCCTCGTCGTAGATCTGGGACATCCCGATCTTCTTGCCGAGGATGGACTTGAGCACTCGCTTGCCCATGGGCTCCTCCTCAGATCTTGATCCGGATGTTCACGCCGGCCGGCATGTTGATCTTGGTCAGGGCGTCCATCGTCTTCGCGGTCGCCTCGCTGATCTCGATGATGCGCTTGTGGGTCCGCATCTCGAACTGCTCCCGCGACTTCTTGTCGACGTGCGGCGAGCGCAGCACGGTGTACCGCTCGATGCGCGTCGGCAGGGGGATCGGACCGTGCACGCGCGCGCCGGTGCGCTTCGCGGTCTCGACGATCGAGACCGACGCACCGTCGAGCACCTGGTGGTCGTACGCCTCCATGCGGATGCGAATCTTGTTGTTGACCATTTCTCACCTGTCTCCGGGCATGTCGCGCCGCTCTTCCAGGAGCGGCTCGAAGTGCCAGTCCCGCTCGGAGGATCACCCGCACGACGCGTGCAGGGCGAGCGCCTCCGCCCCCCCGAAACCCGAACGCCGCAGGGAGTTCCCCCGGCCGCCCCGTGTTCCTCTGGGGAGGATCGGTGACCGAGTGGTACCCCTCGAGGGGCCTGCCCGATCCGTAAGTCCATGAATCCGAGAGGATTCCGGACGCCGTCTACCGTAACTAGAGCCGCGGATCCTACTCAGGGCCCCGAGCGGAGTCAACGGGAGATGAGGGGGTTCCGGGGAGGTTCTCGCCCGGTCAGAACCGGTAGCGGGACGCGACCTCTTCCGGCGCGGCCTGGAAGCCGATCGGCTCCATGCTCATGCCGGCCCGCCCCTGGCTGAGGGAGCGCAGAGTGGTTGTGTACCCGAACATCTCCATGAGGGGCACGGTCCCCTCGATCTCCCGCACGCCCCCCGCGCGCGGCTCGACCCCGCCGATCGTCGCCCGGCGACGAATCAGGTCCTGGTTGATCGCTCCGAAGTACTCCTCCGGGGTGGAGACGGTCACGCGCATGACCGGCTCTAGCAGGACGGGGGTCGCGGCGGCCTCGATGGCGTCGAAACACTCGCGAATCGCCATGGTGATCCCCAGCTCGGTCGTCTGCGGCGTCGGGGGAGGCACCCTAAGCCCAATCTTGAGCTGGACATAAGGAAATCCAAAGCTCCCGGACGAGAGGCAGCCCTGAACGGCGTCCTCGATCGTGGGCCGCCAGGCGGAGGGAACCTCGCCCGCCTCGATCCACTCCACCTCGGTCCCCGCGAGGTTCGGATCGACCGTCGCCTCCAGATCGACCGCGCCCGCGTGCTCCTTCCCGCCGAGCTCCCGCTCGAAGCTCGCCGACTTCCGGACCCCCGCGGCGAGGGTCTGCCGGAAGGAGACCTGGGGCTTGCCCACCTTGGCGTCGACCTTGAAGTCGCGCAGGAGCCGATTCTTGATCACCTCGAGGTGCAGCTCCCCCATGCCGGAGATGATGAACTGCCCCGTCTCCTCCGAAGTGTGGAACGCGAAGGTCGGGTCCTCCTTGGTGAGCCGCTCGAGGAGCCCGAGGAGCTTGTCCCGGTCTCCGGTCGAGCGCGGCTCGATCGCCATCGAGATGACGGTCTCGGGGAAGGTGACGTTCTCGAGGAGGATCGGCTGGCCCTGATCGCAGAGGGTGTCCCCCGTGGCGGAGAAGCGGAGGCCGGTGACGGAGACGATGTCCCCCGCCGTCGCGGTCTCCAGCTGCTCCCTCTGTCCCGCGTGCATCCGGTAGAGGTTGCCGATCCGCTCCTTCTTGCCGGTCCGCGCGGTGAGGATCGCCTGCCCCTTCGACAGCTTCCCCGAGTACACCCGCAGGTAGTAGATCTCCCCGTGGGTGTCGATCTGGACCTTGAAGACGAGCGCCGCCAGAGGGGCGGAGGGATCGAGCTCCCGCGCGAGCTCCTCCCCGCTGCGGAGGTCATGGCCGATGATCGCGGGGAGATCCGCCGGATCCGGCAGGTAGGCCACGACCGCGTCGAGCAGGGGCTGCACCCCCTTGTTCTTGAAGGCGGACCCGCCGAGGACCGGGATCCAGTCCCGCGCGAGGGTCCCCTCGCGGATCACACGCCGCAGGAGGTCGGAGGGGACATCCCTTCCCTCGAGGGCGAGCTCCATCACCTCGTCGGAGCGGTTGGAGACGGCATCGAGGAGGAGCTCCCGGTACATCTCGACCGTCTCCCGGACCTCCTCGTCGATCGGCTGCTCGACGACCTTCGAGCCGAGGGACTCCTCGTCGAAGGCGAGCTGCTTCATCTCCACGAGGTCGACGATCGCCCGGAACTCCGCCTCCAACCCCACCGGCACCACGAGGGGGAGGCAGGTGCAGTCGAACTCGGTCGCGATCTCCTCCAGCACCCGGAAGTAGTCGGAGCCGACCCGGTCGAGCTTGTTCACGAACGCGATCCGCGGCACGCCGTACTTGTCCGCCTGCCGCCAGACCGTCTCGGACTGCGCCTCGACACCGGCCACGCCGCAGAAGACCCCCACCGCGCCATCGAGGACGCGGAGGGAGCGCTCGACCTCCGCGGTGAAGTCCACGTGCCCCGGCGTGTCGATGAGGTTGAAGCGGGTGCCCGCCCACTCGAAGGTGGTCGCGGCGGAGGTGATCGTGATCCCCCGCTCCTGCTCCTCCTCGAGCCAGTCCATCGTGGCGTTCCCCTCATGGACCTCCCCCATCCGGTACTCGCGTCCGGAGTAGTAGAGAAACCGCTCGGAGACCGTCGTCTTGCCGGCGTCGATGTGGGCGATGATGCCGATGTTCCGGGTCTGCATGGTCGATCCTGGCTCGGGGGCTGAAGAGAGGCGCGCCGAGGTCGGAGGGCGCCGGTTCGGCCGGGATTGTCGGGGAAGGCCGGGGAGCGGGCAAGGGAAGGTCCTGACGCACCGCGGAGCGCACCACCGATTCCGGTGCGCGGGTGAGGGACCGCGCGGGATGCGAACCGCGCGGGGGCCCCGGGCCTTCGGCGCGTCGCCGAGGAACGGGACACCCGCGCGGCGGGAGGAGCTCGACCCGGAGGTCGGGGTCCTACCAGGCGTAGTGCGCGAAGAGCTTGTTCGCCTCCGCCATCTTGTGAGTGTTCTCGCGCCAGGTGATCGAGGCGCCCTCCTTGCGATAGGCCGCCGCGAGCTCGTCCGCGATGCGCTCGGCCATCGGCTTGCCGCCGCGGCCCCGGACCGTGCCCATGATGGTGCGGATGGCGAGGGACTGACCGCGCTTGCGGCTCACCTCCATCGGGACCTGATAGGTGGCACCCCCGACCCGGCGGGAGCGGACCTCCAGCATCGGGATCACGTTGCTCACCGCGGTCCGGAAGGTGTCGAGCGGATCGGAGTCCGGAACCTTCTTCGCGAGGAGATCCATCGCGTCGTAGAAGACTTTCCTCGCCACGCTCTTCTTGCCGTCCTGCATGAGGAGGTTCACGAACTTCGTGACCACCATGCAGTTGAAGCGGGGGTCCGGTCGCTGGAACCGCTGCGTGGAGCGGAACTTGAACTTCGACTTCTCGGCCTTCTTGCGCTTGCCCATGTGCTCTTCTCACATCCCCCCGGGGGGGGGTCCGCCCCGAAGGGCTCGTTCCGGCCGGCGATCGGGTCGCCGGAGAATCGTACCGCTGCGTGCGCGTCGGGGTCGCGACCCGGGAGCCCGGGTCGCGGTCGACTAGTCGCGCGCCTTCTTGCCGTACTTCGAGCGACCCTGCTTGCGGCCGTCGACGCCCATCGTGTCGAGGGTTCCCCGCACGATGTGGTAGCGCACCCCCGGCAGATCCCGGACCCGGCCCCCACGGACGAGCACGATGGAGTGCTCCTGGAGGTTGTGTCCCTCACCCCCGATGTAGGCGGTGATCTCCTTGCCGTTCGAGAGGCGGACCCGGGCGATCTTCCGCAGCGCCGAGTTCGGCTTCTTCGGAGTCTGGGTCTTCACCTGGAGGCAGACCCCCCGCTTGAAGGGGCACGCCTCGAGCACGGGCGCCTTGCTCTTCTTGAGCTTCTTCTTGCGGCCCGCACGGACCAGCTGGTTGATCGTCGGCATGTCTCTCGTTCCTCGAGTCCCCCGCCGCTCGCGGACGGGTGACTGCGTCGGTGTTCCGAAGACGAAGTGTCCCCGGGTCGGTTCGTCGGTCTACTGGTCCCCACCCTCGACATCGGAGTCGACACCGGCCGGGTCGTCCGGCGGCTCGGGGCTCTCGACATCGTTGGCGGGCGCCGCATCGGCTCCCGCCTCGCCCCCGTCACCCTCGCTGTCCGGTCCCTCGTCCGCCATCGACGAGGCACCGTCATCGGAGGACGGCTCGGGGGTGGGTGCTCCCGCCGCTCCGAAGAGCAGCTTCTCGAGGTCACCGCCCCCGGAGGATGCGGATCCCTCGGCGGCCGGGGCCGGAACACCCGGGGCCGCGGGCGCCGTGACGGCGGGAGGAGGCGGAACCTCTCCCTCGCCGGCGGTGACGCCGATCTTGCGCACTCCCTGGTCGAAGTACGCACGGAAACCGGTCCCGGCCGGGATCATGTGACCCATGATCACGTTCTCCTTGAGACCGATGAGTTCATCCTTCTTGCCACTGAGGGCAGCCTCTGTCAAGACCTTGGTGGTCTCCTGGAAGCTCGCCGCGGAGATGAAGCTCTCCGACTGGACGGAGGCCTTCGTGATCCCCTGCAGGAGCGGCTCCGCGGTCGCGGGCTTCTTCCCCTGGGTCGAGATCTCCTCGTTGATCGCGCGGAAGCGGAACTTGTCGATCAGGGTGTCGGGGAGGAGCTGGGTGTCCCCCGGATCCTCCACCTTCACGTTGCGCAGCATCTGCGAGACGATGATCTCGATGTGCTTGTCGTTGATCGTCACGTTCTGCGAGCGGTAGACCTTCTGGACCTCCATGAGGAGGTAGGCCTGCACCGCCTCGATCCCCTTGATCCGGAGGATGTCCTTCGGGACGAGATCGCCATCCACGAGGGAGTCCCCGGCGCTCACCGCGTCACCTTTGTGTACGCGGAAGTGCTTGCCGTGCGGGATCACGTGCTCGATGACGACGCCGTTCTCGTTCTTTACGTTGACGATCTGCTTGCCGCGCTTCTTCTCGCCCATCTCGACGATTCCGTCGATCTCGGCGATGACGGCCGGATTCTTCGGCCGGCGCACCTCGAAGATCTCGGTCACCCGCGGCAGACCCCCCGTGATGTCCTGGGTCCCGGTGATCTCCCGCGGAGTCTTCGCGAGCATCGTCCCCGGTTTGATCTCGTCGCCGGGCGCGACCTCGATGTGCGCCTTCTCCGGCAGCGGGTAGAGGGCGATGATCTCCCCCGACTTCTCCCGGAGGCAGATCTGCGGGTGCAGCTCACCCTTGTGCTCGATGATCACCCGGCGGTCCTTGCCGGAGACCGGGTCCTTCTCGATGCGGAGCGTCGCGCCCTCGACCACGTCCTCGTAGTCGACGACCCCGCCGGTCTCGGCGATGATCGGGATGGTGTGCGGGTCCCAGGAGTAGAGCTTCGTGCCGGTCCGGACGGTCTGACCGTCCTCGACCTCGATGAACGCCCCGAGGGGCACCTGGTGCCGCTCGAGCTCCCGTCCCTCCTTGTTCATGACGAGCACCTCGCCGCGACGGTTGAGCGCGACGCGCTTCCCCTCCGCGGTCGTCACCTGGCTCAGATCATTGAACTGGACGGTCCCCGCGTTGCTCGCCTTCTTCTCCGACTCCTGCACCGCCTTCGAGGCGATGCCGCCGATGTGGAAGGTCCGCATGGTGAGCTGGGTCCCCGGCTCCCCGATCGACTGCGCCGCGATGATTCCCACCGCGAGCCCCTGCTCCACCGAGCGACCGGTCGAGAGGTCCATGCCGTAGCACTTCGCGCAGACGCCGAGGCCGGTCTCACAGGTCAGCGGGCTGCGGACGAGGAGCTTCGTCACGCCGATCTCCTCGACCCGACGCGCCTTCTCCTCGGTGATCAGCTCGTTCTCCTGAAGGATGAGCTCGTCGGTCTTGAGGTCCCGCACCGAGCCGATGGTGGTCCGCCCGATGATCCGGGCGCTCAGCGGGATATCGACCTTGTCGCCCCGGTACACCACCTCCTTGGTCACGCCGTTGATCGTCCCGCAGTCATCCGCGGTGACGACGACGTTCTGCGCGACATCCGCGAGCTTCCGGGTGAGGTACCCGGAGTCGGCGGTCTTGAGCGCGGTGTCCGCCAGACCCTTCCGGGCCCCGTGGGTGGAGGAGAAGTACTCGAGCACGGCCAGCCCCTCGCGGAAGCTCGCCTTGATCGGCGTCTCGATGATCTTGCCCGACGGCTTCGCCATCAGCCCGCGCATGCCGGCGAGCTGCCGGATCTGCGTCACCGAGCCCCGCGCGCCGGAGGTCACCATCACGTAGATGGGGTTCACGTACGGGTTGCCCGGGGTGCTGTCGTTGTTCAGGCGATCCATCAGGTGCTCGCCCACCTCCTCGGTGGCGTGCGTCCAGAGGTCGATGATCTGGTTGTAGCGCTCTCCCTCGGTGATGACCCCGTTCCGGTAGAGGCCCTCGATCTCGTCGACCTTCAGCTGAGTGGCCTCCAGCACATCCGCCTTCTGCCCCGGGAGGCGGAGGTCGTCGACCGAGAAGCTCATCCCGGAGCGCGTGGCGGCCTTGAAGCCCAGGTCCTTCATGTTGTCGAGGAGCGCGAGGGTCTCACGACGGCCGAGGCGGGCGTAGCAGTCGCTGATGACCCGCTTCAGGTCCTTCTTGCCGAGGTCCTGGTTGTAGAACGGCATCCCCTCGGCGAGCAGGTCGTTGAAGATGATGCGCCCGGGGGTCGTCACGAAGAGGCCGTTCTCATCGGGCTTCTCCACGACTCCGCCCGGGCCGAGGATCTCACGACCCTCCGGCATCCGGACCCGCACCTTGGCGTGTCCGTGGATCTTTCCGGCGCCGAGGGCGGTGAAGACCTCCTCGAGGGAGGAGAACCGCATGTCGTGCCCGGCCATCCCCTCGAGGGAGATGGTCAGGTAGAAGCAGCCGAGGACGATGTCCTGCGACGGCGCGATGATCGGATTGCCGTGCGCGGGCGAGAAGATGTTGTTCGTCGACAGCATCAGGTTCTGCGCCTCGATCTGCGCCTCGATGGAGAGAGGGAGGTGGACCGCCATCTGGTCCCCATCGAAGTCGGCGTTGAACCCCTCGCAGACGAGCGGGTGGACGAGGATCGCGTTGCCCTCGATCAGCACCGGCTCGAAGGCCTGGATGCCCATCCGGTGAAGGGTCGGCGCGCGGTTCAGCAGGACCGGGTGGCCCTTGGTGACCTCCTCGAGGATGTCCCAGACCTCCTCGTCCTTCCGCTCCAGCATCTTCTTGGCGCTCTTGATGGTGTCGGCGTAGCCGAGCTCCTTGAGGCGCCGGATGATGAAGGGCTGGAAGAGCTCCAGCGCGATCTTCTTCGGGAGGCCGCACTGGTGGAGCATCAGCTCCGGGCCGACCGCGATCACCGAGCGGGCGCTGTAGTCGACCCGCTTGCCGAGGAGGTTCTCCCGGAAGCGGCCCTGCTTCCCCTTGATCATGTCGGTGAGCGACTTGAGGGGGCGGTTGTTCGAGCCGAGCACCGGCCGGCGACAGCGGTTGTTGTCGAAGAGGGCATCGACCGAGTGCTGGAGCATCCGCTTCTCGTTGCGGATGATCACCTCCGGCGCGTTGAGGTCGAGCAGCTTCTTCAGGCGGTTGTTCCGGTTGATGAGGCGGCGGTAGAGGTCGTTGAGGTCCGACGTCGCGAAGTTGCCGCTCTCGAGGAGCACCAGCGGGCGGAGGTCCGGCGGGATCACCGGGACCACATCCATGATCATCCACTCCGGATCGTTCCCGGAGGCCTCGATGGTCTGGACGATCCGGAGACGGCGAATGAGGTTCGCCTTCTTCTGCTTCGACCGGGAGGTCTCGTACTCCTGGGTCAGCTCGTCGGCGAGCTCGGCGAGGTTGATCCGGCGGATCATCTCGCGGATCGCCTCGGCGCCCATGTCGGCGACGAAGCTGTCACCGTACTTCTCGAGCGCGAACCGGTACTCCTCCTCGCTGAGGAGCTGCTTCTCCTCGAGCGGGGTGTCGCCCGGGTCGATGACGACGTAGTCCTGATAGTAGATGACCCGCTCGAGGTGGGTCGTCTTCATGTCCAGGAGGTTGCCGAGGCGCGAGGGCATCGCCTTGAAGAACCAGATGTGGACCGTCGGCGCCGCGAGGTTGATGTGCCCCATGCGCGAGCGACGGACCTTCGAGTGCGTGATCTTGATCCCGCACCGGTCGCAGATGATGCCCTTGTGCTTGATCCCCTTGTACTTGCCGCAGGAGCACTCCCAGTCCCGCTCGGGACCGAAGATGCGCTCGCAGAAGAGGCCATCCTTCTCCGGACGGTAGGTCCGGTAGTTGATCGTCTCCGGCTTCCGGACTTCACCGTACGACCAGGACAGGATGTCGGTGGGCGACGCCAACTTGATGTTGACGGCGCTGAAGTCGTTCACCTTGTCGTAGATCGGCTCGATCATCGATCCTCCGGATCTGGTCGAGGGCACGCCCTCGTGATCGGGTAGTGTCTCTTGTCCGCTCGATGCCGCCCCGGCGCGCGCGTCCGCGTCTCGCCTAGGCCTTCTTCTCCATCTCGAGGTTGAGCCCGAGTCCCTTGATCTCGTTGGTGAGAACGTCGAAGGAGACCGGGGTGCCGGCCTCGAGGGTGTTCTCGCCCTTGACCATGGACTCGTAGATCTTCGCCCGCCCGTCGACGTCATCCGACTTGGCGGTGAGGAGCTCCTGGAGGATGTGCGCGGCGCCGTACGCCTCGAGCGCCCAGACCTCCATCTCCCCGAAGCGCTGACCACCGAAGCGGGCCTTGCCGCCGAGGGGCTGCTGCGTGATCAGGGAGTACGGGCCGGTGGCCCGCGCGTGGATCTTGTCGTCCACGAGATGGTGAAGCTTCAGGATGTACAGGCGACCGACGGTCACCTTCTGCTCGAGAGGCGCTCCGGTGCGGCCGTCGTAGAGGACCGCCTTGCCGTCCTCGGGCAGGCCCGCCTCGATCAGGGCGTCGCGGACCTGGGGCTCCGTCGCGCCGTCGAAGATCGGCGTGACCGCCCGATAGCCCATCTTGTCCCCGGCCCAGCCGAGGTGGGTCTCGAGGATCTGACCGAGGTTCATCCGCGACGGCACCCCCAGCGGGTTGAGGATCACCTCGACCGGCGTGCCGTCCTCGAGGAACGGGCAGTCCTCCAGGGGGAGGATCTTCGAGATGACTCCCTTGTTTCCGTGACGCCCCGCCATCTTGTCGCCGACCGAGAGGTTGCGCTTCGTGGCGACCCAGACCTTGACCATCTCGATGACTCCCGGGGCGAGCTCGTCCCCCCGGGTGAGGCGGTTCACCTCGCGGTTCTTGTAGTCCTCCAGCGCCTCCATCTTCTCGAGGCGCACGCGGAGGGCGTCCTTGATCGCGGAGTTCTTCTTCGCGGAGCTGCCCAGGAAGTGCGACGGGCTCAGGGCGATCTTGATCGAGTGGACGCTCAGTCCCTCGTAGAGCTCCTCCGCCTTGAAGATGCGACCGGTGTTCGGGTCGCGCGGGGAGCTTCCGGTGATCTCCTTGAGCTCGCCGAGGAGGGTGTCGATCTCGCGGAGGATGTCCGCGTGGGTCGTCTCCTCTATGTCGTTGACCTGCTTCTTGGTGCGCTTGCGCTCGTCCTCGGAGAGGTCCGATCGGCGCGAGAACTTCTTGGAGCCGATGACGACCCCCTCGACGCCGGAGGGGACCGTGAGCGAGTCGTTCTTCACGTCCTCGCCCGCGCGCCCGAAGATCGCGTGCAGGAGCTTCTCCTCCGGGGAGAGCTCGCTCTTCGACTTCGGGACGACCTTGCCCACCAGGATGTCCCCCTGGGAGACGTGGGTGCCGGTCATGACGACGCCGTCGTCCGCGAGGCTCTGGAGCATGCGCTCGGAGACGTTCGGGATGTCCCGGGTGAACTCCTCGCGGCCCAGCTTGGTCTCGCGGATCTCGATCTCGAACTCGTCGATGTGGAGGGAGGTGTAGGCGTCCTCCCGGACCAGCTTCTCCGAGACGATGATCGCGTCCTCGAAGTTGTAGCCGTCCCAGCTCATGAACGCGACGAGGGCGTTCCGGCCGAGGGAGAGCTCTCCGTCCTGGGTGGCGGCACCGTCCGCGATCACCTGCCCACGTTCGACGGTGTCGCCGAGATGGACGCAGGGCCGCTGGTTCTGGCAGGTGCGCTCGTTGAGGCCGCGGTACTTCCGCAGCTCGTAGCGCTCCCCGTCGATGGTGACGTGGGTCGCGTCGACCGAGGTGACCGTGCCCGCCTCCTGGGCGGTGACGACCATCCCCGAGTTGCGGGCGACGTGGACCTCCATGCCGGTCCCGACATAGGGAGGATCGGTGCGCAGGAGCGGCACCGCCTGACGCTGCATGTTCGATCCCATGAGCGCGCGGTTCGCGTCGTTGTGCTCGAGGAAAGGGATCAGGGCCGCGGAGACTCCGACCAGCTGGAGGGAGCTGACATCCATGTACTGGACCTCTCCTGGCGGCACGAGGAAGAATTCCCCGTTCAGCCGCGCGAGGATCAGGTCTCCCTCGAACTCGCCCTCCTCGTTCACCTCCACATCGGCCGGCGCGAGGTAGACGTTCTCCTCCTCATCCGCCCGCAGGAAGACGAGGTTGCCCGGCTCGCGCTTGCACTTGCCGTCCTTGGCCACGAAGTACGGCGTGATCAGGAAGCCGTACTCGTCGATCGTGGCAAAGACGCTGAGGCTCGAGATCAGGCCGATGTTCGTGCCTTCCGGCGTCTCGATCGGACAGATCCGGCCGTAGTGCGAGATGTGGACATCCCTCACCTCGAAGCCCGCGCGCTTCCGGTTGAGTCCCCCCGGACCGAGGGCGGAGAGTCGCCGCTCGTGAGTGAGCTGCGACAGCGGGTTCGTCTGGTCGACGACCTGGGAGAGCTCGCCCCGGCCGAAGAAGAACTCGATCGCCGAGGAGATCGTCTTGGAGTTGATGACGCTCCGCGGAGTGAGGTTTTCGAGCTCCATCATGCTCATGCGCTCCTGAACGGTGCGCTTCAGCTTGAGGAAGCCCTTGCGAAGCTCCTCGCCGGCGAGCTCCTCGATCGTCCGCACACGACGGTTTCCGAGGTGATCGATGTCGTCGATCTCCCCCTCGCTCCGGCGCAGCTTGAAGATGTAGGAGACCGACTCGAGGATGTCCTCGGGCTGGAGGGTCATCTCCGACTCGGGGATGTCGAGGCCGAACTTCCGGTTCACGCGGAAGCGGCCGACGCGCCCGAGGCGGTACTTGTTCGGGTTGTAGAACTTGTCGAAGAAGAGCTCCCGCGCCTTCGCGACCTGCGGCGGGTTGCCCGGACGGAGGCGCTGGTAGATGCGGATCAGCGCCTCCTCGTGGTCCGCCGTGTTGTCCTCCTTGAGGGTCTTGAGGATCAGCGGATCGAAGTCCTCCGGGAGGACCTTGAAGCTCGACTTCCCGGCGCGCTTCCCGGACATCTCCTCCGAGAAGAAGTTCGCCAGGAAGGTCTCGGTGAAGCGATCTCCGGTGTGGAGGAGGATCTCCCCCGTCTCCGCGTCGAGGATGTCCTCGGCGGAGACACGACCGGCCCCCGGGCCCTCGTCGGTGGCGGGGACCAGCTTCTCGATCGAGCGAGCGCTGCCCACCTTGATCGTCTCGACCGGGTAGAAGGTCTCGAGGATCTGGGTGTCGCTGGAGAAGCGCTCGTCCATCGCCCGCAGGAGCATCGTCGACGGGAACTTGCCCGACTGGTCGATGCGGACGGTGAGGACATCCTTCTTCGAGACGTTGAACTCGATCCAGGAGCCGCGCTCCGGGATGATCCGGCAGGAGTGCAGGCGCTTGTCCGAGGTGTGAAGCTCCTCGGTGAAGTCCACGCCGGGAGAGCGGTGGAGCTGCGAGACGATCACGCGCTCCGAGCCGTTCACGATGAACTCGCCCCCGCCGATCATCAGCGGGATCTCCCCGAGGTAGACCTCCTCCTCGACCGACTCGGTCTCCTTCACCATCCGCAGGCGGATCTTGAAGGGGGCGCCGAAGGTCAGCTTGAGCTGACGGCACTCATCGACCGTGTAGCGCGGTCGGCCGAGCTCGTAGCCGAGGTACTCGAGCGTGATCTTCCCGTCGTAGCTCTCGATCGGGTAGATCTCGCGCAGGATCGACTCGATCCCGATGTTGTCGCGGTCGCTCCAGTGCACGTCCTTCTGCAGGAACTGCTCGTATGCCTTGATCTGGAGCTCCATGAGGTCGGGGATGGGGACCCCGCTGCCACCACGGCCGAATAGACGTTTTTCCATCGAGAGGACCCTCTTCGTTCAGCGGTTCCCCGATCGCGCGGCCGGGAACGCCCCGGTGCCGCTCTCTCCCGCCCCATCCCCCCCACAAGGGGGAAGAGGGCCTGCGGGTCGGATCGTCGGGGTGCCGAGCCCCTCGGATCCTCGCGCCTCACCCGCTCCGGCCGGGCCGGGGCGGGGGTCGCGAATGTGCGAGCTCCGTCGTGCGGAGCTCCGAAGCATCACGCCGGGAGATCCACCGGGTGATGCACTACGCGCCGGTCGACCCCGGGCACGACCGCAGCGCCGGCCCGCCAAGGGACCGGCTCGCTGGGAGCCTCGGATCGATTCCGGCGTGCTTGGGGGCCACCGCCGCCGCACACCCCGCGAAGGGTCGCTCGGGTCGGGGGCCGCGCAACACAGACACTCCACGGGCCATGAGCGGAGAAGCCGCTCGGAGCCGACTCGACGCGGTCGGACAGCGGGGGGAGGCCCCCCCCTCCAAGGAGGCGGCCCCGGGACCCTCGCCCGTCAGGCAACGACACGCGCTCCCCCCGGGGAGGAGTCGCGGGCCGGGTCGTCGCGGAAGCGACACGCGTCGTGACACGCGCGCCGCGCCGCGGAGAGGAGGGTCGATGCCCCCCCTCCGCGACGCAGCCCGCGCCGTGGTCGGAGACCCGTTGGCGGCCAGGCCGGTCGCCGGCTGGGACTCGCAAGGACGCGCCGACAAGCGGAGCTACTTGAGCTCCACGGTGGCGCCGGCGTCCTCGAGCTCCTTCTTGAGCTTCTCCGCCTCGTCCTTGTCCACGCCTTCCTTGATCGGCTTCGGCGCGTTGTCGACGATCTCCTTGGCCTCCTTGAGACCGAGGGAGGTGATGCCGCGGACGGCCTTGATCACCTGGATCTTGTTGCCGCCAGCCTCCTTCAGGATGACGTCGAAGGAGGACTGCTCCTCCTCGTCGTCGCCTCCGCCGCCGGCACCACCCGCCATCGGCATCATCATGCCCATGGCCGGAGCCGCAGCGGTGACACCGAAGGTGTCCTCCAGCGCGCCCTTGAGCTCGACGAGCTCCATGACGTTGAGGCCCTTGATGTTCTCGACGATCGAGCCGACGTTCTCCGAAAGGGGAGCCGCCTCGGCGGTATCGGTATCGGACATGGGTTACACTCCCTCTTCTTTCTTCTTGTCGGCGATCGACTGCACGACGGCCGGGACTCCGCTGAGGATGTTGTTCGTGATCCCCACGAGCTCCGACAGAGGCGCGGCGATGACCGACACCAGCATCTGTTGGGTTTCCTGCACGCTCGGCATGTCGATGAGCTTCTCGGCGTCCTCGGGACCGAGGACCTCTCCTTCGAGCAGCCCACCCTTGAGCGGTACCTTCTTCTTCTTGGACTTGCGCCAGTCCGCCACCAGCTTGGAGGTGGTGATCGCATCACCCTCCGAGGTGAGGATGGCCGTCGGACCGGAGAGCGACTCCTCGGGGAAGTCGTATCCCTGGCCGGCGAGCACCCGGCGGGCCAGCGAGTTCTTCACGACATTGACCGTCACCCCCTCCTTGCGGAGGAGGTTGCGGTAGTCGAGGTTGTCCTCGGCGTTCAGCGTGGAGATGTCCACCATCACGGCGTTCCGGACCCCGCCGAGGAAATCCTCGAGGTCACGGACGATCATCTCCTTGAGTCTTCGCGCCATCGTCCTCTCCTCTACTCGGTCACCGCGACCGGAACGGACGGGGACATCGTGCTCTTGATGAACGCCCGCTTGATGAAGACCCCCTTGTTGCCCGAGGGCCGGAGGGTCCTGAGGTGCTCGAGGAAAGCGTCGATGTTCTCCTGCAGCTGCTCCTTGGAGAAGCTGCGGCGGCCGACGGCGGCGTGGACGATCGCGCCCGCATCGTTGCGGAACTCGATCTTGCCCGCGACGAACTCCTTCACCGCGGTGCCGACATCGGTGGTGACGGTCCCGGACTTCGGAGAAGGCATCTTCCCCTGCGGTCCCAGGACACGTCCGAGCTTTCCGACGAATCGCATCATGCTCGGGTGGGCGATCGCGACATCGAAGTCGAGCCAGCCCCCCTCGATCTTCTTGGTGAGCTCCTCGCCGGAGGCCTCGATCGCGCCGGCGGCGAGCGCCGCCTCCGCGTCCGCGCCCTCGGCGAAGGCCACGACCTTCAGCTGCTTGCCGGTCCCGTGAGGCAGGGAGAAGGCCCCCCGCACCGCCTGGGCGGTCTGCTTCGGGTCGATCCCGAGGCGGATCGCGACCTCGACCGTCTCGTCGAACTTCGCCTTGTCGAACTTGCTCAGGGCGTCGACGGCGGCGGCGGTCGAGAGGGGCTCGCTCGCGGTGGCCTTGGACTTGTTGCTGGTGTGACGGCGGCTGGATCTCGACATCACTTCACCTCGATCCCCATGCTGCGCGCCGTCCCCGCCACGATCCGCATCGCAGCGTCAAGGGAGGCTGCGTTCAGATCGGCGAGCTTCATCTCGGCGATCTCGCGCACCTGGTCCTCGGTGACCGAGCCGACCGTCTCCGATCCCGGGTTGTTCGCCCCCTTCGCGAGGCTCGCGGCCTTCTTGAGGAGGACGGCGGCCGGCGGCGACTTCAGGATGAAGTCGAAGGACCGGTCCGCGTACACCGTGATCTCGACGGGGATGATCAGTCCCTGTCTGTCGCCCGTGGCAGCGTTGAACTGCTGGACGAACTGTCCGATGTTGACGCCGTGCTGACCGAGCGCCGGTCCCACCGGAGGGGCAGGGGTCGCCTGTCCTCCGGGGCACTGGAGCTTGATCTTTCCAGTGACCTGCTTCGCCATGGCTCTTCAGCCTTCTTTCTTCGAGTCTCCGGTCGCGATCGCCTCCGGGGGAGGCGGGCGCCGGGGTCTCTCCCCCTGGTGGTGCACGGACTCTCCCGCCGGGGAGGATCGGTGCCGGTTCGGTCGCTCAGACCTTCTCGACCTGCCAGTACTCGAGGTCGACCGGGGTCTCCCGGCCGAAGATGGTGACCATCACGCGAACCTGCCCCTTGCCGGGGTGGACCTCCTCCACGACGCCCTCGAAGTTCTCGAAGGGGCCGTCCGTGATCTTGACCGTGTCGTTCTTGTCGACCTCGATCTTGACCTCGGGAGGCTCGTCGCGCTCGCGCTCCTCGATGATGTCCAGGAGCTTCTTCACCTCGCTCGCGACCATCGGGATCGGCTTGGAGCCGCCCCCGACGAAGTCCCCCACTCCGGGGGTGTCACGCAGGAGGTACCAGATCTCCTCGACGAGCTGCATCTCCATGAAGAAGTAGCCGGGGTAGAGCTTCTCCTCACGGATCCGCTTCTTGCCGTCGCGGACCTCGCTGATCTTGCGCTTGGGGACGACGACGTTCCGGACGAACTTGTCGTGCCCCGAAAGCTTGAGCTTCTTGTCTACCTTGGATGAGAGGGTCCCCTCGCGACCGCTGGCGACGCGGATGACGTACCAGTCGAACGGCACGTTGTCGTCGCAGGTGGCGGCGGTGGGGAGCTGATCGGAGTCCCGGGGGGACTCGGCGGCCTCGGCCGGGAGGATGCGCGAGCGGGGGGAGCCCCCGTCATCGGCCTCCGCCGGTTCCTCGGGTACGGACTCGTCCGCGACCATCTCGTCGGGCTCCCCCTCGCCTCCGGCGATGGGGTCCCCGCCGATGGAGTCGGCGTCCGCAGCTTCGAGGGACTCCGCGGCGAGCTCCGCACGGAGCTCGTGGCGATCGTCCTCGGGAAGGATTTCCCGGTTCACGCGAGGCCTCCTCGGCCTTCTGTTCACCGCGTCCCTCTCCGCCTCGGCGGAGCGGTCGCGGTCCCCTCTCGAACTTCCCGCGCGTGATCGGGCACGCGTCGGTTCACCCGGGGCTCCTGCCATTGCAGGGGCCCCTTCGGCCCTCGCACGACTCCCGGGGGGGCGTCCATCCCCGGGCCCCCCGTGCGGAGGGGCCGACGCCGTCCCGAAGGGGACGGCTCCGAGCCGCCGGAGGGCGACCCGGGCTCTGCGGCTAGTTCATGCCGTAGAGGAAGTCCTGGATCTTCTGGAAGACGACGTCCGCCATGGAGATCCAGACCGCGAAGATCACACAGGTCACCACGACGACGACGGAGTTGTTCGTCGTCTCCTTGCGGGTGGGCCAGGTGACCTTGTTCTTCAGCTCCGACTCGGTCTCGATGAGGAAGTCGGTGAGTTTCGGACGGTTGTAGAGCCACACTCCCCCGAGCACGAACGGGAGGAGGATCAGCAGCGCCGCGACCGACTGCAGACGAACGTCCCAGTCGAAGAACGGCAGGGTGAACAGGGTCTTGCTCGCCCAGGTGGTTCCCTCGAGCCAGCCGTAGAAGGAAGTGGTCGCGTAGAGACCGGTCACCCCCGCGAGGGTGGCGAGGGCTCCGCGAGCCCAGATCCCCTGACCTTCCTTGTAGAGTCGAAAGCTCATGACTCTCGCTTCCCTGCGACACCGTCCTCCGAGGAGGGGGTCGCTCCGCTGCCCTCTGCTCACCCTCCCCGACGGTGTCGGCGAGGCTCTCTTCTCGTATCGGTCCGCTCCCCCACCCTTCCGCAAGGAAAGGAGAGGAGAGGGAGGACCCGCCTCCGGCGGCAGGCCGCAAGCCCTTGCCGGAGAATGACTTCCGAAGCCGTCGCCAGGTGGCGGGGCCTCAGAGGCCGGGGTCAGGAAACAGGGCAGGGAGGATTCGAACCCCCAACCCGCGGATTTGGAATCCGCTGCTCTACCATTGGAGCTACTGCCCTATCGATTCCTGACGCTCCCGGGCCGGAGAGGCCGATCGGGTAGATTCACGGTGCGGCTCGCCGGAAGCAAGCCAATCCGTCCGAATCACCCACCGGAGCCCCGGTCCGGAGAAGACGCTACCGTGGAAGGGCTCCGAGGCCCTCCCACGGCAACGCGGCATCGAGCTGTCGGCTCGAGACCTACTTCAAGATCTTGGAGACGACGCCCGCCCCGACGGTCCGGCCGCCCTCGCGGATCGCGAAGCGGAGACCCTCGTCCATCGCGATCGGCTGGATCAGCTCGACCTTGATCTTGGCGTTGTCGCCCGGCATGCACATCTCGGCGCCGACGACATCGGTGTTCCCGGTGACATCGGTGGTCCGGAAGTAGAACTGCGGACGGTAGCCGGAGAAGAACGGGCTGTGACGGCCCCCCTCCTCCTTCGACAGGACGTAGACCTCGGCCTCGAACTCGGTGTGCGGGGTGATCGACCCCGGCGCGGCGAGGACCTGGCCCCGCGTCACGTCGTCCTTCTTCACGCCCCGCAGGAGCGCGCCGATGTTGTCGCCCGCCTGACCCTCGTCGAGGATCTTCTTGAACATCTCGACACCGGTGCAGGTGGTCTTCTCGGTCGCCTTGATGCCGACGATCTCGACCTCTTCACCCATCTTCAGGATGCCCTGCTCGATCCGCCCGGTGACCACGGTCCCCCGACCCTCGATGGAGAAGACGTCCTCCACCGGCATGAGGAACGGCTTGTCGAGCTCGCGCTCCGGGGTGTCGACGTACTCATCGACCGCCCCCATGAGCTCCATGATGCAGGCGCTGGCCGCGTCATCGGAGGGGTTCTCCAGCGCCTTGAGCGCCGAGCCCTTGACGATCGGGATGTCGTCCCCCGGGAACTCGTACTCGCTGAGGAGCTCGCGGATCTCCATCTCGACGAGCTCGAGCAGCTCCGGGTCGTCGACCATGTCGACTTTGTTCATGAACACGACGATCTTCGGGACGCCGACCTGACGGGCGAGGAGGATGTGCTCGCGCGTCTGGGGCATGGGACCGTCCGCCGCGCTGCAGACGAGGATCGCTCCATCCATCTGCGCCGCACCGGTGATCATGTTCTTGACGTAGTCCGCGTGACCCGGGCAGTCGACGTGGGCGTAGTGACGCGCTTCGGTCTGGTACTCGACGTGAGCGGTCGAGATCGTGATCCCGCGCTCGCGCTCCTCCGGCGCCTTGTCGATCGAGTCGAAGCTCCGAAGCTCGGAGAGACCCTTCTCCGCGAGCACCGTGGTGATCGCCGCGGTCAGGGTGGTCTTTCCGTGGTCGACGTGACCGATCGTCCCGACGTTGACGTGGGGCTTGTCGCGAACGAAAGTATCCTTGGCCATCGAGGCACTCCTTGCCTAGAAACCGCCTACGGAAGACAGCGACGCAGAGCGCGCGGTTCCCCCGCCCAGGGTGTTGGTGCTGGAAGCTCCGGGCTCCTCGGACGAGCCTTGGTGCCGGCGACCTCCAGCGATCTGCTCTCTTCTTCCGACTCTCCGCGGAGTGACGCTCGCCTGGGAGCGACCTTCCTTCGGTCGGCCGGACCAACCACTCGACCGGACCCCCACTCCTCGCTCCGGCTCCCTCCCCCGCGCCGGGGGAGCCGCTCCGAAACAATGAATGGAGCTGCTGACGGGACTTGAACCCGTGACCTCATCCTTACCAAGGATGTGCTCTACCACTGAGCTACAGCAGCCCTGTCCGATCTCTATCGACTTCGAAAAGCGGGTGATGGGAATCGAACCCACACGGCCAGCTTGGAAGGCTGGAGCTTTACCACTAAGCTACACCCGCGG
>JAFMMO010000202.1 GCA_017859655.1 Pseudomonadota bacterium | reverse complement strand
GCGGACGCGCAATGGCTGGAACCGTCGCATGATGCTGGGGCGCGCGCTCGTGGAGAGCCGCAGGAGCGACAACCCCCTCAGCCTCGAGTCGCTCGCCCTCCTCGATGGTGTGGTTCGCGACTGGGCGGGGATCGGCCCCTTCGGCCGCTCCATTGACGCGGAGCTGCATCTCGAGCGGCCGGCGCTGATCGACTTCGACGCGGAGCGGACCGAGGAGGGGACCCACGGCCCCGTGCGCTGGCGCCCCCTCCCGACCGCCTCCCACGAGCCGGTCATCGTCCCCTCCCGTCTCTCGCGGCGCTCCGGAGGGAGCTGGATCCTCCGGAGCCGGTTCCGGGTCCCGGTCCCGTCCGAGCGCGCGCTCCTCACGGTATCGACCCCCGGGAGCGCGCGCCTCCTCCTCGACGGAGAGCCCCTGCTGATCGTCGATCGCGCGCGCGAGCACCTCCCTCGGATCGTCCGCGCTCCCCTCAGCCTCCCCCGCGGCCAGCACACCCTCTCCCTCGTCTCGGATGGGTCTCCCATCACGATCCGCTTCACCGACGAGCGGGGGAACGCGATTCGCCTGACCCCCGTCGAGTCCACCTCCGGCGTCGAGGATGCGGGGTGGTCCCCACGGCCCGACGGCCAGCCGGTCGGCCTCCCCGACCTCTCGACGCCTCCGACCTCCCCGTCCGATCGCGCGGCGAGGATCCTGCTCGCCATCGACCTCGAGGATCGCCTCGCGGTCGACCGGCTGCTCCCCGATGCGCCCGTCGAGGGAGCCGGCGCGGAGGCCCTCGGGATCGCGGCCGAGCAGGCGCTGCGGTGGCTCCCCTGGCTGCCCGCGGAGGTGACCCGCACCCGGCTCGATCGCTTTCGGGACGCGGCCCTCGCGGTCGTCCCGGAGCATGTCCCGGTCGGCATCGCCCGCGCCCGCACCCTCGCCGAGGAGGATCGCGTCGGGGATGCGATGCGCCTCCTCGACGAGCTCGTCGCCCGGTCTCCCCGCTCGATCGAGGTCTGGGCCGCGCGCGAGGCGATCGCGGACCGCGAAGGCTGGCGACGGGAGCGCAGGGTCGCCCTCGATGCCCTCGAGTCGATCGACCCGGACCACCCCGAGGTGCTCCGCCGGCGGATCCGCCTCGCCTCCGACCTCGCCCGGCCGGACGAGGTCTTCCGACTCCGCCAGCGGCTCCATGAGGTGGAGCCGGGCTTCGAGACCGCCGAGATCCTCGCCGAGGGGTATGTCGCGCGGGGAGAGCTCGGCAAGCTCGCCGCCCTGACCTCCCAGCTCGCCCGCGCCTACCCTGAGGCGGAGCAGCTCCTGCGCCTGCGCACCCGCTTCGCCCGCCGCTTCGGAGTCGCGGACATCTTCGAGGAGTCCCTCCTGCCCCTCTGGATCGAGCGGCAGCCCGACGACCCCCAGCCCTGGGACCAGCTCGCGGAGCTCCGGCTGGAGACCGGCGAGCCGGAGGCCGCGCTCGCCGCGCTGCGCCGCGCCGGCGAGCTCGACCCCGGAGATGCGAGTCGAGCGCGCCGGATCGCCCACCTCGCGGCGGGCTCCCCCGTCCCCGGTCGGCAGCCTCCGCCCCCCTGGCAGGATGAGGCGCGGGACCGGGAAGAGATCCTCGCATCGGCGCCCCCGACCGGGAGCTACCCCGGGGCGAACGCCGTGCTCCTGCTCGATCAGATGGTCTCGATCGTGACCGAGGCCGGGGGCCTGACGGAGATGGTCCATCAGATCATTCGCCTCGAGTCCCAGCAGGCGGTCGACCAGTACTCCCAGCTCCCCATCAGCGGCGAGGTGATCGAGCTCTCCGTCACCACTCCTGACGGGGTGGTCCTCGAGCCGACCGGTGGCTCCTCCGGTGGCGGCTTCACCCTGCCGGGGCTCGCTCCCGGCGCACTCATCGAGGTGCGGACGGAGCGCTCGGCGGACCTCCCGCGGGAGCAGGCCCTCGAGCTCGGACCCTTCTTCTTCCAGGACCCGAACTTCCTCGTGGCGTTCCACCGCACCGAGTGGATCGTCCACCTCCCCGACCGCTGGGACCCGGAGATTCTCCGCCGTGGAGGAGCGCCGGAGCCGGAGAGCACCGTCCGGAACGGAGTCCGCCGGCTCGCCTGGCGGATCGACGGCTCCCCCCGCGCGGAGCCGGAGCCGTTCATGCCCCCGCCGGAGCACCTCCTCCCCAATGCACAGATCCGCCGTCGCGTGGAGTGGGCCGAGGTGCTCCCCGACATCTCCGCGGGGATGATCCGCGATGACCGTCCGACCCCGACCCTGATCGAGGCGGCGGCGGAGATCCTCGAGGGAATCGAGGGGCGCCGGGCCCGGGTGCAGGCGCTCTATGACGAGGTCTGTGAGCGGATCTCGCGGCCGGGCCGCTCCTCCAGCGCCACCGCCGCCTGGGTCGCGCGGGACGGAGACCGGAATCTGCTCCTCGCCGGACTCCTCCGGGCGGCCGGGATCCCCTTCCAGCGGGTCTTCGCCGCTCCCGCCCCCCACCGGACCCCCTGGCAGGACTGGTCGAGCCCGCTCGATGCCTCGTTCGCCGCCCTCCTCCTGCGCATCGAGGGCGAGGACGGCACTCCCTTCTTCGTGCAGGTCCCGAGTCGCATGGCCCGCATGGGGCGGATCCCGATTCAGGTGCAGGGAGGCCGCTCCCTCCTGCTCGATGAGACCGGGGGGGAGTGGTTCACCCTCCCCGCCGGGGATCCGCTCGACGAGGCGCAGGCGATGATCGGCACACTTCGCGTCGAAGGGACCGAGGCGAGGCCGTGGCTCGAGGGGTCGATGGAGATCCGCGCGCTCGGCGGGTCGGGGGTGAAGGAGCGGGTCCGCGACATGCCGCCCTTCCAGCGCTCCCAGATGGTCGGGGCCTTCCTCCAGCAGATCCTCCCGGGATCGAAGGTGGAGCAGGGTCGGTTCGAGAACTTCGAAGAGCGGGAGGACCCCCTCCGCCTCGCGTTCACGGTCGAGGCGCCGAGCCTCATCCAGCTCCGCGATGGTCAGCCCAGCCTCGCCTCCACCCTGATGGGGAACGACCTCAAGCAGCTCCTGCGGACTTCCGAGCGGACCCACCCCGTGTTCGGGAACATCGACACCTACAGCTACGAGCGGATCACCATCGAGCTCGGCGAGCATGCGGCCGGGCCCCTCCCCGAGGATGTGCGCCTCGAGGGTCCCTGGGGGCGCTTCCTCTCCACGATTCGGGAGGAGGAGGGGAGCCTCGTCACCGAGCGGATCCTCGAGCTCCACCCCTTCCTCGTCCCCGCGGATCGCTGGGAGGAGTTCTCCGAGTTCTGCCAGCAGGTCGACCGAAGAGACGAGGCTCGGATCCCGCTCCGGCGGGAGACTCCCTGAACGGGGGAGGAGCCCGACCGTAAACCGTCTCCGGTCCCGGTCTTGCCGGGACGCCCCGGCGAGATCGGACCCGGACAGTACAATGGACGGACCTCAACCCCAGCGCGCCTGTTCCCCGGAAGGGAACCGGACGCCATGTCCCCCCCGGTCCTCCTGTCTCCGCTCCTCCTCCTCGTCCTCTCCCTCGGCGCCCCGGGGGTGGCGGTCGGCACCATTGATGAAGGCTCCCGGCCGGGAGCCTCGTTGGGGAGTGCCACGACCGCGCAGATCGGGGATCGTCAGATCGAGGTCCGACCCCGCCTGCTGCACGGCATTCTCGTCGACGGCGCACGAGAGGTGCGGATCAACCGGCCGGGCGTGAACCTCGTCCTCGAGCAGGGAGAGCACCCCCCGACCGGAACCGCCGACCCCGGCCCCCTCCCCCGGGAGCGATGGATCGCCGTCGACCGCTGGCTGGAGCGACAGGGCCTCAACCCCGCACACACGATCACCCCGCAGAGCTGGCCTGAGCTTCGCTGGATCCGCAGCGGCCGAGGCTGGACTCCCGCCCTCGGGCATCGCATCCATTGGACCGGGACCGCCTCCGCGCCCCCCCGCGAGCTCGAGCTCTGGGTCGGTGCCGACCGCGGCGAGGTCCTCGAGGTCCGCGACCTCCTGCGCGAGGGAGGGACGGCGATCACGGCGCAAGGGAGGATCCCCGTCGATGGGCGCCCCTTCGCCCCGAGCACCCCCCTTGTCACCCATCCCCTCCCCGACCTGAGAGTCCTCCCCCTCGGCTACCCCATCGTTCACACCGATGAGAACGGCATCGCGCTCATCCCCGGGGTCAGCGGCTCCGTGACCGCGACGATCAACCTCGTCGGAACCCACGCCGATGTCATGAATCAGGGGGCGGCGGACACCGACTTCACCCTCACCGTCCCCGCCGGGGGAGTGGAGACCGCCACCTTCGGGATCGTCGCCGACGAGTTCTCCATCGCGGAGGCCGCCGGCTACATCGTGCCAAGCCTCGCCCGAGCCTGGGTCCGCGGCCTCGCCCCGGGACTGGCGGCCGCGGACGCGCCTGTCTCCGTCCATGTGAATGTCGCGGGCACCTGCTTCGCCGGCTACCTCCCCATCTTCCAGACGATCCAGTGCACGAGAGCCGGAGGCGGCTGTGCCAACGCGGCCTACGGCACCCTGCTCGCCCATGAGTGGTTCCACCATCTCGATGGGCAGCTCCCCGGATCGTCGGAGCTGGAGGTGCAGGAGGCGAACGCCGACATCTTCGCCGCCTATCTCTTCGGGGACCCGCGGATCGGCCGCGACTATCAGGGAATCGGGTTCCACCTCAGGGACCTCACCGCGCCGGCGGTCTACCCCATTCCGAGCGCGAGCCCCCATGAGTCCGGACGCCCGCTCTCGGCCGCATTCTGGGATCTCCGTCAGCTCCTCGCAGCGGAGCTCGGCCCGGTGAACGGACCGCTCGCCGCCGCCGAGCTCTGGCTCACCTGGGTGATCGGCGGAAGCGGCGACCTGGACCCGGGGACCCTGCAGGAGCTCCTCGAGCTCGACGACGACGATGGTGACCTCTCGAACGGCACTCCCCACGGCGAGGCGCTCCTCGCGGCCTTCCTCCCCCACGGCCTCGGGATCCCTCTCGTCGCGGTGCCGAGCTTCGCCTGCGCGCGGGACGAGCAGGACGTACATCTGACCTGGACCCTCCCCGCGATCTCCGCCCACGGCGCGATCGAGGTGCTCCGCGACGGCAGCGTGATCGAGACCCTCCCCCCCGACGCGACCTCGACGATCGACCTCGCCCCTCCCTCGGGGTTCCACGAGTGGTCGATCGTCCTCCGCCAGGGTCCCTCGACCGCGAGCAGCCCCATCTGCCTCCTCGAGATCCCCGAGATCGTCACCTTCATCCGGGGAGACATCAGCATGGACGGAGGGCTCGACATCAGCGACCCGATCCAGCTCCTCGACGCGCTCTTCGCGGGGGGGCCGCCGATCCCCTGCCTCGACGCGGGGGACATCGACGACAACGGCCGCCTCGACCTCGCGGACCCGGTCCTCCTGCTCACCTACCTCTTTCAGGCGGGAGCGGCGCCCGCCGCGCCCTTCCCGGACCCGGGCCTCGACCCGACGCCGGACACCCTCCTCTGCCTCTGAGCGAGGCGGGAGTCCCGAACCTGCATTTATTCCAGCACGGGCGGAGGTCGGAGGGTGCGTCCCTCCCCTCCGCCCTTCTCTCTGCCCGACCCGATGAGAAGAGCCGGGCGGGAGCAGCTGCTCCCGCCCGGCTCTCCTTGCCTTCGCGGTCCTCGAGGAGGCGCGCCCGGCCCCTGCGGGTCAGTCCCCGTTCGGGTTGTCCGGCGTGCGACGGGGATCCACCTTCATGATCGTGAACTTCCCGCCGGTCGCCTCGGCCAGCTTCTTCAGCCAGTCATTCGCCATGACGAGATCCGGGTTCGGCTGCCCGCCGTCCGGATACGGCACGGGGTCGAAGCCGAAGGTGTGAATCTTGATCTTGCGGAAGCGGTTCTCCTTGAAGAGGCGCTCGAGGATCGGCCCCGTGGGGTCGTTCGTCTTGCCATCCTTCGACGGGAGGCCATCGGAGAGGAAGTAGATGGTGTTGGTGCGGGCATCCGCGTTGAACGCCTCGAGGAGCGCTTCCAAGGTCGCGGTGTTCCCCTTGTGCTTGATCCCCTCGACCCACTTGAAGGCGCTCTTCTTGGTGGGGTTCGAGCCCGGCTTCGCGGACTTGAAGGAGCGGGAGGTCACAGTGTTGAACTGGACGCAGTTGAAGAACGCGTCCTTGCCGAGCGCGCCGATCACGCGGACCAGCTCGCGCTTCGCCATGTTGATCCGCATCCAGAACTCGGCGAGGCGACGCTGCTCGGCGGTCATGTTGCCCCCGCCGCTCCCCTGTCCCGTGTCGCTCCCGTCCCCCCGCGCGAGGCCCGGAATGTCGGTCTTCATCACGTAGCGCATGGAGCCGGAGGTGTCGATGACGAAGACGACGTTCTTCGACTCGACCGGGACCCCCCAGAAGTCGGGATCCTCATCGCCACGACGCTTCCGCTCCACCCCGGTCTTGCCCTCGTG